>JBEKJO010000309.1:0-2697 GCA_050011195.1 Verrucomicrobiota bacterium | reverse complement strand
CCGGCTTCACCGGCGGTGTAATAATTGGTGGCGTTGCCGTCGATATCCACCGCGCCGTGAAACTGGTGGTTGCCGCCGCTGTACAATCCGCTGTTCGTCCACACCAGCGAGTAATAGCCAAACGAATCCACCGTCGCGATGCCGCGCCAGTCGTTGCCGCCGTTCCCGCCAGGTTCGGCGCTGACATCGCTGCCCTGGAAAGGATAGGCTTGACAATATCCGCCGAAGCTAATGCTCAGGCCATTTGGGGCGCGGGCAAGGAAGGCTTCGTACGGGGCGTCATTTCCCGGAGACACATTGCCGCCCGCGATCAGCAGCGATGAACTGCCCACGGGCAACTCGGCGCTATTCGCGCTGCCCGTGCCGTAAGGCTCGCCGAGGCCCTCGTCGGGAACCTGAATGGTGTTAATATAAGTTCCGTTGGTGGTGTATTGGTCGAGGTAAAGTGTGTTGCCGGTCGCGCCGCTCAAGGGCTGGGCGCCGTCCCCGACGCGCGCCAGGATGAGATTGGTTGAGTAAAGCTGCAGCGCGCCGGTTGGAAGAACGTTGAGGGTGACATTGGATGATTGCGTCGAACCCCTCGCGTCCGTGACCACTACATAGTATGTGCCCGCGTTGGTGAGTTGGATATTCGTGAGCACGAGGAAATTGGACGTGGAGAGGACAAACGAATTGCCGGTTTGATGCCAAGCGTAGCTGAGAGCGCCGCTGCTTGCCGTTGCTGAAACCAGGTAAGCCACATGGTCGCCCGCGCGGTCGCTTAAAGTTGGTGGATAGAGGGTATTGATTGATGGTTGAGCCAGGGATCCCGTGACAAAAGACACCAAGGCTACAGAAAGGCATATACGGTGCCGGCAAGTTTGCATCCCGGTAAATTAAACGCATTTGCCTCTTCGCGCCATAAGAAAAGAGGCGCGCTACAGTTAGTGTCACCGCAAAAAATGGAGCATTCTGGACTTGGAACGGGAAAATTAGCCTGCGTTTGACTGGCACCGTTGCAAGCGCGAGCGGATGGCTTGTTTTCGGTCATCACAACTTCCTCGAAAACCGATTGAATTACTTCCGCGGAGATCATAAATCACATTCAGCTTTCATTCTCCCCTTGATTCGCTATCGTATGGTCAAAAAACTCGAACGTGTTGCTTTGCCGGTAGTTTTGGTAATGTCCGGATTGATTGCGGAGGTGGTTGTTGGTCCAATTGGTTGGGATGAATTGGAAGCGCCTTCTGGCCTACATCACCGGTTCCGTTGATCAGGAACAGCTACGCATCGAATATCTCAATGCCGTGTAGGAATTCATCGAAGAAAGGAGTGAGACAGGACTGTGACACAGGGTATGCCAATTAGTTTTCCTTGTACTATGTGCCAAAATGGCACACTACACTGGGGATGCGAAACAGTACTATCGTCCCGGTAGCTACCTTCAAGTCTCTGTTCACAGAGTTGATCCCCTGCGCGGGTGCGTCGTCGCTGTCCTCCCGTGGTCAGTGCGTGGGAATTGATCCAAGGCTTGATCTTCCCTGTGGTGGCGCAGGCTGGCACACTGGTCCAACAGGTGAAACAACTCACCGGCAAGACCATTACCGACGGGGCTCTGGCCCAGCGGCGAGCGCTGTTGCCCATTGCGGTGTTCGAACAGATGATGGACGCCACGCTCCGCCCCAAGGGCGAGCTGACACGACATCCGGAAGCGTTTTATCAGGGGCTGCGTTTGTGCGGTGTGGAGGGCAGTTTGTTTTCGGTCACCCACACGCCTCAAAACAAAAAGCAAATGCGCAAGGCGCGGAGTCGGCGGGGGCGGGCGGCATTCCCGAAGGTTGGCGTCGCGGTTATGGTGGAACTGGGACTGCACAACCCGCTGGCGGCGGCGCTGGGGGCCAAAGGCGAATCGGAGATGGTGCTGGCCAAGCGGGTGTTGTCGGCCCAACCGGAGAAGAGCCTGCTGATCAACGACCGCTATTACGGGGTGCCCGAACTGTTGGTCGGTTTGCCGACGGACAAAGAGCGGCATTTCCTGGTGCGGGTCAAAAAGAATCTCACGCGGCGTTTGCTGGAGGTCTATCCCGACGGCAGCGCGTTGGTGGAAATTGGCTCGGGCAAGACGAGGCGCCTGGTACGCGAGATTCTGGGCCGGGGGCAGCGCGGCGGGCGCGGGTTGGCAACCCCGGGGCGCTTGTGGACCAGTTTGCTGGACTGGCGCCGGTGCCCGGCGGCTGAGTGGCTGGCCTTGTATGCCCGGCGCTGGGAGCAAGAGGTCTTTTACAAGGAGTGGAAAGTGGATATGCGTTCGACCCCGTGTTTGCAGAGCCACACGCCCTTGACGGCCATGCAAGAGATCGCCGCGCTGATCCTGGCCTATGCGGTGTTGGTGGATTGCCGCATCGAGGCCGCCACGGTGGGCGCTCTCGGGGTGCTGCGGATCAGTTTTATGAAGACCCTGCAAGTGGTGCAAGGGTTGTGGCAATTCTTGGAGGTATCTGCGGACTTGCTGACCCCGGCGCAGGTGCGATTGGTCATCCGCCGTTCCTTGCGCCAAATCGCGGATATGGCCATCCCCAAGCGACGGCAACGATCCTGTCCGCGAGCGTTGCGCCAGCCAGTGAGCAGTTGGCCACGATTGCGCAAGAACTCCTATCGTAACGGACTTGTCCAATACTCCGTTGGCCAAATCTATGCCTGAATTCCTATACGGCATTG
>JBEKJO010000308.1:0-3462 GCA_050011195.1 Verrucomicrobiota bacterium | reverse complement strand
GAACGATGGCACGGGCAGCGCGGCGCTGTTTAACTTTCCTGCCGGCGTGGCGGTGGACAGCACAGGCAACGTGTTCGTGGCGGACGAGGGCAACTCCACGATTCGGAAGGTAACGCCCGCAGGAGTGGTGACAACCCTGGCAGGCAGCGCGGGGAATTCTGGCAGTGCGGATGGCACGGGCAGTGCGGCGCGGTTTTACTGGCCTTCTGGCGTGACGGTGGACAGCGCGGGGAACTTGTTCGTGGCGGACTCGGGCAACGACACGATCCGGAAGGTGAGCGCGGCGGGGGTAGTGACAACGCTGGCGGGCAGCGCGGGGAATTCCGGCAGCGCCGATGGCACGGGTAGCGCGGCACGGTTTAACAATCCTAACGGCGCGGCAGTGGACGGCACGGGCAACGTGTTCGTGGCGGACTACAGCAACTCCACGATTCGGAAGGTGACCCCGACCGGGGTAGTCACGACCATTGGTGGCGTGGCCGGCATTACGAGCGGAGCCGACGGCGTCGGCAGTTCCGCCATCTTTGACAATCCCTATGGGATTGCGGTTGACGGCGCGGGCAACCTTTACGTGGCGGACACTTACAACAACGCGATTCGGAAGGGCCGCGTGGCTTCCGGCGGGGTGGGCGTAACCATCACCGTGCCGCCGCAGAGCCAGGTCGCAAACGCCGGAGCCACCGTCAGCTTCAGCGTGACAGCCACCGGCACGGGCCAGTTGTCCTACCAATGGCTCTTCAACGGCGCGAACATCCCCGGCGCGACCAGCCAAACGCTGACTCTGGACTTTGTGAGTTCCACAGAGGCAGGCGCCTATTCCGTGGTTGTGGGGAACGCCTACGGTTCGGTCGTGAGCGCCCCCGCCCAGTTGACGGTTACCCAGCCCATGGTTCTGGTGCAGACCAGCCTCACACCAACCGTTGACGAGACCACATCGGCGGTCGCGTGTCCAACCTCGCCTTTGCAGCTTAAGACTTTTGTGGACGGAGCATTTACGGCTACCGGCGTGCCTAGTCCGGCCAAGGACACGATTATCTTGACGCACGGGTGGATACCGTCCGTAGGGCCGTTCGGGTTGACCGGCGGGATTCAGGGGTGGCCCGCGGACATGGCCGGGGCACTGGTCACCCAAGGTTTTGGTGCGACCAACAACATCGTTGGATGGGACTGGAGTTGTGCAGCGATGTCATTCCCGTGCAAGCCTGGCTTGGCGGCTGGGCAGACCCCGACACAAGGAGCCGCTTTGGGGCAAGCTTTGCTGGCAGCGCTCGGCCCTGGTTACGGCCACCACATTCATTTCATTGGCCACAGCTTTGGCACGATGGTTAATGCCGCGGCAGCGAACTATCTTCATGCCAACGGATACTCCTGGATGAATACGGAGATGACGCTGTTGGATGAGGCGGAGATAGGGACAGACGTTGGCTGCCTTGACCTGTTTGCGCTCGCGCTGTGGTCCATGCCTTCCGCCTCCCAGACTATCTATCAGCCTCTGCCGTCAAACTTTGATTGGGCGGACAACTACGTGAGCCTGGTTGGCCAACTCCACCCGCAAGCGGCTAACGTGATCCTCAGTTACGGTTTGCCCACAGCCGAGTTCTCGATTGCCGGCCTGATCACAGATGCCACCTCCTTTCATGCGTGATGGGTTTCCGCTGGTCATTTGAGGAAGGGGGCCTTATCGCCCCGCCGGCGCCCGGCACCGTCTATCTCCAACCGGCCACTGATGACCAATATCACCAATCGGTCTTGGTAACAACAAACTGGGCTTCCGCGACCAACCTGCTCACTCAGCGGTGGCAGGGATACCACATCTCCGACCGGCTGACGCTCGGGTTTACAGCCGTGCAATTGATTGACCCTGCCGTCGGTCTCGTGGCCGGGCAAATGGTCTCGGGCGAGGAGACCAGTGGAGTCGAGGCAATCATCAACCTGGTGACGCAGGGCGGCAGCGGCGTTTCCGAAAACGTGCCTCACCCGCTTGACGGTTCCCCGAGCACTAATACGCCGGCCTGCGCCTGGATACCGGTGACGATACCGTCCAACGCGGTCTTGATGTCGTTCGACTTCATGCTCCAGGGCAACGGCGCGCAGGATTCCTTCGCGGCGGCGCTCGATGGCACGAACATCCTGTCGCTGGCCTCAAACCTCATCCAGACCAACGTGGACATGAATAGCGGGCCGATTGAGGTGTCACAGTACGCGGGGCAGCAGGTGGAGCTATTCCTCGGCATCGTCGGCGGCACTTCCACGAATGCGTCGCTAACGATAAGCAATTTCCAGTTCTACGCTATGCCGGCCCCATCGCTGCAGGCACAGGCATCGGGCACGAATCTGGTGATTTCGTGGCCCGTCTCGGCGAACGGTTATGCGCTCGAAACCAGCGCCAGCCTCACCGGGACAAACTCATGGGCGCCCGCTACGAACGTGCCGGCTATCGTCGGCTTCCAATACACGGTCACGAACGCGATTTCTGGAGGCAGCCAATTCTACCGGCTGTATCAGCAGTAGGCCGCCGTAACAGCAAGGCAAAGCATGGCTCCCAAAGCAGAGGCCCAGAGCTGATCCAACCTCCAGCCCGGGCCGGCCTGACGGCACCATGCGGCCCCTGCCTTCCAGCGGGCAGGCCCCCTTGTTCCAGCCTGCCCGCACCTTTCCAGCGCCCCGACCACGGCTGCCGTATCCGGCCCAGTCAGCGGAGTTCGACGATCTGGCTCCCGGCTTCAAGTTCCGACACGATACGAGGGAGTTGAACTCGAAAAGCCTCCAACAACACCTGCTTCCGGCAATTGCCGATCCGCACCCAAACCAGCTTGCCAGCCCCGCCCGGAACACCGGCAAGGAACGTGAAATCTTCGTCTTTGCTGACGATGACCAGGTCGTGTGCGCTTGCGCGCTGCCAGATTGCCGTGTCATCGGCCTCCTTTAATCCCAAATCCCGGACGTGCTCCGCCTGATGGCCCTGCGTGGCGATGA
The DNA here is from genome assembly GCA_050011195.1 of Verrucomicrobiota bacterium. Classification (GTDB taxonomy): domain Bacteria; phylum Verrucomicrobiota; class Verrucomicrobiia; order Limisphaerales; family UBA8199; genus PALSA-1440. The sequence goes on along the minus strand of JBEKJO010000308.1, from coordinate 486 downwards.
ACCGGGCCAGCGCCACCGGCAACTGATGGTCCACCAGAAACTTCACACCGCCGGCAACACCATGTGGTCCGTCTGGTGGGCCGCATACTCCATGGCGGCCAGAATGTCATCACGCTGAAGATCGGGATAGTCCTCCAGAATCTCCTCGTAAGGCGCCCCGGCGCTGAGGAGTTGTAGAATGTCTGTAACGCGAATTCTCATGCCCCGAATGCAGGGCCGGCCGCCGCATTTCCCAGGCTCAATCGTAATTCGTTTCAGAAGGTCGGTCTTCATCGCACCTCCACCTTGCCACTGAAAGAGGCGCCTGACAAGCCCGCACTTGTTAGCACAGGTTTGTCCGTTATTCAAATGAAATCGCATTTTCTTTGTAATCCCTCAGTGATGGCGGGTTTGGGGTGAAAATCAGGATGAATCAAACAACAGCTTGTACGGATCGCGCTTCTCGTCTTGCGCCAAGGCATCAAGGGCGCGCTTGAACGCGCCGAA
>JBEKJO010000307.1:0-3708 GCA_050011195.1 Verrucomicrobiota bacterium | reverse complement strand
TCCATCCCGATGCTCCTTCTCCTCGGCGGGCTGTCAATTGGAGTGCCGCCGCAGGTCCGCGGCCAATCCTCCACGTATTATTTTGCGCTCAACCCCATCCCCATCAACCCGACGAACGCTGCAGCCGGCATACCGCTCACCTTAGCGATCTCGAATACTGAAACCGTCAACTTCCCCTTAGGAGACCCGGTGGTTTTCTTCCCGCCTCCTAACCCCCCAACAAATTGGCCCGGAGATGCAACTATTACGAGTGATGGCCATTTCAGTTGGACGCCCGACACCAGTCTGGCGGGGACGAGCACGAACTTCACAGTGTGGGCCTATGAAGCCTACCACATAACGTCCAATTCTGTGAGTTTCATAGTGAACGTCTTAAGCAGCGTCACGCCTAGTAACGCGCCCTACCTCGCCCCCATTAGCGACTACACCATCGCCGAAAACACGCTCCTCACCTTTAAGGCCACTGCGACGAACACGGACGGTTCAACTAATCCGCTCTCATTTACTCTCGACGCAAATAGTCTGGCTGACGGCGCGAGCATTGATCCAAACACCGGTGTCTTTACCTGGACGCCTGCCGAGGGACAGGCTGGCGTCGTCTATTCCATGAATGTGATCGTCACGGAGGCGGTTACCTTACTGAGCGCGGCCCAGCCTTTCACCGTTGACGTTCTCCTGACCAACGACTGTCCGCAGTACGGTGACATCTTGATGGCGGTCACGAACGGTGGCACCGTGATGCTCACGAATTGTCCCACACTGGTCGTATCGGACACGATCATTATCGCTACCAATGTCACGATCCTGGCAGAAACGAATGTACTACTGACCGGCAGCAGCCAAGTCCGGCTTTTCATCGTGCAGCCCGGCGGCAGCTTAACCCTCAGCAACCTGACTTTGCAGGGCGGGAGTAGCGACCGCGGCGGGGCCATTTACAACAACGGCGGGACGGTCGTGCTGAACAATTGCGTTGTCGCAGGCAACAGCGCCGTCGGCGCCAACGGCAGCAATGGCACGGATGGCAACAGTGATCCGAATTACGGAAAGTACGGCAGCGGCGCATCAGACGGGCAGCCGGGTGTGGGAGGAGCGATTTACAACCTCGGCGCCCTGATAGCCACTAATAATTGCCAGTTCACGAACAACACCGCTATCGGCGGCAGTGGCGGCAGCGGCGGCAATGGCGGCAGCGGCGGCTATTATGGCGGCAACGGCGGCAACGGCGGCAATGGCGCTCTCGCTTATGGCGGCGCCATTTACAGCGGCGCGGGAAGCAGCCTTTCGCTGAACAACTGCACCTTCTCCGCCAACACCGTCACCGGCGGCAGCGGCGGCAGCGGCGGTACTAACGGCGCGGGCGCCTTTTCCGGTTATCCCGGCACCGGCGGCGCAGGGGCGGAGGGATCCGGCGCGGCGGTTTACAGCGTGAACAGCGCGGTCATGCTCACCAACACCTTCTCCGGCAACACCGCCCAGGGTGGAAGCAGCGCCGCCGCGGGCGAGGCCGGCGGCGGCTACGGCGTGAACGGTGCGCCCGGCGGCAACAGCTTCGGCGGCGGCGTTTGCCTGCTGGGCGGCGGCCAGTTGATCAGTTGCGTCTTCTCTAACGACGCAGTCACCGGCGGCAACGGCGGCAATGGCGGCTCCGGCAATTATATCGGCGGCAATGGCGGCAACGGGGGTAACGCTGTTGGCGGCTGCCTCTACAACCTTGCCGGCGCCACCGTGGTGAATTGCGCCTTCTCGGGCTGCGGGGCGGTCGGCGGCGCCAACGGAGTCGCCGGCGGCGGCCCTTTCACCGGCACGCCCGGCCAGCCGGGTTCGAGCGGCACTAATGCTTCAACCACCATCACGGCGACAAATACGGTCGTCACCGAAGGTCTTCCCGGCGTCGCGCTCCCGCCGGTCATGGGTCCGGGCAACAATCCTGCCCCTGACAGCAGCCTCGCGTCCGCGACCGGCAGCGCCAATAATGCGCAACCGCAAGCCGGACCATTGGCCGACGCCGGAGGGCCTGCCCAAGCGACCACGCTGCTGGCCAGCAGCGCGACCGGCTCCACCATCTCCCCGAACGCCGGTCCCCCCGGCGCCGGACCGCCTGGCATTCCGCCCGGCATTCCGCCTGCGCCGCCGGGGCCAGGGGTCGATCCGCGTGCGCTCCGCCGCAAGCCGTTCGCGCCGGTTGTGGCCCCTCCTGGAACGGTGGCGCCAGTCAGCCCGACCAACGCCGTCACCCCTCTGCCGGCCGCCGCCGACTCTGCGCTCGAGGAACCGCTGCCCCAGGGCATGATTGACTTCCGGTCCGCCGACCTGTTCTGCGCTCGAGGAACCGCTGCCCCAGGGCATGATTGACTTCCGGTCCGCCGACCTGTCCCAGGTGCTGGACATCTATAGCATGATGGTCAACCGCACCATTTTGCGCCCCTCGACCTTGCCGGCCCCCACCATCACCCTGACCACGCGCGGGCAGCTTACGGTGCGGGAAGGCATCCAGGCCCTGGAAGCAGTGCTGGCGTTGAATGGCATCACGATGATTAACATGGGCGACAAGTTCGTGAAGGCGATGCCCGAGGCGCAGGGCAACACTGCCGGGGCGCGTTTCAACACCAACAGCGCGGCGCAACTGCCCGAGTTGGGCCAATACGTGACGCACGTGGCGCAGTTGAAGTACGCCAAGCCGAGCGAAATGGTGGCGGTGTTGCAGCCGTTTGTGAAGATTCCCAACGCCATTCTGCCGATAGACAGCAGCCAGATGCTGGTGTTGCGGGATTACACCGAGAACATCAAGCGGATGCTGGAGTTGATTGAACAGATCGACGTGGCGATCCCCTCGGTGTTTGTCTCGGAGGTCATCCCGATCAAGTATGGGAAGGCGGCGGATATTGCCAGCGCGCTCAACAGTTTAAGTTCGGGCGGGGGCGGCACGTCGGTGGGGGGGAGCACGGGCACGCGGGGCAGCCGGGCCAGCGGCATGAGGACGACCGGCGGGGTGGGCGGTTATCCGGGGCAACCGGGGCAAACCACCCCCGGCATGGTCACCCCGCCCGGGGCAGCCGGCACGCCGACTGCCGCGCCCGGCAGTTCGTTTTCGTCACGGCTGCAGAACATTATCCAGCGCGCCTCCGCGACGGGAGAGATTCAGGTGCTGGGCCAGACCAAGATCATCTCGGACGAGCGCACCAACTCGCTGCTGATCTACGCCTCGAAGGAGGACATGAAGACGATCAAGGAGATTGTCGCCAAGCTGGACGTGGTGCTGGCGCAAGTGCTGATTGAGGCGGCCATTATCGAGGTGGACCTGACCGACAGCCGCTCCCTGGGCTTCAGCTACCTCCAACACCCGCAGAACTCGGGCCAATGGACCGGCGTGGGGGCCCTCAACAACGGCAACTTCCTGACCCCCGGCAACTACGTGCTTTCCGGGGGTACGAACGCCTCTGGCGGTATTCCCTCGGGTTTCAGTTACTTGATGTCCTTTGATCAGGACCTGGACGTGGCGGTGACGGCGGCGGCGGCCAACAGCCGCGCCCGGATACTGCAGCGCCCCCGCATCCAGACTTCGCATAATGAGCCGGCCAGCATTTTCGTGGGGACCACCCAGCCTTACCCCACCTCCAGCTACTACGGCGGCGGGGCCTACGGGGGGTATTCTTCCATCCAGCAACTCCAGATTGGCGTGACGCTGGAGGTGACGCCCTTGATCAATCC
>JBEKJO010000306.1:0-3830 GCA_050011195.1 Verrucomicrobiota bacterium | reverse complement strand
CAAAAGAAGGAAATCCGATGCGCTGGACCGGACGTATCAAGCTGGGCTGGTTTCCGTTACCATTATCGGAAGCTCAGCGAATTCGCAAATTCCTGTTATATCCAGAACAACCGTGAGGTTTCGGCGAGCGTGCATGATTTCGCCTGACCGAAATTGCTAATGTCTGTCTTTTGCCCAGGAGGGGCAAGGAGGACAGACGATGGCTAACGAGATTCCTGATATTCCCCGTGACATGCGGAAGGTCTACGGGCGTTTGCAACGATGGCGTGGTTCGCATGCTCGCCGTGTGCCGCTTCCAGATGCTTTATGGGCGGCGGCCGGAGAACTGGCACGGGAGCACGGGATAAATCGCACGGCGAAAGCTCTGCATCTTGAATACGGCAAGCTGAAGGAGCGGGCGGAAGCGCTGGGGCAAGAGAAGAAGGTTGTGAGGGAGGTACAGTCAGCGATGCCACGCCACACAGATTCAACCGCAGCGCCGACCTTTATGGAGTTGATCACGCCGCGGCCCGGAAGCGCGGCGAGCGCGGTGGTGGAGTTGGAGGGGCCGCGGGGCCGGATGAAGATTGAGTTGAAGGGTGTGGCCACCGCCGAGTTGGTGGCGCTGAGCCGGGCGTTGTGGGACGGCGAGGCATGATCCAGATCACACCGCAGATGCGCATCCTGGTGGCGGTGGAGCCCGTGGATGGCCGCAAAGGCATCGATTCGCTGGCCCGGTTGTGTCAGGAGAAGCTTGCTGCCGATCCTTTTTCCGGCGGGCTGTTCGTTTTCCGTAGCCGACGCGGCACGGCAATTCGCTGCCTCGTCTATGATGGCCAGGGTTTCTGGCTGGCGCAGAAGCGGCTTTCCAAAGGGCGTTTTCGCTGGTGGCCGGAAGGGCGGAATGCGCAGGAGGTGGCGCGGAGTCTGGCGGCGCATCAACTGCAGGTGTTGTTGGCGGCGGGCGACCCGAGCGCCACCCAGGCGGCGCCGGCCTGGCGGCCGGTGAGCGTGGTGAGTTGAGAAAAAGGGCGCAAGACCCTTGCGTTCTATTTTCGACTCTGCTACGCTGCCGGGTATGGAAGGAGAATTTCGCTATCGGGGCCGAGTGGTTACCGCCGCGGACGTGGAGTTCATCCGCGGGCTCATCGCGCAGCATCCGAGCGCCAACCGGCGGCAGCTCTCGCTGCGGCTGTGCGAGGCGTGGGGATGGAGACAGGCCAACGGCGCCCTGCGCGACATGGTCTGCCGCGGGTTGCTGCTGGAACTGGCCCGGGCCGGGCATCTCGAGCTACCCTCCGCGACGTATGTACATCGCAACCCCTTGGCCCGGCGCGCGACCGTCGGCACCCAGGCTGCGTTGCCGCTGCTGCTGGATACGACGCCTCTGGAAGTACCGCTGCGAGCGCTGCGGCCGTTGGAGTTTCAGCAAGTGCGGCGCACGCCCGACGAGCCGCTGTTTAATGACCTTTGCCTGGCGTGGTCTTCGGCCCCGCGCCATCTGGGCGCGCGCGATCGCTTTATCGGCTGGAGTGCGGAGGCGCGGCGCCGCAATATCCGTTTTCTCGCCTACAATCCTCGTTACCTCATTTTGCCTTGGGTTCACGTTCCTCATTTGGCGTCGCACGTTCTGGGTCAGATGGCGCGCCGCATCGCGGCCGACTGGGAACGGATCTACGGGCACCCCCTCTATTTTCTCGAGACCTTCGTCGATCCGGAACGCTACCGGGGCACGTGTTATCGCGCCGCCAACTGGGTGGTGATGGGGCGGACGACGGGCCGCGGCAAGAACTGTCCCACCCAGCGGCCCAACCGTTCGATCAAGGAGGTGTTGGGGTATCCGCTGACGCCGCATTTTCGCCGGTTGCTGGCCGAGGTGGCGGATGAAGCCGGAACGTGAGGTGATCGAGGTGAACCTGCAAGAGTGGGAAGCGTTGCTGCAGCGGGCGCGCCAGGAACCCCTGGACGAGGCGGGTTATCAGAAGCTGGAGGCGGCGCGGCGCGCCTTCCGGGTCCTGACCGAAATGATCGGAGAGAAGAACACGACGATCAGCCAACTGCGCGCCTTGCTGGCCAAGCCGAGCACGGAGAAGACGAGCAAGGTGTTGGAGCAAGCCGGGATCACAACCCCTCCCCAGAACAGTTCGCCTCCGAAGGGGAAGGAGAAGCCCAAGCCGGGGCACGGACGGAAGGGGGCGGCGGCGTATCGGGGCGCGCGCCGGATTAAGATCGCGCACGGCTCGCTCAAGCCGGGCGACCCTTGTCCGGAGTGCCAGAAGGGTAAGGTTTACGAACAGAAGGAACCCGCCCTGCGCATCCGGGTGGTGGGGCAGGCGCCGATTGCGGCCACGGTCTATGAGCTGGAGCGGCTGCGCTGCAACCTGTGCGGGGAGATTTTTGAAGCCGAGGCGCCCGCGGGCGTGGGCGAGGAGAAATACGACGCCACGGCACGGGCGATGATCGCCCTGCTGAGATACGGGAGCGGCTTTCCCTGGGATCGGCTGGAGAGGCTGGAGGGGAGTCTGGGAATTCCGCTGCCGGCCTCGACCCAGTGGGAGATCGTTGAGGAGATGGCGGAAGTCATTCGGCCCGCGGGCGACGAGTTGATCCGCCAGGCAGCGCAAGGCGAAGTGTTCTATAACGATGACACCGGCATGAAGATCCTGGCGCTGGCGAGAGCGCACCCACCGCCCGCGGAGAAGGAGGAAGCGTCGGGCGGGAAGGAGCGGACGGGATTGTTTACCAGCGGGATCGTGTCCACCCGCCAGGGACGGCGCATCGCGCTCTACTTCACCGGGCGGAAGCATGCCGGGGAGAACCTCGCCCGCGTGCTCGCCGAGCGGGCTCAGGGACTGCCGCGGCCGATTCAAATGTCGGATGCTTTGTCACGCAACGTGCCGAAGCTCCAGGAGAAGTTGGAGATTCTCTGGGGAAACTGCAATGCCCACGCCCGGCGGCGCTTCGTGGAAGTGACGCCGAACTTCCCCGCGGAGTGCCGGTTCGTGCTGGAAAGCTTCCGCGAGGTCTATCGCTACGATGCCGAGGCGGAGCAGCGGGGTCTTTCGCCCCAGGAGCGGTTGCGTTTTCACCAGGAGCACAGCCAGCCGGTCATGGACAAGCTCCACGCCTGGTTTCTCGCCCAGTTCGCGGAAAAGAAAGTCGAGCCGAATTCGGGGCTGGGCACCGCGATCACCTACGGCCTGAACCATTGGCCGCAGCTGACGCTGTTCCTCCGCGAAGCGGGTGCGCCGCTCGACTCGAATATCGTCGAGCGGGCCTTGAAGAAATGCATTTTGCATCGCAAAAACTCCCTATTTTATAAGACCGAGAACGGGGCCGAGGTCGGCGACCTGTTCATGAGCCTGATCCACACGTGCGAATTGAATGGCGCCAATCCTTTCGACTACCTGATCGAATTGCAGAAACACGCCCCGGAATTGGCGAAGAACCCGGCGGCCTGGATGCCGTGGAACTACCCCCAGACCCTTCCGCCACCCGGTACGAGCAAGGAATCCACCTAGGCCCTCCCTGGAGTAGAATGTCTCGCCTGGCCGAAAACGATCCTCTGCGGCCAGGCCGGAGCGGCAGTCGAAAATGGCCGGAAAACGGGCCTCTCACAAGCCGAAATCGCCAAGGGTTTTTGGCCACCCCTCAAAACGGGCCAAAACCGAACTCCGCGTGGGTCTTTACGCTCGCGTTTCGACCCAGGATCAGCAGACCATCCCCATGCAGACCCGTGCCCTGCGGGAATACGCCACGCGCCGAGGTTGGACGATCGCCCTGCAGGTGAAAGAAATCGGCTCGGGCGCTTCTCAGCGGGAGCGGCGAGAGCAACTGCTGGAAGCGGCACG
>JBEKJO010000305.1:0-4279 GCA_050011195.1 Verrucomicrobiota bacterium | reverse complement strand
CAAAGTCGCCCGATTGGCCGGCGACTGGTTCCTGCGGAAGCTCAGACCAGGGTAGAAAACCGCGCGCCGGACCGGACTCCTGGCAGTTTGTCGGACTTAGGCTGTGGATGAATTGTAAGTTCTTCGTAGTCAACATGTTAACTTTTAACGTCAAAATATTTCACTCGGAAATCAGCATCCTGCGTTTTAAGTCCGAGGGGCTGCCAGAATGCGCCAAAAAAGAGATGATTCCGGCCGGGCTGTAAGCCGAATTCTGTCTGCCCCGAAAGATCGGGGGAGAGAACCATTTGTCTCAGCAGCCGATACCCGAAACCTGTTCCGCGTGGCGGAACGTGAGCGGGCCGCTCCGGGTTTCCTATTTGGCCTTGCACCCGCTGGGGTTTTCCGTGCCTTGCCGGTTGCCCGGCAAGCGGTGAGCTCTTACCTCGCCTTTTCACCCTTACCCTGCCCTTGCGGGCGGGGCGGTTTGTTTTCTGTGGCACTGTCCGTCAGGAGGCTCGCGCCTCCCTCCCGCGTGTATCTTCGTCATGAGGCTTGGGCACCCACACGAAGTTACGCGGCATCGCGCCCTCTGGTGTTCGGACTTTCCTCCCCCGGCCTTGACGGCCGGAAGCGGTCCTCCGCCCGACCGGAATCAAGGGTAATGTAATCGCGTTGGAGAGAAATGGCAAGCGGAGGCGCTTGACGGTAGTGTCCTAATTTGAGTTTTTCGCCTGCTTTTGTTCATCCAACCTCTTACGAAGCGATTCCTGCATCACCTTTTTAAAAACTTTCCCAAAGGTGAATGTTGACAAGGCGAAGAACACAAGCAGCATAGGCAAAATAGTGCGCCAAAACGGTCTTGCGCTGGAAAGAAAAATAAGCGAAAACACTAAGAGAGAAACGCTACTAAGCAAGCCAAGTAAAAATAGAATCCAAGTTCTTAACTTTTGTGTCATTTCTTCCCGCCTGGGGGTAGTGGTGTGTCTCACAACCGCCACCCTTCTCTGTGTTCATAATTCAAATACTGGTTGGCATCGGCGTCGTTGGTGATTTTCATTTTCTCACTGTCCCAGTCCAGCTTGCCACCGCCGTTGCGGATGCAAACGCTGCCCAGCAGCACCGCTTCGGTCAGCGGACCCGAGAAATCGAAATTCGAGCGGGTGGCGGAACCGGTCTTGCAGGCGTCGATCCATTCCTGGTGGTGGCCAACGGAGCGGGGCAAGGTTTTGGGCGGTCGCGTGTATTCCCGGTCCCGGCTTTCCGGCAGCAAATGGGGCTGCTCACCGCCCCAGCCGGTCACCAGCATCTTGCCTTTATCCCCGACGAACAAGATCCCATCTTCCGCATTCAACTCGCCATTTTCCCCCAATTCAGCGGGGCGTTCCGGCAGGAGTCCGCCGTCGTACCAGTGCATACGGACCGCTGGCATATCGCCTCGAGCCGGGAATTGGTAATGCACCATGCAGGCCACGGGAACGGTGTCGGGAAAAACCGGCGTCGAACTGCCCTGAATGGTCTCGGGCGCCCCAAGTTTCAGGACCGAGAAAATGGGCGCGATGTTGTGGATGCCCATGTCGCCCAGGCCGCCGGAGCCAAAGTCCCACCATCCGCGCCAGCGGAAGGGCACGTAAGCCGGATGATAAGGCCGCCTCGGCGCCGGCCCCAGCCACAAGTCCCAGTCCAGCGTCGCCGGCACCGGGGGCGTGTCCTTGGGTCGTTCGATGCCTTGCGGCCACCACAGAGGCAATTTGCCCGCATGGGTGGGGCGATCGGACCAGACATGCACTTCGCGCACCGGGCCGATGGCGCCGTCCCAAATCCATTCGTTGATCAGGCGGTTTCCCTCGAACGCCATGCCTTGGTTGCCCATCTGCGTGGCCACCTTGGCCTCGCGCGCCACCTTGGCCACGGCGCGGGCTTCATAGACGGTGCGGGTGAGCGGTTTTTCGCAATAGACGTGCTTGCCGGCCTTCATGGCTGTCACCGAGACAATGGCGTGCAGGTGGTCCGGCGTGCCGACCACCACGGCGTCGATGCTCTTCTCCTTGTCCAGCATCTGCCGGAAATCCTTGTAGCGTTTGGCCTTGGGGTACTCGGCAAAAGTCTTGGCGGCGTAGTCCCAATCCACGTCGCAGAGGGCGACAATGTTTTGGCTGCTCAGCTCTTTCAAATCCTCGGCGCCTTGGCCTCCAATGCCGATGCCGGCGATGTTGAGTTTGCTGTTGGGCGAGACTTGGCCCTGGCCTCCAAGCACATGCCGGGGCAGGACCATGAACGCGCTGGCCGCCGCCGAGGAGGCGAGGAACGCCCGTCGGTTAAGGCGCCGTTTGGCCGGAGTGGATATGTTCGGAGTTTGCATAGTGTAGGTGTATGGTGCTTTTGTTCTTCGTGCCGTTAATGCATCCCTGGTTATTTCTTCTTCCATAAATCTTGCGGTTTGGCGGCGCGCGTGCGGAAGGGGAGCCTCACCTTTTTTCCGGTGCGGGCCGACTCGTAAGCGGCGAGCGTCCATCCTCTCCGGTGACAAGCGGCTGGAGGTCCAGCCGGACACAATCGACAAAATGAGCCATCTCCTGGGGAAAACCGTAATTCCAGGCTTCCTCGTAAATCGTGAAACTCCAGCCCTTGGTGGAACCGGCTTTTTCCACCGCGTAGTCATAGCCCCCGGCGCTATAGGTTTGGATGGAATTGCCGTGCAGCAAGTCCGCGTAAGCCACGCCCTTGGAGCCATGCACCTCCGCGCGGTCGTCCATGCCGCCAAGCTTGGTCCAACTTTCCTCGGCCAACCCGACGACCCCGTTCTCAAACTCCAGAATCAGTATCGCATTGTCCTCACCGCTCGTTTTGCCGCCATGGACTTGTGTGTTCATCTGCGCGTAAACCGTGTTGATCTTAGGCCGGCCCAGCATCCAGCGGAAAAACTCAATCGCGTGGCAGCCCATGTCCATCGTGACGCCTCCACCCGAGCGGTTGACGTCCCAGAAGTGCGCGGCATGTGGTCCATCATGCTTCTCGGACTGCTTCAGGAGCGTGGGTTGGCCCAGCGCGCCGCTATCCAGGAGTTGTTTGAGACGAACGTACTTGGGTGTGAAACAAAGCTCTTCGGCATACATCAGCTTGACCTTGGCCTTCTTGCAGGCCGCAATCATTCGGTCTGCCTCCGCCAAATTCAGGCACAACGGCTTCTCCATCACGACGTGTATTCCAGCGGCGGCTGCATCCAGCGCGACCTGGCAGTGCAAGTCGTTGGGCACCCCGACCACAACCAGATCAAGCCCGGGCAGCGCCAGGAGTTTCCGATAATCGGTGAACACTTGCGGAATTTTGAAATGGGCGGCGAATGCGCGCACATGTTGCAATTGTGGCGAAGCCGCGGCGACGACCTCCGCATGGGCGCACCGCTGCAAAGACTCCGCATGAATGGCGGATATGAATTGGGATCCGATAATTCCAACGCGAACGGGCTCTTTCATGGTTAAGGCGCGGGTGGCGTGTTGAGGGTTGAGTTCTTTTGCGGCATTCATGTCATGTGCGCCGGCCCCTGCATCGCTGCCTCGCGGTCGCACAGAAGCGTGGTCCGGGGATGAAGGCAGAGCAGCGAAGCCGGAAATTGGGTCGAGATTTCTCCGCGCAAAAGGCGTTTGAGCGCTCTCCGTTTATGCGCGCCGCTGACCAGCAGCAGAATCTGCCGGGCTTGGAGAATCTCCGCCATGCCCAAGGTCAGACCGTAATCGGGTTTGACCGCGGTGTGGGACACCATGGCGTGCGCCCGCGTCTGCGGCGACAGCAGGGCACGGTGGGCGACCGGGCAAAGCATCCTGCCCGGCTCGTTGAAACCGAGATGGCCGTTGGAGCCTAATCCCAGAACGCACAGGTCAATCGGACCGTGCCGGGCGAGCCAGTTCTGGATGCGTTGGCACTCCAATTTCGGCTGCTTCGGATCGCTCACAAATCCCACCAGAGCGCGTTGGGAAACTCCCCAGGGCCGGATCACGCGCTGCTGCAAGTAGGCCTCGCTGGAGCCGGGATCGTTCAGGGGCAGGCCCGCCCACTCGTCCAACTTCAACACCCGCACCTGCTTGAAAAGGGCCGGGGCCTGTCGCGCCCGGCAGCCCAGCAATTCGTAAGTGCGAATGGGCGTCGAGCCTGTGGCCAGACAAACCAGCAGGCGCGGTCGCCGCCCGACCTCGCGCGCGATACACCCAGCCGCCGCCCTGCTCATCGCCTCATGATTGCCCCAGACCTTGACTTTCATGCGGCAGGGGCCCTGAACCGTCGATGGAGTGTTTCTCATCAG
>JBEKJO010000304.1:0-2528 GCA_050011195.1 Verrucomicrobiota bacterium | reverse complement strand
ATCTCGCAGCGGATCACTTTGCGAATCTTGGGCACGATGTCCACCCCGGCCTCCTGTTTGCGGCGGCGCAGCACAATGGGGCCGAACAGCTTCCAGAGGCGATGGACGTTGCAAACCTCGGCCGTCAGCTTTCTGAACCGGCCGGACTTTTTGCCTTGCTGGGCGGCTTCGGCCTCTTTGGTCAGGTTGCGCTCGCTGACCACAAACGTCTCAGCGAACTTGGCGCGTTCGGAAGCGTCATCGCGGTACGGCCAGCGGGCATGGGCCTCGGACTTGCCGCCGGTGGCCCACCACGCCAGCCGGAAGATGTCGGGCAATCGGTTCTTGATGGGGGTGGCGGTCAGAATCAGGCGGTAGCGCGGGGTCATCGAGCGGACGCCCCTGCCAACCAGGGTCTCCTCGCCTTTCATCTTCACCCCCTCATCAATCACCACGCAATCGAAGGCGTTGTAACAGAGGTCGGCTAACGAGGGGGAGAACACGCACTTGATACGGCGCTGGGGGCGGGTGTCGGTTTCGGGTTTGGCCGGATCATAGCCGGGAGGCGGCGGGCCGATGGGATAATTCCTGTACGCGCCGTTGCTGGCGGAGTATTCGGCGATCTTGGCAGCACAGAATTCCCGGATGACGAAATCCTGCTGGCGGTGGTTGAGGTCGCTGAACCGCGGATCAGGCCGGTCGCCGCACAGGTTTTTGAGAATCTCATAGGCGGCATACAGGCGTTTGCGTTGCGCCTCGGCCTGGCGCTCGTCTTCCCAACAGGCCAGGGCCGATTCCTCGCGCTGGAGCGCCCGCTCCAGGTTGGCCAGCGTGTCGCGCGGGGTGAGGTTGAGCAGGTCGAATGGGTCGCGCCACAGCCAGCCGCGCCAGGCGAAGAAGTGGCAGACGTTGGCAAAGGATGGCCGCTCGGGCACCGGGGTCAGGTCCACGGGCGGCTGGTGTGGGCCAATGCCCAAGGCCAGCCATTCCAGCAGGGCACGCGGCTCCCAATCATAAGGGTCGGGCAGCTTGTTAACGCCGTTGGTGGTCAGTTGGGTGTAACTGGTGATGTAGAAGCCCGGCGGGAGAATGGGACGTCCATCGGGGGTGAGGTTGGTCAGCAGCGAGCCGGGCCTTTGAGTCAGGCGCAGGAACGACTGCTGCGCATCGAGCTTGCGGGGCAGGATGCCGAAATGGGTCAGCCCTTCATCGGCGATCTGCTGGTGGAGGTCGCCCGGAGCGATAATGAGGACCGGGGCCTTGGGGCGGATGCGTTCGTTGGGACCGGTCAGTCGGCCATTCGGATCAGGGGCCACTGGCTCGGAGCCGACCTTGAGCAGCGGCCACAGATACAAGGCCCAGGTTTTGCCCAGGCCCGTGTCCTAACTCAGGATCAGGCCGTCTTTGAGGGCAGCCCGAGCCAGGTCTTGTTTTTGGAATGTTTTGAGCTTCATTTTGGAGGTGTGATTTAGGAGGCGGTTTAGAGGCTGAGTCTGGCTTTCCACAAAGCGTATCGGGCACGCCACACTTGTAAATCGAAGAGGGTGACGTGGACGACGGCAATGATAACTAGAAGGCGGACGATGAGGTGTCGGCGTTTGGCTTGGAATGTACGAGCTTTCATGCGTGCAATAGAAAACCCGCCAGAAGGCGGGCGGTGTTAATCAAATCGTAGTTGCGAGTTAGCCTTGTTTAATACGCTAATAGGGGAATTGCCAATTGCCGATCGCCAATTGTGAAAAAACCCACCGGCCAAAGGTGGTCGGTGGAGGCTTTTGGGTTCTGTGGACCTCCGCCCAGCGATTTCTCACTGGCCCGGCAAAACCTGGTGGAAATACTTGGAATTGGCTGGCGACGTTGCATCCACGTTTGTATCCACCCAGAGTTGAACCGGTTGAGTTCCGCGAGAGTTGTTCCGGGCGATTCCGGAAGGGATTAGGCGGCTGAGATTACCCGCAGCGGCATCCGGATGAAGGGAAAAGTGAAAGGACTCGCATGAAAACAACGGTTACCGCAAAGGAGGTGTCTTCTCAGCCAGGAGAAAAAGGGTGTTGGGCTCCCAAAAGGCATCGGAACACCCCCCTGTGCCAGAGCAAAACCGGGCGCGGACTGAAAAAACTAAAAAAAAGGCTTGCAAGCCTGTGGCGACGGAAGAGAATCACGGAAACTGCCCACGCTCGTCGTGGGCGAGAATCCAAACGGGAAATGTGAGTTTGCTTATGAAAAAAAGAACCATTCTTCTCAGTCTTGGACTGATTGTCGCATTCTTCACGGCCAGTGTGGTTCCCAGCCAGGCGAACACTTGTACATGGACCAAGACCAGCGGTGGAAACTGGAACAACACCAACAACTGGAGTCCCAACCAGGTTCCCAGCACAAACGACACAGCCGTGATCACCGTCGCCGGCACTTACAGCGTCACCCTGGATGTCAGCCCGACAGTGGCTGGTCTGGATTTGGGCGCAAGCACCGGCGGCACCACACAAAGCCTGGTCTGGGCAGGGTTTACCCTGACGGTCAATGGACCGATTCAGGTAAGTTCCAATGGC
>JBEKJO010000303.1:0-3601 GCA_050011195.1 Verrucomicrobiota bacterium | reverse complement strand
AGTTCCCCGCTGATGCGCGACGGTCGCCCAGCTCTGGCGCAGGAGGTGGGGCCCGGTGGCCTTGATGCCGCAGCGGCCAAAGGCCCGCCCGATGACATTGCGCACCCCATCCGTGAGCAACGAACGGCCGCACGGAGGCCGCAGGCTGATAAAGAGCAAGCGATGGCCAACCGTTGGGCGACCTCGCTGTAAATATGCTGCCAAGGCGCGTGCGACTCGGGAGGCCACTCGGCCAGGCCGTCTGTGTCTTATGCCTTCAAGAGCCAAAAAATCCCTGCTTCCAGGCAAATAGCGTGAAGGCGATGAGCGGGAACTGAAGGAGAATGCCACCAGCGATGAACCAACTCCGCGAGGCTGTTTCCATACCGGTTGAGTCGAGAATGTCTCCACGAACACCTCGAAGAAGCAGCCGGAGTCCCCAGACCGAACACAAACCAAACACGATGAATCCTGCGAATATGCTGACAATGGCGCGGCCCATAGCGAGCAATTTATCCGCCGTGCCCTCCGATGCAAGCCCTCAACTTCGCCCAGGCCGTACGAGGGCGCTGAATCGGGCCGCTGCAACCCCGGCGCACGCGACGGCGCTCATCGGCGCAGCCAACCGCCTTGGGTTTGATGCCGTGCCAACGTCGTGGACGCGCGACGTCAACGATTGCGACGTGACGCGCGCCACGCACACGCGAACGGACGCGACGGTGGAGCGAACCAAGAGGTTTACCGGCAGCTCTTAGAAGAGTACACCGGGCTGCCGGGTAACGACGAATCGCAGCCCGGCAAGAGCCAACTTTTTGCTGCCACCGGCGCAGGAAAATGCGGTCGCAGTTCATCAAGCCTTTGCATATCCTTGCTGCCTGATGGGCAGCGACCTGATCGTCTACCAGTTCAGCCGCAGCAAATTTGAGTGCGGCGGCTTCAGCCATCCCATTCGATTAGCCCTTCTCGGCCTCGGCGTAGCCCTCCTGTTGTCCGCCCCGGCCTCCCCGGTCTTCGCCGCCAACGCGGTTGTTCCACTGATGCCGATCCGCGGAAAAGTCATCATCAAACGCACGGCCTCGGCGTGGGAGTCGCAGCAGGTGCAGGAACCGTGCATCCTGCCCAACCCAAAGGACCCGGCACGCCTCGTGATGTTTTACTCTGGCGTGCCCGCGTCGAACCGGAACGCGTGCTTCATCGGGAAGGCGTGGGCACTCAAGTCCGCTCCCTTCACGTGGCACCAGGACCCACAAAACCCGGTGTTCAGCCCCGGGAGACAGGGCTGGGATTCCGGGAGCATCCGGCTCGATGCCGTGCTCTACATCGCGGAAGAGGACGCCTACTACATCTACTATTCCGGCACCACCGCCTCAGTTCAGGACCGCATCGGACTGGCCGTCTGCCGGGCCGGGGCCGACGGATATTCCGGCATCACGCCCGCGACCATCCAGCGCGTAGGCGCAGAACCCGTGCTCTCACCCGAGCTGGCCGCGCCGTATTTCGAGTCGATGGCCTCGCAGGCGGCGGTGTTGCGCGAGTGGGATGCGAAGGAGCAGCGGTGGGACTGGTTCATGTATTACTCCTATCGTGGCAAGGACGGTATCCTCCCCGGCCTCCGGCTGGCCACCTCGCGCGACGGGAAAACCTGGGTGCGCCACTACAACGAAAAGGACCCACGCGGCATGGGCCAGATTTTCAAGTCCACGCCGGGTGCCTACTACGAGTGGCACCAAGTCTCCAAAACCGGTCGCACCTATTTGCTTTCCGTCGAGGTCGGCACCTCGGCGGGCAAACGCTGGCGTCCCGTCATTGCGGTGAGCCAACACCCCGCCACCGGTTGGACGCAAACCGATGTGGACGCCGTGCTCCAGACAAAGTGGGAAGGTTTGTATCGCGACGACACGATTTACCACGTCGCCACGCCCGCGATCTATCAAATCGAGGGCAAATGGTATCTCTACGCGCAAGCTTGCCCGCTACCCGCCAACGGCAACTACATCGACGGCCACTGGGACCTGTGGTGCTTCGCATGCGACTGCCAGATCCCTACGCTGCCTGGCTGCGAAAGCATCTACCTCCCCGGCAAGCCAACCGCCGCGGAAGCCGTGCGCTGATTGCGACAAACACGGCCAGGGTCCACATTCGGGAAGCATGGAGCAAGGCGCTCGAACGCCGTACGGCCGAAGGACTTGGCGGAGGACTTGCGCCGGGCTGGTTACACGGTCACGGGCGGACATTAATGGGTTGCCAGATCAGCAAGCCACTACTTCGCCCACACCTTGCCCGCTACGACGGCTGGCACCGCCACACGCTCCCAGTACGCTCAGCTTGCGGATGCGGGTCGCGGCATCGAGAAAGCAAGCGGTTCAGGGCAGGGCAGGGTGTATAGCGGGAAGACACCGCTGTCCTGTTTCCTGTAAGAGCATATATGGTTTGGTTGGACAGAATTCGTCTGCGGTCCAGCAGTTCGCAGACGCGCCGCAAGGCGCTTGAGAGTCTGACTGCTGCTGGCAAGTTGCCTGAACCGAAGTTGCTGATCGCCAGCCTTGGTGACCTGGACGCGCGCGTGCGCCTGGCTGCGGCGCAAGTCCTCCAACAACAGGCCGATCCGGCACACCTGACCCATTTTCTGACCCTGCTGGCGGATGAGCATTTCGAGGTACGACTCACCGCGATCCAATTCTTGGGCCGCATTAGCGACCCCGGGGTAGCGCAGGCGCTGGTCGCGCGCCTGGCGGATTCAGACAGCGATGTGCGCCGGGCGGCGGCCCAGGCCCTGGGCGAGATTCGCAGCCCGGTGGCCATCGAACTCCTGGTTCTCTCGCTGACGGACGCAGAGCCAGCGGTCCGCCATGCGGCTGCCGCCGCACTGGAGCAGATTGACCCCCGCTGGGTTCGCACCGACGCGGCGCAACGCGCCATTCCACGGCTGGAAGCCCTGCGCGGAGAGCCGATTGGGCAGGCATGGTCATTTGAAAAGCCGAAGCAAAACAAAAACCAAAGGCAACAATACTCCCAACACCAAGCAACAGTATGCTGCCTTGCGACTCCGACCAAACTTCACAGCCATCGCAATTCCAAGAATGGTCGTAACGATAAAGCTCACTGCCATGACAATCACAAAAACCTGGAGGGCAAAACTGCTCAACTCGCTTCCGTTCTTCAACCGGACTTCTGTGTGAATGGTGGATAGTCGTTCCAAAACCGGCGAGTGCAGGCCAAGCGTCTGCCAAATGCCAGAGATGGCGAAAAACAGCAAAAGCGGCGCAAACAGGCACCCCAGATACAAATGAATGGAACGAAGTTTTTGCATAGCGCGATGCTGCCTAACGTATGGCGGTGTATCCGGGGCCGCAAGCGGTTCACCGAAGCTGCACGAGGGCAAGGCGGATACCGCTGACCCCTTCCAGCGCACCCGCTGGCGCTCATCTCATTGGGTATAAAACACAGTGCCCGGTTTGAACAACATTTTGTTCTCCTCTTGTTGCTGCTGATTCCTTTCCTTCAATTCCTCATAGGACATTGGGTCATTGCGAAAGTAAGACGCACATCCGAAACAGGCTAACCATGCAACGCAACAACACGTCTCGGTCAAGAGACGTCTCCAGGGCCTCGGCTCGTGAGT
>JBEKJO010000302.1:0-2822 GCA_050011195.1 Verrucomicrobiota bacterium | reverse complement strand
AGATCGCGATAGGCCCGCTCCAGCGAGTCGTCCAGGATGCGGTCGTAGGCCTCCAGCTCCGCCAATTGCAGGTTCGCCAGCTCCATGACGTAGAGCGTCTCATCCAGGTTCTGCGGCTCATCGATAATCAACGCCGCGTCCCAGTCAATCACCACCAGGTCCCGCTCATAGTAGCTCAGGAAACGGCCCGTTGATTCGTCCGCCTCCTGCTTCGAGAGATGGTCGAGGTCCGGCTCTTGCGTGAGCAAGGAAGCCACCGCCCGCCGGTTGGCCCGCCACCAACTCTCCGCCCCCACCGTCGTCCCTTCTTCGGTCAGCAGCGGCGATTCGATGCAAAACACCGTGTAGGCCTCTTCCTCCGCAAGCTGGCGCACTGGCCGGACGTAGTGCGCCGCCAATTCGCTCCGCACCTCTTCCGCCAGGCGCCGCACCTCCTCGCTCAGCGAGCCGTTGCTGAATTGCAGATCGTGATAGCACACCAGGTCCTCCACTTGCGCCACCGCGAACGGCACCCGGACGCTGATACTGATCGCGCCGACCGGCAGCAGCTTGATCACCCGTTCCACGCGCACCGGCCCACGTGGTCCGATCCGCTCCAGCAGCGGCAGCCGCACCATCTGGGGCCGGTAAAAGAACAACTGCCGCGGACTGCGTTTGCTGGCATCCACGACGAACTGCGCCACCGGCTGGCCCAGCAACTCCCGCACCGGCTGCCGTGTCATCTCGTACGCTACGTCAAAGGCGTAGATGTACACCACCTCGCCCGTGTAATGCTTGATCCTGGGCGTGGAGCCCTTGCGCTCGAGGGTTTTGGCTTGGTCCGTGGACGCGATCATAGGCAACCCAACATACCTTACGGCACCGGCAAAGTCCAAAACTGGCCGAAACAGCGAAAAACCCATCTTGGAACTCTTCCTTAATCCCGCCTGCACGCCCCGCCCAACTCCTTTACTGCCACGGTGTTACACGCGTGCACCCGCAAGACGCTCCGGGGAAGTGGGAACAATGGTGGGACGCAAACAAGGCCACTTTCAATACCACCAAGCCGGCCAGGTAACGACCGGGGAGCCGGCCATTCAGAAACGGCGCAGCCCCACAGCCTCTGGCCAACTCCACAACTCCACAATCCCCCTTTACTTCTAAACCGGAATGGGCTTAAATGTTGCGGCAGAAGACCAAAGCGGGGCATCAACATTGCCTCACAGCCGACAAAGGATACGGTGAGCGCGAAAAAACAGTTAATCAAAGTATTGGTGGCAGATGACCATCCGGTGGTCCGGAAGGGACTGCAAACCTGCCTTGCCCGGCACGGAAAACTGAGGATTGTCGGAGAGGCGGCGGACGGTGATGAAGCTCTGCGCAAGACGCGTGAGCTGCTGCCGGATGTCGTGCTCATGGACATCAGCATGCCGGGCATGAACGGATTGGCCGTCACGGAAGTGCTGCGCAAGGAGCTGCCGCAGATCAAAGTGCTGATCCTCTCGGTGCATCACAACAAGGAGTCCATTTTCCGTGTCATCCAAGCCGGCGCGCACGGGTATGTTTCCAAGGAAGCGCCCCCGGAAGAAGTGCTGCGCGCCATTGAGTCGGTGGCTGAGGGCGAACCGTTCTTCAGCGAGGATATCGCGCGCGCTGCGCTCAACGAATTCGTGAGCAGCGGCGGGAAGAAAGAACCCTTCGCCCAGCTCACCCTCCGCGAACGCGAGGTGCTGGTCCTCATCGCCGAAGGCCAGAGCAACAAGGAAATCGCCGACCGGCTCGGCATCGGCGTCCGCACCATCGAAACGCACCGGGAGCGCATCATGCGCCGGCTCAATATCCACTCCGTGGCCGGGCTCACCAAATACGCCATTGCCAACGGGCTGATCTCGCTCGAAGGGGATCCGGACACGGCCAGTGGTGCCGCTCCTCAGAATCGTTGAGCTGGGCGGTTCCGGCGCTGCGGACGAAGCTTTGATTTGCCGCGCAAGCATTCGGGGCAAGACGTCCACTGTTTAAGCCAGGGGTTTTGGTTGCCGACTCTCCCCGCCTCGGGGCTAATTGTTCCCGCGGGCTATCCCCGCAGGTTCCGTAGTTTTCCCGGCACCATTCCGTAATCAGACGAATTGGCTCTCGGCGGCAGGACGCCGATAAAAGGGGTATGCAGGCGATCCAACAATCGCCGGTTTCGGATAAGCGAGTGCCTGACGTTGCCCCGGTATTATCGGGAGAAGCTTCGGCCGCTCACCTTGTCTTGGGCCGGGACATTTCAGCCTCGAGGGTCAAACTCCCGGTGTGCCCCAGGCCCCGGGGATTCCCTGGGGTTGGAATCCGGAAGCTCACCGGGAACAGGATCATGCCTTGCCCCGATTGTAGCGGTTTCTGCCCAGCGTAAACTCAGTTGCGAAGAATCAATGCTTATTACGAACCGCCAAGTGCGATGAAAAACAAGAACTGGCTCCCCTCGCGGGTTTCGCACGCAGCCCTGGTTGCGCCGGCGACGTGTGGCCCCATCCTCAACTGGGCTCGGTCAGCCCGGCAGTTTCCCGTACACTACCGTACCGGTTTGCTCCAGGAATCGGCCTTATTCATAGGGGCCAGGGACTTCAATTCGCAAAACTGCGACGGCCCAAAAGCTGCTTGCTCATCTCATTCGCATTTTTGCGTCAGCGCGATTGCTATGGATACCGCCGAACGCCCGGTTTGCCTGTCGGTGGCGCCAGGATTGACCGGAATTTACAATCCATGAAAACGAAATTTAACTCTTCCCTTTGCCCTCCGCTGTCTTCTCTGGCTCGGCCCGGGCATCCGGGATGCACTCAACCTGCCGTTTCCGCGCGCTC
>JBEKJO010000301.1:0-3011 GCA_050011195.1 Verrucomicrobiota bacterium | reverse complement strand
AGGCCGTAGTCGCCTGCACCACCGGTGCGTCGTATTTCTGGATGCTGGCCAGCGATTCACCGAGTCTGGCCCGCATCTTTGTGGCTGCCTCACCGAGCGCCTGCAGGACATGCTCGCGACTGTCAGCCTCCGCCAACTCAATCCCGAGCGAGTCCCCACTCTGGCAGCTCACCGCGTCAAGGCTGATCACGTAATGGCTGCCGAAGCTGGCAATCGAGCTCAGTAACATCGCCTTGCTTCCGGTCCGCAGGCAGACCTCCCGAGCCGGGGCCTCCGTCAGCCGGGTGTCAAGGGGCCGTCCCATGTAGCCAAGAGTCTGGGTCACTTTCTCTTCCGAAAGTGTGTTCAGGAAAGGTGACTGCTCCAGTTGCACACGCAGCGCCTGCTTCAGGGTGTCGTCAAAGACCGCTTCCCCGGTGGTGTTGGTGAAGTCCGCGAGAACGATGCTGTCCTGCGACGTAAGCGGATATGGCGGGATATGACGCTTGCGGAAATAGGTGGTCATCACCGCCGCGCCCACCAGCGCCATCGCCGCAATTGCAAGCACCCAGACCTTGGGAATCCGCGCCCGGCGGGCGCGGTCCTCCTGGCCGTAGGCGCGGACGCCCGCGACAGCCCTCGATCGCCCCGAATCGGTGTCACGCTGCAAGCGCTTCAGGTCGGCACGCAGCTCGGCTGCCGATTGGTAACGCATGGCGCGGTCCTTCTCCAGCGCCTTGTTGAGGATGTGTTCCAACTCCGGAGACAGCAAGTGGTTGTTGTCGTGTAGCGCAACCGGCGACTGGGTTAGCAGTGCGGCGAAGACAACCGCCTTGGCGCCACCGCCGAAAGCCTGCTGACCGGTCGCCATCTCGTAAAGCACGGCTCCGAAGCTGAACAGGTCACTGCGCGCGTCGAGTTCCTCGCCGCGCGCCTGTTCGGGGGACATGTAGGCAACCGTCCCTATGGCCATGCCCGGGATCGTGAGGTCTTCCGCGGCGAAGGAGGGGGTCGGCGCGCCCATGGTACGGGCATCCTGCCCATGAGAGTCAGAGCCCACCCCGCCCGCGGCCACGGCCGAGACGACTGGGTAATGAGCCAATTTCGCCAGACCAAAATCCAGAACCTTCACTTGGCCGCGCGTGGTGATGAAGATATTTGCTGGCTTGATGTCGCGGTGGATGATGCCCTTCGCATGCGCCGCGTCGAGGGCGTCGGCAATCTGAGTGCCGACATCCAGAAGCTGTTCGGTCTTCAGCGGCCCGGCTTCGATGAGACGCTTGAGGGTGCGCCCTTCGAGCAACTCCATCACGATGAAGGGCTGGCCTTCGAATTCATCGACGTCGTGGACGGTGCAGATGTTGGGATGACTCAGCGCCGACGCCGCACGCGCCTCGCGCTTGAAGCGTTCGAGCGCCTGGGGGTCGTGCTCGACCGCCCTTTCGAACCGCCCTTGGGACGGCCTGGGGGACGGCGGGTTGAGAAACTTCAATGCCACCAGGCGGCGCAGGCGGGTGTCCTCGGCCTTATAGACCACGCCCATGCCGCCGCCGCCCAGCTTCTCCAGTACACGATAATGCGAGATCATTCGGCCGGCCAGCAGAGCCGTCTGGCTGGCCGCGTCCGCTGTCACGGCTCGATCCTGAGCCAGCGCTCTGGCCGCCACCTCCAGGGCCGGCGCCTCCAGGAAACCATCGCCTGCGTCCTCTTGAGCCAGCAACGATTCCACTTCCCGCCGGAGGTCTTCATCGCCGGCGCAGGCCTCCTCCAGGAAGGCGGGCCTCTGCCCCTCTTCACGCTCTAGAGCGGCGTGATACAAGCGCCCGATTTCCTGCCAACGCTCAGGCTCCAACTTGCTTCTCCTTGCTCAGCTCACGCCGCAGCCAGCTCTTGGTGAACTTCCAGTCCCACAAGACCGTCTCGGGGGAGACCTTGAGTACTTCCGCCGTCTCCTCCACGCTCAAGCCGCCAAAAAAGCGCAACTCCACCACCTCACACTTTCGCGGGTCTAATGCCGCCAGGGCTTTTAGGGCATCATCCAGGGCCACCAAATCCGCGCCCGGCACACCCGCCACCACCAGCGCTTCCTCCAACTCCAGCGGCCGCGCTTCGCCACCTCGCTTCAGGGCCTGCCGAGAACGGGCCCAATCCACCAGAATGTGCCGCATCACCTGCGCGCTGACGGCGAAGAAGTGGGCGCGGTTCTGCCAGCCTAGATGGGGGGAATCGACCAGCCGGAGATACGCCTCGTTCAGCAGGGCGGTGGTCTGAAGTGTGTGGCCGGGCCGCTCGCCCGCCATGTAATGGCGGGCCAGCCGGTGCAACTCCTGGTAAACGAGAGGGATGAGGCGCTCCAGCGCGCTCTGCTCTCCTTCGCTCCAAGCCTGCAACAAGCGCGTGATTTCGTGGGCTGACGCATCCATCGTGCAACCGCCCGCGGGGGGAATCCCGCCGACTGCAAGTTATCACATCTGGCCGCAGTTTTCCACGCGTCTCCTCCGACGCGTCTCCTCCGACCGCGTGGGCGACATCGGATTGACACCAGGGCCATGACAGTTTTCGGGCGCCATTTTCGCCTTATAGGGTGAGGGCAACAGAGTTTGCCCCGAAAACCAAAAGAGAATAAAGGGGGTACGCCATGAACTGGATCCGAATTTCGACACTGCTTAGGTTCTTGGGGCTGGCACTGTTGGCAGCGTGCTTCAACCCGGGACACGCAAGTGCACAGATGCTCCAAGGAAAATTTACGCTGCCATTCGAGGCTCGCTGGGGCCAGGCCACGTTGCCGGCGGGCGACTACTGGTACACGCTGGACAGTGTGAGCGCGACTTGCGCGCTGCGCCTCCATCGCGGGGACAAAAACGTGGGTATGATTTTCGCCAAGGCTCAAGACGAGAAATACTCCGGCCCCGCGGAGTTGAGCGTGGTGGGGGGTAAAGTGCGCGCCTTAAGCCTGCCCGGGATTGGAGTGGTCTTCGAGTACGCACCACAAGACGACAATTTCCTCACCGCACCCGAGGAGCGGGAAATTT
>JBEKJO010000300.1:0-4562 GCA_050011195.1 Verrucomicrobiota bacterium | reverse complement strand
GGTGGGCGGGCTGAGCGCGGTTGGGGCCGGCTTGTACAGCCTGGGCATCCCCAAGGACAGCATACTGCGGTACGAGAGGGCGCTCAAGACCGACAAGTTTGTCCTGATTGCCCATGGTTCCGCGAATGAAACAACCCGTGCCAAGGAAATCCTTAACGGCACCAATCCGGAGGTATTGGAGCACCATCAGTGAACGCACCGGCGCTGAGCCGCTGACGGGCTCGACGAGAAGGTTCCAACGCGTCGGGGTCGCCGCCGACCACGGCGGATTTGAATTGATGGAACAGTTCGTCGGAAAGCTGCGCGCGGCCGGCCATGAGGTACCCGTGCGCTCACCAAGCAGGAGATCGCCAACATAGAGGCCTACGTTCTGTCCCTGAACAAAGTGGACGCGGCGAAAATCATTCATCCGGGAATCACACCTTTGCGCTTTGTTGAAGGAACAGTGGCTCTCCCGGCGATCGGCGGGCTGTGGATCCGAAGTCGAGCATCCTCGCCCGCCCGGAGGGGGGCCACCCTGCCCCGGAAGAGTTCCAAGCCCTCGGGCACGAAGTCGCCGACCTCAAACACAAGCTGGAGGAGATAGGAACGAGGAACCCGAAAGACAGTTCTGGAAGCATTGACTCTCAACCATGAACCAACCGCCGTTCCTGCCCGCGTGTATCAGGCGGGTCGTTTGGCAGACACAGCAAACCAAAAAACGAAAAAACTATTATGCTAAGCAAAGCCAAAACACTAAAGGGTTACAAACTGGACAGCCTCGATGGGGAAATCGGGAAGGTCAAAGAATTCTACTTCGATGACCGGCACTGGACAATTCGGTATCTGGTCGCCGATACGGGGCACTGGCTCACGGGCCGGCAGGTGTTGATTTCCCCGTATGCGCTGGTTGCCATAGTTAGAGAAGAGAAACACATCGCCGTCGAGTTAACGAAAAAGCAGATCGAGGACAGCCCATCCTTGAACAGCGACAAGCCCGTCTCCCGTCAATTCGAGCCGATGTATTGGGGCGGCCCATACAAGTGGGGATCATATCCTTCCATTGTGCGTGACCGTGCTAAATGGAGGGAATTTCATGGTGAGAAAGCGTGGGATGCCCATTTGCGCAGCACTCGCGCCGTGAGTGGCCATCACCTCCAAGCTGTAGATGGCGAGATTGGCCACATTGAGGATTTTATCATTGATGACGAGACGTGGACGATTCGCTATCTGATCATCAATACACATAATTGGTGGCCGGGAAAAAAGGTCCTGGTTTCGCCGCAATGGATCGAGCGCGTTAGTTGGATCGAATCGCAAGTCTTCGTCAACCTTTCCCGCGAGACCATCAGGCAGTCACCGGAATACACGGAGGAGTCTCCGCTAACTCGGGATTATGAGACCGGACTGCACCTGCATTACAATCGTTTAGGATACTGGATCGATGAGCCGGCTGCCAAGGAGCATTCCTAATGACACTGCTGCCTCCGCTCTCGGTCTGGATTGCCCAGTGGTGGGCGGGTCGTCGCGCAGCGAAAAGGGCTTTATGAGGAATCTAATGAATCACACAGAGGGATGGGGTGGTAACTGGGGGGGAGGATGGATGTGGATGTGGACGCTGATCATCGTTCTGGTGGTACTCTTGCTGGTCTTCGTGATTAAAAGGCTGTTGTCCAAGAAATAGATACGAAACATGAAAACAAATACAAATAGAAATACAAAAACACTCACGCCGGAACTGCTCCACAAGATGGATGCCTATTGGCGCGCCGCGAACTATCTGTCGGTCGGCCAGATATATCTCTACGACAATCCGCTGCTCAAGCAACCGCTGAAACTATCGCACGTCAAGCCGTTGGTGGTCGGACACTGGGGCACGACCCCAGGCCAGAACTTCATCTATGTGCATTTGAACCGGGTCATCAAGAAGTATGATCTGGACATGTTCTACATCGCCGGTCCCGGTCACGGCGGCCCGGCGATTGTGGGCAACGTCTATCTCGAAGGCACCTGGAGTGAGATTTATCCCAACATCACGCAGGATGAAGCTGGGCTCAAGAAACTGTTCACGCAGTTCTCGTTCCCCGGCGGGATTTCCAGCCATGTTGCGCCGACGACGCCCGGGTCGATTCACGAAGGTGGCGAGCTGGGCTATTCGCTCAGCCATGCCTTCGGGGCGGCGTTTGACAATCCCAATCTGATCGTCGCCTGTGTCGTTGGCGACGGTGAAGCCGAAACGGGCCCCTTGGCGACCTCCTGGCAGTCCAACAAGTTGCTCGACCCGATTACCGATGGAGCCGTGCTGCCAATCCTGCACCTCAATGGCTACAAGATCAGCAACCCGACCGTCCTGGCCCGTATCGAGCACGAGGAATTGGAACAGTTTTTCCGTGGCTGCGGCTGGACGCCTTACTTTGTGGAAGGCGATGAGCCGGAGAAGATGCATGAACTCATGGCCGCCACCCTGGAGACGGCCATTGAGGACATCCAACGAATCCAAAAGAACGCTCGGAGCAAACACGACACCGCTCGGCCGCGCTGGCCGATGATCATCCTTAGGTCCCCCAAGGGTTGGACGGGGCCGAAAGTCGTTGATGGTCTGCAAGTTGAGGGCACATTCCGAGCGCACCAGGTGCCGCTCCTGGTGGATTCCCAGCATCCTGGTCATGTCAAGCAGCTTGAAAAATGGATGAAAAGCTACAAGGCCGAGGAACTCTTCGATGACAATGGGTGCCTCATGCCGGAATTGGCCGAGTTGGCGCCGAAGGGCGACCGGCGGATGGGCGCCAATCCGCACGCCAACGGCGGTATTCTGCTGCGCGACCTGCGCATGCCGGATTTTCACGTCCACGCAGTGAAGGTGACTTCGCCTGGCGCCGTTGCCGGCCAGGATACGCTGGTACTGGGCAAGTTCCTGCGCGACGTGGCCAAGCTGAATCAGGATCAGCGTAATTTCCGTATCTTCGGTCCCGACGAGACGCTTTCGAATCTCCTGGGCGCGGTCTTTGAAGTCACCAACCGTCAGTGGGACGCCCGGGAAGTGAAGAACGATGAATTCCTCGCGCCCGCCGGACGGGTGCTGGACTCAATGCTCAGCGAGCACCAGTGCGAGGGTTGGCTGGAGGGCTATCTGCTAACGGGGCGGCACGGGCTGTTCAATAGCTATGAGGCCTTCATTCGCATCGTAGATTCGATGTTCAGCCAGCACGCCAAGTGGCTGAAGGTAACGTTGGAACTGCCCTGGCGCCGAAAGATCGCGTCGCTGAACTATCTGCTCGCTTCCCATGTCTGGCAGCAGGATCACAACGGCTTCACGCACCAGGACCCCGGTTTCCTCGACCACGTCATCAACAAGAAAGCCGACATCGTGCGCGTCTATCTGCCGCCCGATGCCAACTGCCTGCTGTCGGTGTTTGATCACTGCTTGCGCAGCCGCCATTACGTCAACGTGGTGGTGGCCGGCAAACATGCCCTCCCGCAATGGCTGACCATGGATGCCGCCGTTGTGCATTGCACGGAAGGCATTGGCATCTGGCAATGGGCCAGCAACGACCAGGACGCCGAGCCGGACGTGGTGATGGCCTGCTGCGGCGACACCCCCACGCTGGAGATTCTAGCCGCCGTTTCCATTCTGCGCCAGCATCTGCCCGATTTGAGAATCCGGGTAATCAATGTCGTGGATCTAATGAAGCTGCAGCCGCAAACCGAGCATCCGCACGGGTTGAGCGAAACGGACTACGATTCGCTTTTCACCAAAGACAAGCACATCATCTTTGGATTCCACGGATACCCTTGGCTGGTCCACCGGCTGACTTACCGCCGGACCAACCGCAACCTCCACGTCCGGGGCTACAAGGAAGAGGGCACCATCACGACGGCCTTCGACATCAGGGTGCAGAATGACCTCGACCGCTTTCATCTGGTGCTAGACGTGGTGGGACGTGGTGGATCGCCTGCCGCAGTTGGGCTCCAAGGGCGCCTACCTGAAGCAGCAGATGCAGGACAAGCTCATCGAACATAAACATTACATTGACCAGCACGGCCAGGATTTGCCGGAGATCCGGAATTGGAAGTGGGGCCAGAGCGCAACGCAGAATGCGAAACCGCTGGCAGAAAAGACACGTGTCCCGGAACTAAAGTTACGGCGGATCAGCGGGACCAAAAATGGAAGACATAACAGCCTGACACGAACCAAAGGAGCCTAAAATGCCCATTCAACTCAATGAAGAAAACGGCGGGAAGGTTCTCGTCGTTCACGTTAGCGGGAAGGTAATAAAAGCAGATTACGAGCACTTTGTGCCCGAGTTTGAGCGGCTCGTTCGGCAGAACGGAAAATTGCGCGTGCTGTTCGACATGTCCGGCTTTCACGGCTGGACAGCCGGCGCGTTGTGGGAGGACACGAAGTTTGCGATGCATCATTTCAGCGACATTGAGCGCCTGGCGGTGGTCGGAGAGAAGAAATGGCAGCAAGGCATGGCGACATTCTGCAAGCCGTTCACGAAAGCGACCATTCGATACTTCGATCACACTGACATCGCCGGGGCGCGAAAGTGGTTGGACGAATCTGTAGCGAGAGGAAACAA
>JBEKJO010000299.1:0-3106 GCA_050011195.1 Verrucomicrobiota bacterium | reverse complement strand
CTGTAAGGAACAACCGCTGCTTTTTCAAGACCTGGGTTCGCGAAAGGTCGTGGCGGATTTTTCCGGTGGTACCCTCTCCCGTGACGGGGGCGCGTTGCTACTGCGTCAGGTCGATGCCCACCTGGGGCTAACGCTGGCGCTGGCCCAGTGCTTTGAAGATCACCGAGAGCAGGTATTGGTTGATCACGCCGTGCAGGAGCTGCTGGCGCAGCGGAGCTACGGGCTGGGACTGGGCTACGAAGACCTCCGTGATCACGATGAGTTGCGACTGGATCCGCTGCTGGCGACGGCTTGCAACAAGAGCGACCCCTTGGGAGAGGATCGTTTCAATCCGGCGCATCGGGGGATTGCTTTGGCGGGGTCGAGCACGCACAATCGGCTGGAGTGGTCCAACAACCGGAGCCGTCGCTGCCACAAGCTGCCGCACGATCCGGCCCAGATCGAAGCGTGTCTGCGGCAGATGGGGGTACGTGGTCTGCCCAAGCACGCGGTGGAAGGGGTGGTGGACTTGGACGCCCTGGGGCACTTGGTTCACGGGACGCAGGAGGGGCGGCACTTCAACGCGTACTATGGGGATTACTGTTATCTGCCGCTCTAGCGCCATTGGGCGTGATCTTCTGGATGCCGCCGCTGGCTGCCACGTACAGGTTGCCTGCGCTGTCAAAGGCTACGCCGTAGGGATACGGGCTGGTGCCGGCGAAGACGGAGCCGACACCGCCCGCCGTGAACTCCTCGATGTTGTAGTAGCCGAAGTTGGACACATAGAGTGTATCCGCGTGGCTGACGCCCGGAGCGGCCAGCAGCGCGGCGGCCGCGAAGGCCAGCGTCGTGATAGACGCGCGCTGGTGGATACGGTGGGGTTGAGCAGGTTCTTCTTTCATGCCTGCAAGCCTGCCAGAAACCAATCAGAAACGGAAGTCCCGAATAGTACGGACGGGTTTTCCCTTACAAGCAAAATCTGCGCTGCGAATGAGTCGCACAGTGTTTGAAGTCAACAGCCTTTTTCAACCACGCGCGAACGACGCGCATCACTGAGGCTGGGCCGGTAGAGTGCGATACTCAGGAGAGACGTCATGCTGTGGCTGCAATGTATAGATTCCGTTGAGCGGGAACTTCATGTAGTACTTGAGGTGCACGCCGTCAGGAAAAGCGGGCGTCTTGAGCGCAACACGCACCCGGCCATCAAAAAAGGAGACTGAGCCTTGGAGCGGCCCCTCCCGGGTTAGTCTGAAATTGTCCCAGCCGTGATAAGCAATCGTAACGCGATCCGCCGACACCACTCCATTCATCGAGTCGGTGTAAATCCAATAATCGCTGTAATCGCGCCGCGGCCACTGTGGAAAATTGCAGGGACCTCCTGCAACCCACTCGACGGAGCTGAGTTGAATCTCGTAGCGCCCATCCTTCACGTTTTGCGAGGCCAAAGCTAGTGAGCTTGCACGGTGAAGAGAGCAGCCCACAAGGAGTGAGGCAATCAGCAGAATTAGTAAGGCAGATCGTTTCACACGAGAAGATTACGCGCTTCCGCGTCACTCCGTCAACCCCTGAAAAACCTACCTTGGAGCGCAAACGGCGGACAATGTTTGTTGTCAACGCCATCTCTGACCTCGCCAGGGTACCAGACGGAAAGCCTTGAAGATGAAATCTTGTTCGGGTCCAGACCCGATTCCCACGCGCAACGCAGCAGCCAGTCTAACCGCTTCGCGCCCGACTTCACTCCGCTACGCTGCGTTACGCGGGTTCAAACTACAGGTGTTCTCGCCACAGCCCCACCCTTCACAAAGTCAATCCTGACGACCTGGACGGGGTAGTAGCTAAAGATGCTGCCCGCGCCGGCGGGGATGCGGCGTTCAAGCTGGCTGACGGTCCCGGAGCGGATGATGACGGCGTCCAGGCTGAATTTTTCGCTCAGCTCCTTTTGCCATTGTTCGCAAAGGTAGGGCGGACAGAGGACGCAGAGGCTTTTGATTTCGCCGCGATCCAGCATCTCCCGCACGACGAGCAACCCCTCGACGGTTTTGCCGACACCCACGTCGTCGGCGATGAGCATTCGGATGGTGTCTAGGCGCAAGGCCATGAGCAGGGGAACAAACTGGTACGTGCGCGGGCGGATGGACACGCGCCCGAGGGAGCGGAGTGGCGTGGCGCCTTCCCGGAGAGTGAGGCGCGCCGCCTGCCAGAGCAGGTGAGCCCCGGCGACGTTGGACAAGTCGTCGGGTGTCGGTGGTGGGAATTTGGCGGAGCGGACGCGTTCTTCCGGAAACGAGTAGCCGAGCAGATCGGTAAGGCCCTTGTGGACCGCGACCACCTCGTCGGTGGCGCCGGTCAGCGTGCGAAGGAACAACAAATTCTCCTGGTCGCTCGGCAGGAGCACCCATTCACGGCTGCGGCACTGCACTATGGAGCCGGGCGTCATGGATTACGCCCTGGACTCCACCACCATCGATCTGTGTCTGTCGTTGTTCCCGTGGGCCAAGTTCCGCCGACACAAAGCCGCGATCAAACTGCATACGCTGCTGACCTTGCGGGGATGTTTCCCCACCGTCGTCATCCTGACCACCGGCAAGGTTCACGACGTCAACATCCTCGACCAACTGGTCTACGAACCCGGCGCGTTTTACATCGCCGATCGCGGCTATTTGGATTTCGGCCGCCTGCATCAGATTCACCGTTCCGGGGCCTTCTTTGTCAGCCGGGCCAAAAAGAACTCCCGTTTCCAGCGACGCTACTCGCATCCGGTGGAAAAATCCACCGGGCTGCTCTTCGACCAGACTGTCGTGCTGACGGGCTTTCGTTCCCGCCAGCAGTTTCCGGAGACGCTGCGGCGCATCGGCTTCCGCGACCCGCAGACCGGAAAGCGGTTCGTGTTCCTGACCAACAATTTCACCGAACCGGCCCTGACGATCGCTCAACTCTACCGCTGCCGCTGGCAAATCGAACTGTTCTTCAAATGGATCAAGCAACATCTGCGTATCAAAGCCTTCTAGTAATACTAGGTTAAGTATGTGTTGACGGTTTAGGCCGTTTCTGCCAGGCTTTGCGGCATGACGCCGCAAGCACTCAAACAGCTGGACAGCCGCCTGGCGAACTTTCTGCAAGAACTGAC
>JBEKJO010000298.1:0-3285 GCA_050011195.1 Verrucomicrobiota bacterium | reverse complement strand
CCGCCCGGCTCAATCCGCCGCGAGTTCGGCCAGACTATCATGGTTAACGCCGCCCACGCCAGCGACTCGGTGGAGAACGCCCGGCGCGAAATGGGCATTGTAAACGTCGGCGAGAACAACTTCCGCCAGATGGTCGAGCAGTTCTACGGGAAGGTATAGCAGGGCAGACTTCTTTTTTGCTTTGGGCGCAAGCGGGTTCATGCCGGCCATGGAAATCTTGTATAATCCGTGGCGCTCCGTGTCAATTCCCGGTCAAGTCTCTCTTACTCCTGGCTCCAAAGCCCGGTATTTTGCCGTAGTTTCTCCAGCAGCCGGGCGTCGGCGGCGGGAAAGGCGTAACCCTTCAACTCGGCAGCACTCACCCATTTGAGAGCAGGGCAGCCCAGCGGCTGGGGCTCATGCTGTTTCCATCGGCAGCGATAGAATTTCAGATGAATGGTCTTCTCCGGGTAGGCGTGCGTCAGACTCTCGACCAACTCGCCAACGGCTACCTCGATGCCCAGCTCCTCGCGCAATTCACGCGTCAGACACGCCTCAAAGGTCTCGTTCGGTTCGCGCTTGCCCCCGGGGAACTCCCACAGCCCGCCGAGGTGCGTGTCGGCGTAGCGCTGGGTGATGAGCAGTTTGCCGTCACGGAAGACCAGGGCAGCGGCAACGTCGATGACTGGCATGGTGACTGGTGTTTGAGGAGCAGTAATTCGTGATTGGTGATCGGTGATCGGCGACTGGTAACTGGTGACTGATGCCCAGTGCCCACCATTCTGACCTTTCCCCATTAATCCATCACTCCGTTACTCCATTACTCCACCCCTCGCCTCACCGGCCAATGCTCTTGTAAATGAATCCCAGGCGTTCCATTTCCGCCGGGTCGAACAGATTGCGGCCGTCGAACATAATGGGGTGAGTGAGAGTCTTGCGGGCGTGTTCCAAATCGAGCTTCTTGAATTCGTCCCACTCGGTGGCGATGACCAGCGCGTCGCAACCCGCGGCGACCGCGTTCATGTCTTCGACGAACGTGACGTCCTTGAGCACAGCTTTGGCTTTCTCCATGGCTTTGGGATCGTGGACGCGCAGGATAGCGCCTTCCTTCTGCAAGCGATGACACAGCTCGATAGCGGGGGACATGCGGATGTCATCCGTGTTCTGCTTGAACGCGAGGCCCAGCACGCCGATGGTCTTGTCCTTGAGCACCCAGAGGGTATCCAGGATTTTCTTTACGAACCGTTCCATCTGCGCCGCGTTAATATGCTGGACTTCCTTCAACAACCGGAAATCGCAGCCGACCTGCTCGGCGATTTTGATGAAGGCGCTGAGGTCCTTGGGGAAGCAGCTTCCACCGAAACCCAGTGAGGCCTGCAGGAACCGCCGGCCAATGCGTTCGTCCATGCCCATGCCGTTCGCCACTTCCTGGACGTTCGCGCCCGTGGCCTCGCACAATACAGCAATGGCGTTGATGTAAGAAATCTTGAGCGCGAGGAAGGAATTGGACGCGTGCTTAATCAGCTCCGCGGAGTTAATATCGGTGACAATGATGGGCGCATTAAACGGCGCGTAGATCTCCTTGAGAGCGGGCACGGGCCGCTGCGTGCGGACGCCGATCACAATGCGGTCGGGCCGCATCAAATCCTCGACCGCAAACCCCTCACGGAGAAACTCCGGGTTGCTGACCACGTCGAAATCGACCCGCGCTTTGCAGTACCGTTTGATGGTCTCGGCGACCTTGTCGCCGGTCTGGACCGGCACCGTGCTCTTATCGACGACGATCTTGTAGCTGGTCATCGCGCCGGCGATTTCGCGGGCGACCTTCTCGAGGAAGCTCATGTCCACCGAACCGTCCGGCAAGGGCGGCGTGGGGACGGCGATGAAAATCACATCTGATTTTTCCACACCCTCCGCGGTGCTGGTGGTGAAGCTGAGGCGGCCTGCGGCGGCATTTTTCTTCACCAACGCTTCCAACCCCGGCTCGTAAATGGGGATGCCGCCTTCCTGCAGCAGTTTGACCTTGGCCGCGTTGTTATCGACGCAGATCACCCGATGGCCGACCTCGGCAAAGCAGGCGCCGGTGACCAGACCCACGTAGCCGGTCCCGATGATGGTCAGTTTCATCAAGGCCTTTTGACGTTGAACGGCACGGCGTTGGTCGGCATCGGGGCCGGGGGCACGACCAGTTTCGGATACTTCAGCTTCAGCTCCTCCAGTCGCATGCCTGCTTCGGAGCCGAGGGAGCCGTAAGGATCGTTGCGTTCGACTTCCTCAAAAAGGTTGCACGCCTGTTCTGGTTCATTCTGTGCTTCGTATAGCCGGGCCAGCGCGAACCGGGCCTGCGGCAGGACAACGTTCCCCGAATGGCGATCAATCAGATCTTTGTAGGCGGCGATCGCGTCGCGGGCTTTGCCCTGGGCATCCAGACACGCGGCAATCCCCAGCAGCGCCTCCCCCATAAAAGGGCTGTCCGAGTACTCGCGCCGGAACCTCTCGAACTGGGCCTTGGCTTCGTCATATTTGCCGTCCACGAACAAGCTGCCGGCCGCAACCAGCAGCGCGCGCGCCCCCGCGCGGGACTTCGGATACGCGGCGGCGACTTTCAAATACGCTTCGGCGGTGTCAGCGCGAACGCCGGCGCCGGACATTTGCGGCAGGGAAACGTTGGATAATGCTTCGCTGGCAGCAATCTCTGCTTCGTTTTGCCGGTAAACAAAAAAGGCAATTATCACGCCGACGACCAGGATGACCCCGGCACCCCAAAGGGTTTGCTTCTTGTTCGCTTCGAACCACGCCCAGGCCTTGTGCGAGAGCGGCAATTGTCCAGCATCAGATTCCATATCGGGGGTGCAATGTTCCGTTCTGACCTCGAAAACGCAAGCTTGAAATGGGACGACCCGGGAAAACGGGAAAACGAGGGCAGCCTCACTAATCGCCTGCTAATGTTGTTGGTGGTGGCGGCGGCGCTTGAACTTCAACTGCGCCAATGAGTGTGTGAGCGAGGCTTGAACCAGGGCGACCTCATCCGGCGTGATCTTTTCCTTCAAGCGGGCTTCGGCGCGGGCACGGGCGGCTTCGGCTTTTTGCTCATCGATCGCGGCCACGTCCGTCGCAAAGACAGTGAGGATGGCGACACGATCGGCGGTGATTTCAGCGCAGCCGCCGGTGACGAGCAGGTGATCCTCCTCCCCACCTCGCCGGGCGATGATTTCGCCGTCGCCCAGCAGCGTGATTAGCGGCACGTGCATGGGGAGGATGCCCATCTCGCCCTCCTGGCCGGGCAGTGTGACCATGTCCACGTCT
>JBEKJO010000297.1:0-3346 GCA_050011195.1 Verrucomicrobiota bacterium | reverse complement strand
TCCCCCCCGCCTGGTTGGTCAGCGAAAAACTCGTGCTCGCCACCAAGTTCGTCCGGTCGCTCGCCTTGAACGCATCCACGTAGTAGGCCCGCTCCTCTTCTGGGCTGACCTCCACCGCAATGTCCGGTTTCAGCCCCCCCTCCGACAAAGCCGAACCGTCCCCCAACTGGATCGGCGCCGTCGCGATGCGCAGCCGCTCCCCGTTCTTCAACGGAAACTCCTGCGCCACCATCGCCTGCCCCGCCGTCCGGCTCCCCAAAATCAGTCCCGCCCCTGTCTCGCGCAACGCCGCGGCCAGCGCCTCCGCCGCCCCCGCCGTCTGCCGATTCACCAGCACCGCCACCGGCAGCCCAATCGCATCGCTCTTCTCCTTCGACCGCGCCATCCCCTTGCCCCAGTTCAATAGCGGCTGGTCCTTCCTCACGAACAAATCCGCCGCCGCCGCCGCCGCCGCGTAATCATCGCCCCCCGCGTACCGCAAATCCAGCGCCACACCCTTCAACGTGTTCGTCGTCCCCGGCTTGTTCCACGCCGCGCGGATCGCGTCTGCCAGCCCCTCACCGACCCGCTCTGCCCGCACGTAAAGAATGTCCCCCTCCAACACGCTCCACTTGCTCACCAGCGGCGCTTCTCCCACCGCGTTGGCTGCCGCCGCGTTCGTCACCAGCGACACCCGCGGCCCCAGCCCCGACACCAGCGCCCCTACCGCCGCCCGGTTCAACTGCCCCTCGCTCATCCCCGCCAGGTGCGCGCGCACCAGGTCATAGACCTCTTTGAAATCCGGCGCTTGGGCATCCTCCGCCTTGGTCTGCGCTCGCGAACCCGCCTGCCCGCCCGCCAACACCAGCCAGGCCGCTAGCAGTGAATTGATTCTTATTCTCATCATGCCCGGCTACAATGAGTGATCCCGCACCGAATGTAAAGCAATCCAACACAGGCGCCGCCTTGACACGTTCCCTGCGGTTTGTTTCCCTGCCGCCGTGGCGCCGACGCATTTTCAATCCAAGCCCCCGCTCAACCAGTCACCAGTCACCGGTTGCCAGTCACGCTTCACCCATCACCCGTCCCCCCCATGACCCACGTCGAACGCTTCCGGGCCGTCATGAACTTCCAGTCGGTGGACCGCCTCCCGCGCTGGGAATGGGCGATGTGGTGGGACGAAACCATCCGGCGCTGGCACCAGGAGGGCTTGCCCGCCGAGCTGAAGTTCAGCCGGGTCTTTGCTATCGCCCGGCACTTCGGCCTCGACCCCTACCAGCAATTCTGGTTCAGCACCACTGACCCCACCATCGAGGCGACGCAACATCACGTCGAAGGGATCGTCGCCAACATGGACGACTACCGGCGGCTGCGGCCGCAACTCTTTCCGTGTCACGACGCGGCGATTGCCGGCATGTTGGCCTGGACCGGGCGGCAGCGGCGGGGCGAGGCGGTGGTGTGGTGCACCCTGGAGGGCTTCTTCTGGTTCCCGCGCACGCTCATGGGGTTTGATAAGCTTATGCTGGCCTTTTCTGACCAGCCCGAACTGCTGCATGAGATCAACCGCGACCTGCTCGCATTCAACCTCCGCCTGCTGGACAAGATTTTGAAGGTGTGCGTGCCAACGTTTATGACCATCGCCGAGGATATGTCCTACAATCATGGCCCGATGATCTCGAAGCGGACGTTCGATGAGTTCCTCGCCCCGTATTATCGGCAGCTTGTGCCGCGGTTGCTGGAGCGGCAGATTATGCCGTTCGCCGATACGGACGGGGACGTGACGTTGCTGGTGCCGTGGCTGGCAGAGGTGGGCGTTAACGGCGTCTTGCCGCTCGAGCGCCAGGCGGGAGTCGATGGGATGCGGCTGCGCCAGCGCTATCCGCGCCTGCGCATGGTCGGCCACTTCGACAAGATGACCATGAACCGGGGCGAGGCCACCATGCGCGCGGAGTTCGAGCGGCTGATTCCGCTGATGAGGACCGGCGGGTTCATTCCCAGCGTGGACCACCAGACACCCCCGGGCGTTTCGCTTGAAGAATATACTGTGTACCTTTGTCTGTTGAGAGAATACATGGATCAAGTGCACCCATAACCGCTCTCCATGAACCTTCCCTTCCTAATCTTAATCTTAATCTTAATCCGCTCATGGCCCCAATGCGCGGGCAAAAGAGCATAGAGACTAACCATGAACACACCCACACAACACGTATCAATCATCCTCGCGGTCATCGCCCTGGCAGCCGCCCTGGAGCAACTCCCCGCCGCGGACACAAGCGGCCACATCGTCCTCGGGCCGAAGGCCTCAGCAATTGAGCAGTACGCCGCGCGCGAATTGCAGCGCTATCTGTATCAAGTCTCCGGAAGCTTCCTGGCCATCGAAACGGCCAAGTCCGATGCCAAGCTTTCGGGCCGCGTATTTCTCCTCGGCACCTGCGCGAGCAACCCCCGCATCGCCAGCCTCGCCGAGGCGGGCCGGATTCAAATCTCCGCCAGCGACCCCGGCCCGCAAGGCTACGTGCTCAAAAAAGTGGGGCCGGCGTCCCCCCTGCTTGGCCCCGCCGAAACCCTCGTCATCGCCGGCAGCGACGCCGTGGGTTGCCTCTATGGCGTGTACGGCCTGCTGCAAGACTATTACGGCATCGGCTTTTACCTGGGCGGCGATGTCTTGCCCGATCAGAAGACGCCCCTGAAACTGCCGGACGTGGATGAACGCAAGCAACCCGCCGTCGCCATCCGGGGCTTTCTGCCCTGGACCAACTTCCCGCAATCCGCCACCTCCTATTCGTGGCAGGATTGGAAGTTCATCCTCGACCAGATGGCCAAGATGCGGATGAACTTCCTCCACATCCACAATTACAACGGCGAAGCCGGCCACAACGAGATGTTCCATAACGTCATCTACCACGGCATCACCCCCCGTGTCTGGATGGCCACCGCCCGCAGCGGCCATGCCTGGGG
The DNA here is from genome assembly GCA_050011195.1 of Verrucomicrobiota bacterium. Taxonomy (GTDB): domain Bacteria; phylum Verrucomicrobiota; class Verrucomicrobiia; order Limisphaerales; family UBA8199; genus PALSA-1440. The sequence continues at coordinate 409 of JBEKJO010000297.1, read as the reverse complement.
CGGACGCCCCGGCTGGGACCCCAACCAATACCGCTTCGGCGCCAGCGACCTCTTCGATGACTACGACTTCGGCGCCGATTGCGCCCGCCACAACGAGAATCTCTCCAACGAGCAGGTATTCCGCAAAGGCGTCTCCGAGTTCCAGAAGGTCATCGCCTATGCCCACACCCGCGGCGTCAAGATCGGCCTGGGACTCGACATCGATCTGCTGCCGCCCGAGCTTAAGGAGAAGAAGATCAGCGCCGATGACCCGCAACTGGTTTCGTCGCGCGTGGGCCAGGTCATCGCCGACTACCCGGATTTGGATTACCTCCTCTGTTTCCAATCCGAGAGCATTTTCCAGGACAAGGCCCGCTACAAGGTCTGGCACAATGTCTTTGCTGGCTTCTACCAGGCGATCAAGCAGCGC
>JBEKJO010000296.1:0-3356 GCA_050011195.1 Verrucomicrobiota bacterium | reverse complement strand
GGCTACGGCATCTTGCAGCCGCGCGTCGGCGTGAGCCTGCCCAGCGCTTCCCGTTCCTGGTTTGCCAAACTGTTTGCCGGTGACGTCGGGATTGACCCTTACACGCGCGCGGTTTCGGATGTCTATCAGGATGTGTTCCAGGAAGGGTCCTTTATTGGCAAAGGGATCTATGATGTGGACGCCTTTCAACAAGCCGTTGCCGGCCGCTTCCCCGAAAACTCGGTCCTCAGCCATGACCTGATCGAATCCTGCCACGCCCGCTCGGCGCTGGTCAGCGACGTCGAGTTGTATGAGGAGTATCCTTCCCGTTACAACACCGACATCAATCGGCGCCACCGTTGGATTCGCGGCGATTGGCAAATCGCCCAGTGGCTTTTGCCCCGCGTTCCGGGATCGGATGCCCGGCGCATCGCCAATCCCCTTTCCGGTTTGTCGCAATGGAAGATCCTCGACAATCTCCGGCGCAGCCTGGTCCCCGCCGCCCTGCTGCTGCTGCTGCTGGGCAACTGGCTGTTGCTCCCCGGCCTCGGTGCCACCGGACCCCTGTTGGTCCTCACGATAATTACCCTGCCGGCCTTGTTATCGGCGACCGTCGAACTTTTCATCAAACCGCGGGAAGTGTCGCTGGCGGTACACCTGCAAGGGCTGGTCGGCTCGTTGGGACGCCAGCTCGGCCAGGCCCTGCTCACTTTCGTGTTTCTGCCGTACGACGCTTTTATCAGCCTCGATGCTATCAGTCGCACGCTGGTGCGATTGCTGTTTACCCACAAGCGGCTCTTGGAATGGCAAACCGCCAGCGATGCCGAACGCACCACCCGCACCGGTCCCGCTGGATTCTATGCGACCATGTGGATCGGACCGGTCGTCGCTCTGGCCGGTGGGTCTTTCCTGGCCTTGATGCAGCCCTCTGTGTTGCCGTTGGCTGCGCCCTTCCTGGGCCTCTGGCTGGCTTCTCCCTGGATTGCTTGGCGCATCAGCCAGCCCATCGGGTCTTCGGCAGTGCCGGAGCTAAAACCCAAGCAACTAGCCTTCCTTCGGCGAACGGCGCGCAAGACCTGGCGTTATTTTGAAACTTTCGTCACGGCACAAGAACACTGGCTGCCCCCGGATAATTTCCAGGAAGAGCCCGTCGCGGTGGTGGCTTCACGCACCTCCCCCACCAACATGGGATTGGCCCTCCTAGCCAACCTGGCCGCGTGGGACTTCGGCTATCTTTCGGTGGGCCAACTCGTGCGGCGCACCCAGGATGCCCTGGGCGCCATGCAACGCCTCGAACGACACCGCAGCCACTTCTTCAATTGGTATGATACCCGAACTCTCAAACCCTTGCTGCCGCTCTATGTTTCCAGTGTGGACAGCGGCAATCTCGCGGGCCATTTGCTGACCCTGGGCTCTGGCCTCGCGGAGTTCCAGGCTCAACCAATCCTCACTCCACAAGTCTTTGCCGGTCTGTCCGACACGGTAGGCATTCTCCGCGAGCTGACCGGCAAAAGTGCCGAGTTGGAGCAGCTCGAGGCGGAACTGGCGCAGCCACCCTCAACCTTGCGCGCCGGGTTTGACTTGCTGCAACGGGTGACCGATAGAGCGGCGGCCTTGGCTGCCACGCTTAACGAGGGTGCCGGGGAGGAAATGAAATGGTGGACCCAAGCTCTGGAACGGAACTGCCGGGATCATTTGGAGGATTTGCTTTTTCTGGCGCCCTGGCTGACGTTGGCGCCTGACTCCGCGCCCCATGGGACCGCTGCCACTGCGTCGGAAAATCTCCCTGCGAAGCTCGCCCAACTGGACCAGGCGCCCACTTTGCGCCAGGTCTCAGAATTGGCTCAATCGCTCTGCCCATTGCTCGAGGCGGCGCGGCAAGGCTTCTCCCTGGAACCGGTCTCACCCCGGAAGCCAGAGGAGGAAGCGTGCCTTGCCCAGTGGTTGCGCCTGCTGCGGGAAGCCGGCAGTCGCGCCGGCCAGCGCATCCTCGCTCTGGAAACCCTGGCCCGGCAAACCGCCGAGCTGGCCGAGATGGACTTCAGCTTTTTGTTCGATCCCGCGCGCGAACTCTTCTCGATCGGCTTCAACGTCACCGAAGGCCGCCTGGACGCCAGCTTTTATGATCTGCTGGCGTCTGAGGCGCGTTTATGCAGCTATGTCGTTATTGCCCAGGGACAAGTTTCGCAAGAAAACTGGTTCTCGCTGGGCCGCCTGCTCGTCGCTTTGCACGGTGACCTGGTGATGGCTTCCTGGAGCGGGTCGATGTTCGAGTACTTAATGCCGCTGCTGGTCATGCCGAATTATGAACACACCTTGCTGGACCAAACGTGCAAAGGCGCCGTCCGGCAGCAAATCAAGTACGGCCAATTGCGCGGGGTTCCGTGGGGGGTGTCCGAATCAGGCTACAACCGGACCGACGTCCATCTGAACTACCAATACCGTGCGTTTGGTGTGCCGGGCCTCGGTTTGAAGCGGGGCTTGGCCGAGGACTTGGTAATTGCTCCTTATGCCACGGCGATGGCGCTGATGATGGCGCCCCGGGAAGCCTGCGACAACCTCGAACGGCTTGCCGCGGAAGGACGCGAGGGGGCTTACGGGTTTTACGAGGCGGTGGATTATACTCCTTCACGTCTGCCCCCTGGCCGGTCCAGCGTCACCATCCGCTCCTTCATGGCCCATCATCAGGGCATGAGCCTGCTCGCCCTGGCGTATCGGCTGCTGGACCGTCCCATGCAACGGCGCTTCCTGTCGTGCCCCTCTTTCAGAGCCGCGGACTTGCTCTTGCAGGAGCGCGTGCCCAACACCACCGCCAAGGTGCTCTCCGAAGATTATGAATTGGTTAAATCGCGGAAGTTTGCTGATGACGGCGAGGGCCTCATGCGCGTCTTCACCGATCCCGATCTGCACGCGCCGGAAGTCCATTTGTTATCCAACGGCCGCTATCATGTCATGGTCAGCAACGCGGGCGGCGGCTACAGCCGCTGGCGGGAGCTGGCCGTCACCCGCTGGCGCGAGGATGCCACGCGCGATTGCTGGGGCACGTTTATCTATTTGCGCGATGTGGCCACGGGCGAATTCTGGTCCGCCGCCCATCAACCTTGCCGGCGCGCCACCAAACGTTGCGAAGCCATTTTCACTCAAGCCCGCGCCGAGTTTCGCCAGCTCCAGGCCGGTATGGAAATCCACACCGAAATCAGCGTCTCGCCCGAAGACGATGTCGAGTTGCGCCGCGTGACTCTCACCAACCATTCCCACGCGCAGCGCGTTATCGAACTGACCAGTTATGCCGAAGTCGTGCTCGCGCTTCCCGCGGCGGACGCTTCCCATCCCGCCTTCAGCAATCTGTTCGTGCAAACCGAGTTCCTGCGCCCGCG
>JBEKJO010000295.1:0-3475 GCA_050011195.1 Verrucomicrobiota bacterium | reverse complement strand
TCAACGGGTTGTTGGCTGGGCGGCAGTTTGGGTTTGGGGTGGAGCGGGCGATTTTCGTGACGGTGCTGCATCGGCTGTGCGTTTCTGGGAGCGACCGGCAGGCGGAGCGGTGGCGGCAGGGCTATGTATCTCAAGCGGACAAGTATCCTCTTGTTGATGAAGATATGGAAGCAGCGGGGAAATCAGCGTTAAGATTCTTAAAGGGCTTAAAGAAAAAAGGCCAATTGCCGGGTTGGTCAAAGAATGATGAAGTAACGACTGCGATGTTCCATTTTTATATTCATTATCCCGACCGTGTAACCATTGATGATTTCATGAAGCAAGGCGATTCATCTATCTATCATTATACAGTTGCCCGAGCGTCTAAAGATAGTCCGTGGAGGTTGCAAAAGGCATGGAGGACGGATCGAAACGATCACACAATTCAAGAGTTTCCTGTCCATTGAGTTTTGTAGATAATTTCGTTTGTTTGGCCATTCATCAGTTGGGAACGGAGGAAGTACCCCTATACGAACCCACCATCAGCAGCGGCAGGGCTTCATAATTTCAGCCCCGGCTGCCTACATCTGGTTTGGTCACTTTCTCTAACGTCGCCTGTTTTCATCGCCCCCAAGTGTCCTCGCCTGGCCTGCCCTTTATGCACGATTCTTTTTTGCTCCCGGGGGAGACTTCGGAGATCAGCGCGGGCGCAGGAGGCCAGCCGCTCCTCCGCCCATCCGCGCCATCATCTTCTGGAACTTCCCCATCTTCTTCATCATCTGCTGCATTCCCGTAAACTTGTTGAGCATCGTATTTAGCTCCGTCACCGAGACGCCGCTGCCTTTGGCAATCCGCTGGCGCCGGCGCGCGTTGAGGATGTGCGGATTGCGCCGTTCCTGCGGCGTCATCCCGCAGATCATCGCCTCCATCTGTCGGAATTCCTTCTCCTGCTTGCTCAAGTCCGCCCCTTTGAGGGCTTCCGCGCCCCCCGGCAGCAGGCCCACAATTGATTCCAACGGCCCCAGCTTCTTCATCTGGCGCAGTTGCTCGAGGAAATCCTCCAGCGAAAACTGGCCTTTGCGCATCTTCTCCTCCATGCGCTGCGCGTCGTCCAGGTCCACCGCTTCAGCCGCCCTCTCCACCAGGCTGACCACATCGCCCATGCCTAGGATTCGCGACGCCATCCGTTCCGGGTGAAACGGCTCGAAGTCTTCCAGCTTCTCCCCCACGCCCGCGAATTTGATCGGCTTCCCCGTCACCGCTCTCAGGCTCAGCGCCGCGCCGCCCCGGGCGTCCCCATCCAGTTTCGTCAGGATCGATCCCGTGATGTTCAGCGCCTGGTCGAAGTGCGTCGCCACGTTGACCGCTTCCTGCCCCGTCGCCGCATCCAGCACCAGCAACGTTTCCTGCGGTTTCACCAGGTCCCGCAATCGGACCAGTTCCTGCACCAGCGGCTCGTCAATTTGCAACCGCCCCGCCGTGTCGAAAATCAGCGTGTTCCGATTATTCGCCCGGGCGAAGTCGAGCGCCTCCCGCGCAATCTTGAGCACATCCGTTTCGCCTTTGTGCGCGAACACGGGCAACTCCAATTGCTGTCCCAGCTTCTCAAGCTGCTCCATCGCCGCTGGCCGTCGCGCATCCGCCGCCACCAGCAACGGCGTGCGCCCCTGCTTATGCAGCAGCCGCCCCAGCTTCCCGCTCGACGTCGTCTTGCCCGAGCCGTGCAGGCCCACCATCAGCACGCAACTCGGATTGCCGCTCAACTGCAACCCGGCGTTGGCCGAGCCGAGCAGCGCCACCAGCTCGTCGTGGATAATCTTGATGATCTGCTGTCCCGGCTGAATGCTCTGGACGACTTCCTGGCCGACGGCTTTGCCTTTGACCCGCCCGATGAAGTCCCGCGCGACCTTGAAATTCACGTCGGCTTCGAGCAAGGCGAGCCGCACCTCCCGCAGGGCCTCGCCGACGTTGGACTCGGAGATCTTGCCGAGGCCGCGCAGGTTCCTGAAGGCGTTCTGCAGCTTGCTGCTTAACGTGTCGAACATCCGGCTAAACTAGGGCACAGAGAGTAGATTGACAAGGCCGGCCAGGTTTGGCTTAATATGCCCCCGCTCAAAGCGGGTTGTCCGTGGTAGGATACTCAAGTGGCCAACGAGGGCAGACTGTAAATCTGCTGGCTTACGCCTACGAAGGTTCGAATCCTTCTCCTACCACCACCTTCACAAATCACTATAAACACGGGTATTTTGGCGCATCTGGAACCCGTGCGTCCTTTCTGCAGATGCTTTCTGCAAATGCTTGACTTTTTGCGGCACCAGGTGTAATAATCTGCTCGCTATGAGCGTAATAGCGGCTTACGCCTCACGAATCTCCAGCGCCGGGGCTGGAGTTGGGTCGAAGTCACGCTTAACCAGGCATCGCCCGGCTCCATTCATTCACTTTTTCCTGGCCTTGGCATTTGTGCTGTCCCCGGCCTCCTGGAAGTGTCTCGCCGCTGAGAGCAGCGCACAGCCGCTGGTCACCAGCCAAATCGAAGCAACGAATTTTCAGGAACTACTCGACGCCTATTTGCAACTGCGGGAACAGCTCCAGGCTACCCAACTCACCGTCGAGCAGAACCGTCAGGAAGCCAAAGAGGCCGCCGCTCAGAATGCGGAAGCCTTGTCCAAAGGGTTGCAGTCGATGCACGAGGCCTTCTCGGTCGAGCGGGCGCGGGAGTTGGAGGCGATGCAAAGCTCGAGCCAGGCGATGCAAAGGTCCAACAAGGTCATCCTCATCGTGGTCGGCACCTTTGCCGCCATGGGCTTTCTGACCATGCTCATTATGACGTACTTCCAATGGCGCACGAGCAGCAGTTTGGCCGGGATTTCAGCCGCTTTGCCACCGGCACTGGGATTGGGTCCTGCTTCCGCCGTTCCCGCGCTGGGTCCGGGCGATTCGGGCCTGGTCCAGGGCGGACCGGTCGAACAATCGAATCGGCGTCTGCTTGCGGCCATACAACAGCTTAAAAAACGTATCCATGGCCTGGGGCAGGCAGCACGAGTTGAGTTAAAGTCCAGTGAGGGGACTGGCTGCTCCGGCGGCAATGGCGAATCTGCCGCGCCGTCTAACCGTGACTCAGAGGCCAGGAGTGCGGAATTGGCCGGGACTAAGGACCCTGCCCGCATTGCGGAGCTGTTGAGCCAGGCCCGCTCCTTGTTGGACGTGGACAACGCGGAAGCGGCTCTCGCGTGCTTCGACAAGGTGTTGGCGCTTGAGCCGGATCACAGCGAGGCGCTGGTGAAGAAAGGGGCCGCTCTGGAGCGACTGCATAGACTTAATGAAGCCATCGAGTGCTACGACCGTGCCATTGCGGTGGATGGCACGATGACCAGCGCGTATCTGCACAAAGGCGGCCTCTGCAACCGGCTGGAACGGTTTAAGGAAGCCTTGGAATGTTACGAAAAAGCTCTGCGCACCCACGATAAGTGGGGTGGCTGAGGCTGGACCCGAGGGC
>JBEKJO010000294.1:0-3497 GCA_050011195.1 Verrucomicrobiota bacterium | reverse complement strand
CGTTTCAAGCCGGAGGTATCGAGCACCGCGCCGTCGGCCTTGGCGTCCGCCTTGCCCTTGCGTTTAATGGGGTATTCGGGGACGAGCTTCCAGTCGAATTGGCGGGCGCAGTGTTCGAGCAGCTCCTGAAAGGCGGAACGGACGGCGGTTTCGTGCTTAATGCCGAGCTTCGCGAACTTGGCCAGCGATTCGTAGTAAACCGCTACCTGTTTGTGTGTCCGCTTTAGCTCCAGAGTGGGCATGGGGAATTCATACAGTTTTGAGATGGCGGAGGCAAGAGGAAGGATTTGAAAGCCGAAACGCAATCTCGTGTTTGCCCTGCCCGGTCGCACCATGCGGACGGAGAACCACGCATCCCGCCATAGTGCCCCCAAGCCACCGCTTTGGCCGGTGGGTCAGGTGGCGGCACGATGTGCCCCCTCTGTGTGGTGGTAGCCTGCCACCTGTCACCATTCACCAATCATTTTGGTTGTAGCTTTGCCGCGTCTTGCCCGAGCCTTGCCCACGACTTGTCACGAAGGGCTGTCGAATGGATTGGGCCTTTTTGCTTCCCCGCCCCCCTTCCCCCGCCGCCAAATCGTAGCCGCCACAGGCCCCTTTTCTGCATTCTTCATTCTGCCTTTCCCCCCTCGCCCCCCTTGGCGGCCTTCGCTCGACACTCTTCCCCCTCCGTGCGCGGTCGCCTGCCAGCCAGGCGGTGGCGCAACGGTGGCGCGGCGCTGGCGTGGCAGTCCGGTCCTCATCCCATGATTATCCCATAATCATCCCATGATTAACCCTTGATTGACCCTTAATTGCCCCTCACCCTTCCATTTTCCCTCTCCCCCCGCCGCGGCGCCAGCCCGTGGTTGATCTGCCGCCGCCCTTTGCCTTCCCAGCCGTTGCCTTGCGGCCAAGTGCGGATACAAATCCGCGCGCCCTCCAGCGGCGCCTGGTACTCCGCACTCTTGAGCCTCCGCCACTCCTTCAGCTTTGTCAAGTAAATCTTTGTGATTTCGCTCTCCCCGCCCGCCCCGCTGGCCCCGGCTCAGGCACTATCAACCATCAACCTCCCCTAACTATCCACTTGCTTGTTCACCCATTCCAATATGCCGCCCTCCTGCCCGGCTGTCAAGCCCTCCCTAAATCGTAAATCGCAAATCGCAAGTCGCAAATATGGCGCAAGCCCCTGCCGCGCCAACCATTACCCCGACACTCCAATATTCCACGACTCCGGGTCTGGCTTAGACTAGCTTCCTCAATTTCGGGTCTGCGGCCAGCTTCTTGACCAGTTCTTTGACCTTTTGCGACTGGCTCTTGTGCGCCAGCAGGGTGGCATCATCGGTCTGAACCAGAATCGCATCGCGCAAGCCGACCACGGCGATGGGTGTGCGCCGGTCCTGGCTGCGGGCGTCAAAGATGATGTTCCGCGCGGCATCTACGTGGATGAAATCGGCCACGGCGCAGTTGCCCTCGGGGTCGGCCTTGAGGTGCCGGCCCAGGGCGGTCCAAGAGCCGAGATCATCCCAGGCGAAGGCGCCGTCGGCGACGATGACATTCTGCGCGTGCTCCATCAGCGCGTAGTCAATGGAGATTCGCTTGAGGCCGGGATATTCCCTGGCGAGGACCTTGGCGAGTTTGGCCGGGTTGGCCGCCACTTTGAACCAGCGCTGGCAGGCGTCATACATCTCCGGCTGGTGCTTTTGCAGTCCTTCGGTAATGGTGACGAATGACCACAGGAACATGCCCGCGTTCCAGCGGTACTGGCCGCTGTTCAAGTATTCGAGCGCCTTCTCGAAGTAAGGCTTTTCCACAAACTGCTCGGCGCGGTGGAAGAGGGTTTTGTAAGACTTAACCCCTTGCGGCGGCGGCAGGGTCTCGCCGACGTGAATGTAGCCGTAGCCCGTAGCCGGCTCGGTCGGTTTGATGCCGATGGTAATGATGGCCTGCCCGCGGCCCGCGAGGTCAAAGGCGTCCGACAGGACCTGCTGAAACTTCTTCTCCTCGGGGATGACATGATCGGCCGGGAGGACGGCCATGACACCCGTGGGCGAACGCGCGCCGACCAAGGCAGCGCCCAGCGTGACCGCCGCGCAGGTGTCGCGGCCAATCGGCTCGGCAATGACGTTCTCCCTGGGCAGCTTCGGCAGTTGTTTGCGCACCTCGGGGGCCTGGACCTCGTTGGTGATGACCAGGATGTTTTTGATCGGCACCAACGGGAGCACGCGGTCAACCGCCTGCTGCAAGAATGACCGGTCGCCCAGCAGCGTGAGGAGTTGCTTGGGCTTCTTCTCACGGCTGACCGGCCAGAAGCGCTCGCCTCTGCCGCCGGCCATGATAATGACGAAACGTTCGGTAGTGTCAGGTTTGGCTTTCATGGGTTCTTCACCGCTTGCAGGAGAGGTTTAACAAATTCGCTAACGCGCTTGATCAAGTCCGGCGATTTGCCGTGTCGCGCAATCTGGTCCACTATGGCGCTGCCGATTACTACCGCCTCTGCGCTCGCCGCCACGATCTTCGCCTGTTCGGGCGTCGAGATGCCGAAGCCGACCGCGATGGGGAGGTCCGTGTGGGCGCGAATCTTGGCGGTCATCTGCGTGATCGTGTCGGCAACCTGGGTCTGCATGCCGGTGACGCCTTCGCGGGAGACGTAGTAAATGAAGCCCGCGCCGCGTTTGACGATCAGTTCGATGCGCTCCTCCGGGGTAGTCGGCGCGACGAGATAGATAGGGCACAGCCCCGAATGGCGCATGAGCGCTTCGTAGTTGCCGCTCTCCTCGGGCGGCAAATCGAGCACCAGCAAGCCGTCCACACCCGCCTGGGCCGCGTCCCGGATGAACGGCTCCACGCCGCGCCGATGGATGAGGTTGAAGTAGAGGTAGAGGACGATGGGAATCTGCGATTCCCGGCGGATGGCGGCCACGATTTCCAGGACTTTCGGCGGTGTGGCGCCGGATTCCAGGCCGCGCTGGGCGGCGAGCTGGTTGACCGGGCCATCCGCCAGCGGGTCGCTGAAGGGCACACCCAGCTCCAGCACGTCAACGCTGAGCTGATCGAAGGCCAGCGCCAGTTGGCGCGTGGCTTCCAGGTTCGGATCGCCCGCGCCGATATAGACGACAAACCCTTTCTTGCGCTCGTGGCGCAACCGGGCGAATCGTTCGACAATGCGATTCATGCGGGCGCAGAATGCCCGAAGCGCCTTACCGATTCAATGGTTTTGCAGGGAAGACTGGAGGATAGACTACGCACCGCGCCCCCTCACCCCGGCCCTCTCCCCATCTGATGGGGAGAGGGAGCGCCGCCTCACGTGCTAAGTGTAGCCTATGCTACGGGGTCCTCCGTAACCGCTGCGGTGTGGTAACCGCAAGGCGGAAGAAACGGTAGCCGCCGACGGCAGTCGAATGGCGCTTAGATAAGGCCTAGAACCCTCTTTCCCAGGCGTTTACGGCGAGGCGGATGGGGTAGAGTGGCAAAGAGCACTTGGCGTGAGAGGCGTTGCATTTCCTTGAGGGTTGCCT
>JBEKJO010000293.1:0-3540 GCA_050011195.1 Verrucomicrobiota bacterium | reverse complement strand
GAGTTGCTTTCATGGGCTAATATCCGCGGCGTCGCCGCGGATGTGTCACGGTTCTGGTTCAATGCGCAGACGGATCATTCACCTCATCAGCATGATTTTCGCGCCATTGGTTCTTCGCATCCTCCAAAACCTCGAGTTGCTCCGGCGTCAGCAGAGGCTTGATTCGCTTGACGGCCGCCTCTCGGTATGGCTGGAGACCTGCCCAGACCTGTTGCAACTGTTCGCGCGCTGCCTGAATTTGTGCCGTGTCCTTCGACGCGCGCGCTTGCCGATTCGCCTCTTGAGCGGCATCAATACGGGGTTGGTTGGCTGTCTGGTATTGCTGGCTCGTGTTGGCGAAGTCGTCCTCGATTGGCTTCAACTCGGTTCTCTGCGCGTCGGTAAGCTTCATCTTCTCCTTGAGACCGGGTGGAAGGAGAGATCGTTCGCCCAAAGACCGGTCATTCTCCAACGCGACCTGGTATTTCAAGGTTTGGGTGAGGGGGAGGGTATTGGTGTTGGTGTTTTGCGCCAGCAATGCGGGCGCGGCCAGCATCAGTGAACTGCTGATTGCGAGCAGGGTAAGTTTGGTGTTCATTTGTTTAATTATAATTCTTTCGCTTTTTGTTTGTTGGTTTGTTCGGCGCCGTCAATCTTTCGCACCGACCGGAGCCACCTGGTGTGCGGAACTCTGCTCGACGGCTTCCCTCGTCAAATTCACGAACACCGTGGATTTCTCGTAACTGATCCGGTCAACCTGGCTCGTCGGTATCTGCACCTCTTTGCCGGAAAACCGATGGCCGGTTTTGATGACCAGTTGACGAATCGCCCAGCTCTGGTCGTCCATCATAAAATCACAGATGTGGCCAATCGTCCCATCACTGGCCTGGAGGTGGTAGCCGTTCACGGCTTGCGTGCTCCGCAGGTGAGCATCGGCGCGTTCGGGGGAACGGCCACTCGCAGAGGCCAGCTCACCCGGAAGAGGTTTTGCTGGCAACTCTAAAATCGGGAAGCCGCTCATACCCCACAGCCCGTCACCCTGCCAATAGTAGGGCCAGCCGTAATATCGGTAATACTCCTCTTCGTATTCTCGCGACACCGGCTTGTGCGACTCAATCGAAGGGCTGTCCTCAATCTGTTTGCGGGTCAGATTCACCAGCAGGAGTTTTCCGGCCTGATGGAGACTGCCGAAGGCATGGGGAGAGATGAGCACCTTGCGCCCCGATAACCAGGAACCGGTGTCCGCGACCACATAACGAACCGCCCAGTTCTGATCGTCAAAATAGAAGTCCTTCACATGGCCAATTTCGCCATCTGACGCGCCGAGTTTGTCTCCGTGCAACTGTTTAATGCTTCGTAACATAAAACTGCCTTTCTTGAATGGATTCGATAAACCGTTTGTGATTTGGTATCAGAACGTCAATGTGCTTGTTTTCGTAAGTTCTTTTTCTCCTCTAGCTATTGCAGGGCCAACCTGACGCCCGGCGCTCTAAACGCTTCAATCCGGGCTAATTAAAGTGTTTTGGCGTCGCCTTTCCTGAGCCCTGCGGGATGTAAAGTCATTGCAACTTGCACGAGCGCTGCCTGAACATCGTGCACTTTGCAAACCGGCCGAGAAGAGGGTTCAAGAATCACGCGGAGACCTCCGCCGCTGCGCTTTTTGATTTCACCCCCGGGGGGTCGGGGATTTCCCCGATAGACAGTTTGGATCAAAGGGCAGATATTAGCTGTTATTAGATGTGGGTTGTTGGGCCGACGACGAAGAACCAAAAGCCCCGTTGCCCCGACCGCGACCGCAAGCCGCCTTGAGGGCGGCGGGTGAATTCGGACAGATCATGAAACGCAAGTTGAGCAGGTTATCGGGACGTTACGCTTCGGCATTGCGAAAGCACCTGAAGCAAGGCCCGCAGGCCAGCTTGCAGCCGGCGCGGGGACTGGGACGCCAGGCCGTGGCCAGCGGGTTGGAAACGCTCGATGTGGCCAGGATTCACGAGCGAGCCCTCGCCGCGCTGGAAGCAGCCGGCAGCAAGGATGGGATCATCGGGCGCGCGGACATTTTCTTCACGGAGACCATCGCGCCGATCGAGCAGACGCATCGCGCCGCGCTCAAGGCCAGCGCCCGCTTGAATCGGCTGAACAAGATGCTCGGCCGGCGCACCGTGGACCTGGCTGCATCCAACCGGTCCTTGCAACAAGGAATCGCCCGGCGCAAGACCGTGGAGGCAGCCCTCAAGAAAAGCGGCGAACACTACAAAACACTATTGGAGGAATCACAGGCTCTGCAAAAACATTTGCAGCACCTGACCCACCGGATTCTGGCGGCGCAGGAGGACAAGCGAAAGAAGCTCAGCCACGATCTGCAGGATGAAATCGCCCAGACTCTGTTGGGAATCAATGTCCGATTATTGACCGTGAAAAAGGCGGCTGGCCGCAGCGCCAAGAGCCTTCAGAAAGAGATTGCCAGCACGCAACGGCTGGTGGATATGTCGGTGAAAACCATACAACGGTTCGCTCGTGAATACCGCAAACACCATGAACCGTAAGTTGACCGGGCTAGCGCGAAAATATCAGGCCGCGTTGCGAAAGCACCTTAAGCAAGGTCCGCGGGCGAGCTTGCAGCCGGCGCAGCGGCTGGTGCGCCAGGCCATGACCCAGGGGCTGGAGACGCTGGACCTGGTCAGGATTCACGAGCGAGCGTTGGTCAAATTGGTTTTGCCCGGCGATTCCCCCGCCACTCGCGCCGCGATGGTCCGGCGGGCGGGGACTTTTTTTGCCGAGGCCATCACCCCGATCGAGAAGGTTCATCGCACCGCGCACGAGACCAATTTCCACCTCGGGCAAATCAACGACGCGCTGCGCCAGCGCACCGTGTCTCTGGCCCTTTCCAACCGGCAGTTGAAACGGGAAATCGCCCAGCGCAAATCGGCGGAGGAAGCCCTCAGGAAAAGTCAGCAGCACTACGGCCGGTTGTTGGAGCAGTCGCGGCAGATGCAGGAACAATTGCGCCTGCTTTCCCGCCAGCTTTTGTCGGCGCAGGAGGAAGAGCGCAAGAAGATCAGCCGCGAACTGCATGATGTCATCGCCCAGACTTTAACGGGCATCAATCTCCGGCTGGCGACCTTGAAAAAGGAGGCCGCGCTCAACACCAGGGGCCTCGATCGAAGCATCGCCCGCACGCAACGGTTGGTGAAGTACTCGGTCAACATCGTGCACCGGTTTGCCCGTGAATTGCGCCCCGCAGTGTTGGACGACCTGGGGCTGATTCCCGCCCTCCACACGTTTATGAAACACTTCCGCGCCGAGACGGGTATCCGCGTCAGTTTGTCGGCCTTTGCAGCGGTCGAGCAAATCAACGGTGACAAACGAACCGTCCTCTATCGCGTCGCCCAGGAAGCGCTCACCAATGTCGCCCGCCATGCCCAAGCCAGCTACGCGGAAGTGAAGATTAAGAAGCTGCACGGCGCCGTTTGCATGACCATCAAAGACGACGGCAAAGGCTTTCAGGAGGAAGGCGTGTTGCGCGCCAAAAAGGGCAAACGATTGGGATTGCTCGGCATGAGA
>JBEKJO010000292.1:0-3578 GCA_050011195.1 Verrucomicrobiota bacterium | reverse complement strand
AGGAGAACTGGGCAGTTGTCGTTTCCTTTAAGGAGGAATAGGGGAGGGATTATGAATTGCCCTGTCTGCAACGAGGGGACGGCCAAATTGGTCGAGAGGAAGAACTATAACGCACAGTACAACGGGGAAGCGGTGGAAGTACCTGCCGTGGAAGTCTACCATTGCGCCGATTGTTGTGAAGATTTTCTGAACCCAAAGCAGAGCCATGCGCTGGCGGTTGCTGTGAAAAATGAGGTGCGCAAGAAACTGGGTCTTCTACCGCCCGAGCGAATAACTGCGATTCGGGAGAAGGCCGGTCTGACGCAAGCCGAGTTAGAGGAACTCCTGTGCCAGGGACCCAAAGTGGTCGTGAGGTGGGAAAGCGGAAAGGTGATTCAAAACGGGTCTGCCGATACAGTGTTGCGGCTTCTTGAGCGTAAGCCAGAACTTGTCAGAGCACTAAAGGAGATCGAGAAACAACGATTTGGCCAGCAACGGAAATATACCCCCGCCCGAGGTGGCGTGCCAGCAGATCTAATGGCCCGGTAGGGACATTTAAGGACGCGGAGAGAATAAAGTGGTGGCCGCTTTGTGAAACACCCGTCGGCTGACGGGCGACCATCCAGTGCTCCCCACGGTGCGGTGCAGAGGCAACAAAGAACCGAGCCGGCGGGCGCGAAAAGCCGCTTGCTGTCACCTTTAACCTGGCGTGCCCCTCCGACTTTCCGGCCGGAGACTTTCCCATTGACAAGCGCCCTCCTATATGTTACGTATTGTAACGCTACGATGCTTAACACATCCAAACAACGGCCCCGCGCGCTCGGCGAACTTGAGCAACTCCTCATGGAATTCATCTGGTCGCGGGGCCCTTCCACGGCGGACGCCTGCCGCGCAGCCCTGGTCCCCGTGCGCTCGCTCAAGGATTCCACCATCCGCACCGTACTGCGGCGCTTGGAGGAAAAGGGTTTTCTCACACACGAGGTGGAAGGCCGAACCTTTCTCTACCAAGCCACGCAACCGCAGAGGCATTTCGCGGCGCGCGCCGTCCAACACATCATCGACCGCTTCTGCGGCGGCTCGGTGGAGCAACTGCTGGTGGGGATGGTTGAGAACAAGGTGCTGAAGCAGAAAGATCTGGATCAACTGGCCCGCCGCGTCGCCCGGCGGCGAGGAGAAAGGGGATGATCGACTCCACCTCCCCTTTGTGCGCGCAACTGCTTCGCCACCTCGCTGAACCCGCCCTTCGCGCGCTGCTGCTGGCCGCGCTGGCGGGTCTGGCGCTCGCCGTGGGGCGCGTGAAGGACGCCACGATCCGGCTGGCCGTTTGGACGGCGCTGCTTTACGCGGCGCTGGCCATGCCGTTCCTTGCCTGGGTCGCACCCGCGGTCCGGCTGCCGATGCCCGCTCCAGTGGCGGCACCGTCCGTCCCCCCGCCTGCGCCCGCCGGCATAACAATCCTCGCCACCCGCTCACCGGTTCGGGTCATCGCCGGGGCAACGCCGTCCGCCCGGCTTTACTCCGCGGGGCCCTCCGCGAGCCGCGGGACTTTTTCCTGGCCACTCGTTGCCCTCGCCCTTTATGTGCTGATCGCCGGAGTCCTGCTGGCACAACTCATGCTGGGCTTTTTTGTCTGCCGGCGCGTGAAGCTCTCTGGCCGTCCGGTGGGCGACCCGCGAGTGCGGGCAGCGCTGCTTGAGCAATCCACCCATTGGGGCCTCGAAACGGCGCCGGAATTCGCCGAATCCCCAGCCATCGTCGTGCCCGTGACGCTGGGCGTGTGGCATCCGATCATCCTGCTTCCCACCGCGTGGCGCGCCTGGAGCGAAGAGAAATTTCAAGCCGTGCTCGCCCACGAGTTGTCGCACGTGGTAAGGAAGGACGCGCTGACCCGGGCGCTGGCGGCCATTCATCGCGGCGTTTTCTGGTTCAGCCCGCTGGCCTGGTGGCTGGAACGGCATCTCGCCGCACTGGCCGAGCAGGCCAGCGACGATGCGGCTTTGCGCACAATGGCCGATCGAACTCTTTACGCTGAGGTCTTACTCGGTTTCTATGGGGATTTGCAGGGCGCGGCGGGACGTGTCCGATGGGAGGGTGTGGCGATGACGAGTGGAAAACAGGCTCTACGGAGAGTGGACAGAATTCTGGATTCGAGCCGGCGGCTTTCAGCCGGGCTCAGAAAACCCGCTTGGGTGGCGCTCGCGCTGTTGGGCGCGCCCGTAATCTATCTGCTGGCAGCGGTCGAGCCCGTCGCGGCGAACAAGTTCCACACAGAGGATGCTCGGGTGCTGGCAGCGCCACTGGCAAGTCCCGCCGCGGAACCTGTAATGGCGGGAATGCAAGCTCCACCGGCAGTTCCAGAAACGCCCGCGGTCCCGGCAACTCCGGCTACACCCAAGCCCGCTCCGGCCCCGGCCGTGGCTCCGAAAGCGCCTACGGCGCCCCGGCCAGCAGCGAGCCGCATGGGCTTGGGGGACTCAGGTGAGCCCTGGGTGGTCAGCTCCGGCGAATCAGTCACCATGAGCGGGCCGTTCTGGGGCCCCAGCGAATTGGGACGCATGAACGAACTGCGCAAGCAGGCCAATACGTTGGACTTCATCTGGTTCCATCGCAACGGCAAAGCCTACTTCATTCGCGATGCGGCGACCGTCCGGCAGGCCAACGCGTTTTTTGTGCCGCAGGAAGCCCTCTTTGATAAGCAGCGGGAGGAGTTACGCCGCCAACAGGAGGCGCTGGGCGCCCAGCAAGAGGAGCTCGGCAGGGAGATGGAAGAGGTTCGCGTGGAGGTGCCGGATTTGACGGCGGAACTTCAGAAGCTTCAGGCTCAACTTGACCAGCTCCACAAGCACGGTGGCACGCAGGAAGAATTAGGCGACATGCAGGGCGCCCTGGGAGAATTGCAGAGGAAGCTTGGTGAACTCCAGGACAAGGCCGGAGAGCGACAAATGGCGATCGGCGCCAAGCAAGGCGCATTGGGTGCTCAGCAGGGGAAGCTCGGCGAACGGCAAGGAAAACTGGGTGAAGAACAAGCACGCCTGTCGCAAGAGGCCTCGCGAAAGATGAAAGGGTTGCTGGATAACGCGCTCGCCAAGGGCCTTGCGCAACCGGAGTAGCACCCCCGGCAACGACATGCCGCGTCACACCGCCTTCGCCTCCTGTTGCATCCACCACCGGTGCGGTGCGGAGGCAACAAAGAACGGGGCCGGCGAGCGCTGGGGGCGCGAAAAGCCGCGGACCTCACAGAGCGGAGGCCCGCGCTACGCTTGCTACGGCTTGAGGAGGGGCCCTCCCACCGGGACCACGGTTTTCTTGAAGGCGCCGTTCGTCACCTCGGCAAAAGCAAGATATAAGGAGTCGGCTCCGGTGACTAACCCCACCCAGCCACCCGCCGTGTGCCACCCCGAGCCCATTCCCAGGTCTCCCGCTGCCAACAAGAAAAAGGTGATCCAAAGCAGGAGGAATATGGTCCAGAGGATGAAGTTGGCGCGGAAGGTTGCAATCCACATCAGGAACGTGAATATCCCCCACATCAGAAGGGTGGCGCCCACGGCGTTGGCCGCGGGTGGCTTGATCCATCCCGCGCCCACGGTCCATAGCAGAAA
>JBEKJO010000291.1:0-3584 GCA_050011195.1 Verrucomicrobiota bacterium | reverse complement strand
CGGGCATCTTCCGTGTCTGGGTCGAGGACGTGTTTACCATTCGTGGCCCGGGGACGGTGATTACGGGCATTCCATCGAGCGGCCTGGTGCGGATCGGCGACCCTCTGACGCTGCTGCCGGCGGGCCGGGCCGGGCATGTGCGGCGGATGCAAGTGTATGGGGAAGACGCGACCGAAGCGCGCGCGGGCGAATGCGTCGCGCTGAACCTCCCGGAGTTTGACCACGAGGAAGTAAGGCGCGGTATGGTGCTGTGTGCGTCCGACGCGGTCGCGCCGGTGACGATGGCGGAAGCAGAGTTGCGCATTCTGGATTCGGTGAAGGGCAAGGTGGAAGACTTCCTGGAAGCGCATCTGCATGTCGGGACCGCCTCGGTGCTGGCCCGGGTGGCCATGCTGGAGGAGATCGGGATGGCCGCCGGCCAGCGACAAATGGTGCAACTACGGCTCGCCCAGCCCCTGCCCCTGGCGCCGGGCGACCGGTTTGTCGTCCGCGCCAACCTGCCGGCGCAGGACCAGAGCGGCCTGGCAACCATTGGCGGCGGGCGTATTCTCGGGGTCAGCAACGTTCGGCTGCGCCGGAAGAGACCCTGGACCTTGAACTCTCTCGCGGCGCGCCGGGATGCGCTGGACGACCCGGCCCGCTGGTGCGAACTCATGTTGCGCGAGAGCGGCCTGCCACTTTCGGCGGGCGACTTGCAGAAGCGATGTTTGCTGCGCCCCGAGGAAATGACCGCTCTGCTCGAAAAACTGCGGGCCACTGGCCGGGTGGTTTCGCTGCCGGGCGGCGCGCTGACGCACAGTGCGGTGGTCGAGGAGACGGCGGGCAAGATGCTTGAAGCCGTGCTGTCCTTCCACACCGCGAACCCGCAGCGCGTCGGCTTGGGCCGCGAGGAGCTGTTTCTAATCGTAGGCGGAGCGGCGGAGGTTTGTGAGCTGGCCGCCGCGTCGCTGGTCAGCGCCAAACGGCTCGAACTCCAGGGCGCCGTCTTTGCGCAGGCGGGCTGGAGCGCCCGGCTATCAAATCACGACCAGCAGTTGGGCGACCAGGTTAGCGCCGCGTTCCAAAGCGCCGGCTGGGCGGGTCCCGCCGCCGCCGACCTTGCCACGACGCTCGGCGAGCCGCCGGCGCGCGTCGAGAAGACGATCAACCTGCTGGTCGAGCGCGCGGTCCTGGTGCGGCTCGACGACCGCCTTTGCATCCATCGTGACGCGCTCGAAGCGGCCAAACAGGTGGCGCTGCGGTTGTTTGGGCAGAAGCCGTCGTTTTCGACGATGGAGTTCCGCGACGCGCTGGGCGTCAGCCGAAAACACGCCGTGCCCCTGTTGGATTACTTGGATAAAATCCGGGTTACCGTTCGGTCGGGACATGATCGCACCCCCGGTGTGGAGACGCGCAAGCTGTTGAAATGAAGATTGATTTGGCCAAACGGCAACGGGTGATGGAGCGGTCGCAGCGGCTCGGGCATTGCATCTGCGACCCGCGCCGCCCCTGCCCGTGCGACGTTTTCCGCGACCAGAACATCTGCCCCTGCGCCGGGGAGCGCCCGGACCCGGTGGACTTCTCCCAATTGAAGCTGACCAGCCTGGTGCGCAACGCGGGCTGCGCCTCGAAGATTTCCCCCGCGGACCTGGAAGCGGTGCTCGCGCGTCTGCCGGAGGTGAATGACCCATCTGTGATTTCTGGTCTCGCGGCGGCGGACGATGCCGCGATCTATCGAATCGCGGACGACCTGTGCCTGGTCCAGACGGTGGACGTGTTCACGCCCTGCGTGGATGACCCGCACCTGTTTGGCCGCATCTGCGCCGCCAATTGCTTGTCGGACATTTATGCGATGGGCGGCGTGCCGCGCACCGCCTTGAGCATCCTCGCCTTTCCCTCGGAAACCCTGGACGGCGAGATCATGTACCGGATGCTGGCGGGGGCGATGGAGACCTTGGGCCAAGCCGGCGTCGCGCTGGTCGGCGGGCACAGCATCAAGGATGACGAGATCAAGCTGGGCTTTGCGATTACCGGTCTGATTGATCCAGCGGTGGCCGCCGCGCTGGAGACGCCGCGCGCCGATGACGCGCTCGTGTTGACCAAGCCACTGGGAACGGGCGTGCTGGCCTTCTGCGAGCAGGTCGGGCGCGGCAACGAAGCAGGCATGGCGGCAGCCGCCATCTCAATGGCCGCGCTCAACCAGGCCGCCGCCGATGCCATGAAAGCGGCGGGAGCCTCGGCCTGCACGGATGTGACCGGGTTTGGGCTGTTCGGGCATCTCATTCGCATGGCACGGCAGAGCAAGCTGACCGCTCAGGTTTTCGCGGATGCCCTGCCTGCCTTTGCCGGCGCGGTGGAGGCCCTTCGCGAAGGAGTCATTCCCGGCGCGGTGGAACGCAACCGCGAGTTCATCGGCGACGCCCTCCAGGCCGCACCGGATGTGGATGAAGCCTTGGTGCATCTCGGCTGCGACGCGCAGACCTCCGGCGGCCTGCTGATCGCCATTCCGCCTGACCGCCTGGAGAAGCTGGAACAGGCGCTGGCCCAGCGCGGGGTGAAGGCCTTTGTCATCGGCAGATTTATCGGCCCCTCCGATGGCCGGATTCTGGTCACGAATTCGGCGGAGCGAGACGCGCGCGGACGCCCACATCCACGCGAGGAGATTCAACAACAACCTGTGGACGTGGGCGTCCGCGCCCCTTCAAACATGAATTCATCATCGCCTTCCGATCCACACCAACCCGGTTGCTGCGCCCCCGGACCCGGGAGGGCGAGCGTCCCCGCGAGCCGTTCACCTTCCGACCCACACCAACCCGGTTGCTGCGCCGACATATTCGACGCGAAAACCGGTGCTCCGGCTTCCGCCGCTGAAACGCAGAAGGCTTTCGGCACACTGATGCGCTCGGTGCAGACCGCCGGGACTTTGACCGAGAAAGCCAAAGAGCTGATCCTCTTCAGCCTGGTCCTGTCTAGCCGGTGCCATCCGTGCTTCGACGTGCATTACCAAAAGGCGCGCGAGCTGGGCCTCACGCAGGCGGAACTGGATGAAGCGGCTTGGTGCGCCATCGCCATGGGCGGCGCGCCCGTGCGCATGTTCTATCAGGAATGCCTCCGGCGGGCGCAAGGGGGGTAATACCACTTGCCCTTCGTGGTTGCACTATTTGCGGCGGCAGGTTCTCCCTCTCCTCCTCGGGAGGAGGGCTGGGGAGAGGAGGCCCTTTCCTAAACCGTGCAGAAGCAAGCTGGATATGGTATAAGGTTCCGCAGAGAGTGATGGTTCTGTCCGCTCTGCCCGGACGTCGAGTGCTGGAAAGCCTCACCACCCCCATCGGATGGGGAGAGGGCCGAGTGAGGGGTTCCCAGTGATTCCTGCCGAATTCCATTGCGAAGTGGCATTAGCGTAATTCGCGAATCGTAACCGGTCAGTGATGGCGGGCCGGAGCGCCGGTTTCCGACCCGGCGTGTCGGGCAACGACCGCGCCTCGAACCTCTCCGCCTATCAACTATCAACTCCCCCTGCTATCAACTCTTCAAATTCCCCTTGCACTCCTTCCTCCCTCGGGCATATTATCACCAAATTGTGCCTCCGAGCACGCTGATCGGCC
>JBEKJO010000290.1:0-3602 GCA_050011195.1 Verrucomicrobiota bacterium | reverse complement strand
CGTCTGCGCATCCCACACTCGCGCGGTACCATCCCCTGAAGCCGTGACGACCCGCTTCCCATCCGGACTGAATTGGGCTGAATTGACAAGGTTATAGCGTGCGTGTTTGAGCGGCTCGGTCAGTGGCTGACCCGTCTGCGCATCCCAAACGCGCGCCATGCCATTGGTGCCATTCGACGAGGTCGTGACGATGCGCTTGCCATCGGGGCTGAATGTGCCATCGTGTTTGAGCGGCTGGGGCAGTGGCTGGCCCGTCTGGGCATCCCACGCCCGCGCCATGTCATTCGTGCCCTCCCACGAGGCCGTGACGATCCGCCTGCCATCTGGACTGTATTGGGCCCAACGGACCAGTCCCGCTCGGCGGAGATGCAGAATGGGCCGGAGCCAGGCCCGGTAAGCGAGCAAGGTTGCCAGCCGTGTCACGGCGGCATCATTGGCGGGGTTGGCTCTGAGGCTGGCGACCAGGTAAGCGACTGCGTCGTGGTCCTTGTCCTCGGCGATGAGCCGAACAGCTTGCAGAAAATCTGACTGAGACAAAGTCTGAAGCGCTTCTTCCTTCTTTGCTTCAGCTTCCTTCCGTTGGTGTTCAGCTTCCTTCCGCTGTCTTTCGGCCTCTTTCTGTCCGCGAACAGCTAAGATACCAGCCACCGTGGCCACCAGCGCCAAGGCCGCGAAGCCCGCCGCCAATTTCCGCAAGCGGCGCGCCTTTGCCCGTTCCTCGACCAGTTGTCGCTCCTTGTCCCGTTGAACCAGATCGCCAAATCCAATCCCCAGCAATCCCGCCACCACCCGCAATTTCTCTCGCTCCAGCACGGGATCGTGGGCTTTGTTTTTCAGTGAAGCTTCCCGGCCCTCGCTTCCCCGGACATCAGCGGCAATCGGTTCGACGCGCTGGGCCAGGTCCAAATTCCCGTCCGGTCCCAGCCGATGACGCAGCGCCGGCGGAAAGCATTCCAACGCCGGATCAGACCCCTTGCCCGGTTCGCTTGCATTCGGTTCGCCGTCCACAATGATCGCCAAAATGCGGTTCGCTCTGCCCAACCGCTTGAACTCCAGCACCTCCTCATTGACCCACACCGACTTGGCTGCGCGCGGCGAACAGATGACCACCAGATAGCGCGATTGTTTCAACGCCTCGCCAATGGCCTCGCCCAAGTCGGCCTTGATGGGCAACTCCTTGTCATCCTGAAAGCAGGGGAACAGCCGCTCGGGCGTCAATTCCCCGTCACGCCCCGGCTTGCCGAACAATTCCTGGGGGACCTTGAAATTCTCAAGCGCATAATGCAGCCAGTCACCCCAGAGATTTCGGTCTTTCCGGTTGTCCTGGCGGCTGTAGCTGATAAAGGCCCAGTACTTGAACTCGGTTGGCGGGTTCACATGAGAAAAGCGCGCAGGTTCATACGTTGCCCTTCGCCGATACCTGGATTGTTAAGTCATATTTACTTTGTGCTGTTGAGCAGCTTATACGCCCCGCATCGGGCTCCCTGCAAGAGCTTTCTTTCTATGAACCGGCTTTCCAGAAGGCTATGGCCGCCGGCCTCGAGAATTACCGTTGGCAAAGCCATTGCCACGGGTTGTTTGAACTGGCAATCGCCGCTTGAAGGGCAATTCGCCGAGTGCGAGTCCTTTCGATTCCCAAGTTCCAAATCCGTCGAACGACCGCTATGGCTAAAGTGTGACGGACTAAGGCCCGTCGGCGCGGAGCCTCTCTTCCGGGCGCGCGGGGATGCCTTCCCAGCTTGTCCAGGCGGGCAGTGTCTCGCCCTTCATTAGCAGGGAGAGATCGCCCAGCGCCGCGCCTTGCTCGAGGCGGGTATCGTAGAGCACGAGCGAGCCGGCGCCGACTTTGCAGCGGGGCCCGATGTCGATGCCGGACATCTTCATCACGCGGTCCTCGAAGAGGTGCGTCTGGATGGTGCAATCGGCGTTCAGCGCGGCCTGGTCCCCCAGGCGCACCAGATCGAACTCGCTCAGGTCGGTGGTTTCCATGTACACCCGGCGGCCGATCTTCGCGCCCAGCAAGCGGAAGTACCAACAGACAAAGGGCGTGCCGGTCAGCGCGCCGACGAGGAACGGTTCGGCCAGATGCTCGTGCAGGGCGTTCAGCAGCTCGTTGCGCCACACAAACGTGCTCCACAGCGGCATCTCGGCCGCACGGTAGCGCCCGACGAAAACCCACTTCGCCACAATCATGAAGACTCCCGCCGCGCCAGCGCAGGCCAGGTAGAGGAACGGGAAGCACAAGAGCGTGTCCAGAAGATTCAAATAGTCGTGCAGGATCAGCAGCGACGAGAACAGCAGGCTGATCAGGATGATGAAGCAGGTCGAAGGTGTGATGACGCGCACGAACTCGATGGCGGCCCGCTGGACGCGCAGCTTCGCGGTGGGGTTGAACGTGGTTTCCACCGGGAACAGCGCGCTCGGTTGGCGCTGCGGCAGGAAGATGGGCGGCGACCCCATCCAGGTCGTGTCCTCGCGGAGCGCGTCCGCCGGGTTGGGCGGGGGAGCCGAGAGGCAGCCGATGAGGACGCTGTCCCCGATGACCGTGCCCGGCGGCAGCAGGGCGCTGTTGCCGATGAACGAGCGCTTGCCGATATGATTCCGGCCCAGGGTCATGAACCCGTCGCGCACTCGCGGCGCGCCGAGCGAGACGCTGTCGGCAATGAAGCTCTCGTCGCCGATCGAGAGCAGGTCGGGCGAGATGAACGAGGCCGTGGACACCTCGGCGCCATAGCCGAGTTTGGCGCCCAGCAGTTTGTACCAGGGGGTCAGATAGACCGAGGCATAGAGCGGCCCCAGAATGTCGAGGCTCAGGTCCAGGGTTTGGTCGGCAAACCATTTCCGCAGGTAGTAGAAGCTGTGCAGCGGGCGCCGCCCGGGCTTCACCCTTCCCAGCAGCACCCACTTCACGAGGGCGATCTCCAGGGCCAATAGCACGATGAAGGACAACCCGACCAGCGGCGCAAGCAGCAGATACCAGTAATATGGGTCGAGGTAGTTCAGCTTGTTCATCACCACGATGCCGGGGAACAGGGCGGAGACCACCAGCACCGGGAAGATCAGCAGCCCGATCCCATGCAGAAGGCCGAAGGCGAAGCGGCGGCGTGCGGTTGGGCGAGTGACATGCGAGCGTTCTAAGCCGACAGGAATGTCGGCGCTCCGGGCGGGAGACCCGAGCCACGTCTCCCCGCGCGGAATGACGAAGCCGCGCGGCAGCAGCGACAGGTCTTCGAGGGCCGAGTCGTCTTCCATGACGGTGTTCTCGCGCACGGCGGAGCGGGCGCCGACGAAACAACGCTTGCCGATGGTGATGCGTCCAAGCTTCAACTGGCCGTTCTCGACGGTGTAACCCAGCAGGTTTGAGTCGTCGTTGATGCTGGAATCCTCGCCGATGGAGAGCAAGTCGTAGATGGCGAAGCTATCGCTGGCCAGATACACGTTGGGGCCGATCTTCGCCCCCATCAGCCGAAGATAGATATTCAGCAGCGGAGTGCCGGTGAGGTAGCCGACGGGGACGGCGGCTTCGATGGTCGTTGTGAACCACCAGCGGAAGTAGAAGGTTCCCCACAACGGATACGCGCCCGGGCGGTAACGGCCTATCA
>JBEKJO010000289.1:0-3789 GCA_050011195.1 Verrucomicrobiota bacterium | reverse complement strand
CAGCGGAGCTAAAGAGGCCAGTCCGCCGCCATTCGTGCCCGCGGATGCCGTCGAGTTCCTGCGCTGGCGCGTGGACGGCCCCAGGGCCTGGGCCACGATCGAGAAGATGCTCAACGACCTCTCCCCGCAAGCCCTCAGCGCGGTGAACCTGATCCTCGACACCGCCAGCGCCCGGGCCAAACAGGACGACCCTGGATTCGATCTTAAGAAGACCCTGATCGGCAATCTCGGCGACGACATCATCAGTTATGAACGCGCCCCGCGCGACAATGCGCCGGCGGAATTGCAGTCGCCACCCTCCTTGTTCCTGCTCGGCTCGCCCAACCCGGAGCAATTGGCCGTCGCGCTGAAGCGTCTCTTTGTCATCTTCCCGCAAGGCGACGCGCCGGCGGAAAGGGAGTTTCTGGGCCGAAAGATTTTCTCCGTCCCGCTGCCCCCCCTGCCCCTCCTTATGACCGGTCCTTCCCGCCCGACGCCCGCGCGCACATTAAGCTGCGCGGCCAGCGGTGGTTACGTCGCGATGTCCACCGACGCTTCCCTGCTGGAGGAGTTTTTGCGCAGCAGTGAGAGCCAGGCCAAAGCCCTGCGCGAAAAGCCCGGCCTGCTGGAGGCCGCCCAGAAAGTCGGCGGCATGGGCACGGGCCTGTTCAGTTACGAAAACGAGGCGGACACCCTGCGCGCGGCCTTCGAGGCGGCGAAGAATGAACCGGGGGCCTCCACCAACGGCATCGGCCCCAGCCTCTTCCCCGGCCTGCCGGGCCTAACCGGGCCGGAAAAGAATCTCAGCGAGTGGATGGATTTCTCGCTCTTGCCCGCCTTTGACAAGGTCGCGCAATACTTCTATTTCACCGTCTATGCCGGCAGTGCGAATGTCGATGGCCTGACGCTGAAGGTCTTCGCGCCCACCCCGCCCGCGCTCCGGACTGTGAAATGACTTCTTCCCTTCTTTGGGCCGGGGAACTATAAGAATCGCGATGGCATTCAAAGACTTTCCAGAACAAGAGCAGGGCGTGCAGTTGCTGCAGCGCTCGCTGGAACGCGGGCGGCTGGCCCACGGCTACCTGTTCACCGGCCACCAACTCGACCCACTGGAAGGGCTTGCCCGCACACTGGCCAAGACCCTCAATTGCCTTCACCCGGTCAAAAAGGGCGGTGTGGCGGTGGACTGCTGCGACCGGTGCCTCAGTTGCCAGAAGATCGAGCACGGCAATCACGCGGATGTGTTCTGGGTGCGGCCGGAGTCGAAATTGCGCCAGATCAGAATCGTCCAGATCGTCCGGCGCGAGAAGAGCCCGCCGCGGGTCCTGCTGGACGCGGTCAATCTCAAACCCACTGAGAGCCAATACAAGGTTGCCATCATCGTCGCCGCCGACCGGATGAATGAGGAGGCGGCCAACGCCTTTCTCAAGACGCTGGAGGAGCCGCCGCCGCGGTCCGTGCTGATTCTCTTAACGACTGAGCCGCAGCGGCTGCTCGAGACGATTCTCTCCCGCTGCCTGCGGTTGAACTTCGCCGGTGAAGGGCCGCAGCAGTTGGCGCCGGCGCAACTGGAGTGGCTGGGGACGTTCAGCGAGATGGCGGCGGCGGAGCAGAAGAGTCTGTTGGGGCGCTATCGCCTCATGGATGTGCTGTTGCGGAAGCTGAATGGGGTGAGGGCGAGCATCGAGGAGGCCCTCACGGCGCGCTCGCCTTTGGAAAAATACGAAGATGCCGAAGAGCAACTGCGCGACAAATGGGAGGAGGAACTCAAAGCGGCCATCGAAGCGGAGTATCGCCGGCAGCGGGCGGATTTTCTGCTGGCGCTGCAATGGTGGCTGCGGGATGTGTGGGTGCAGACGCTTTCGCAAGTCCAAAGTCCTGAGTCTAAAGTCCAGAGCCCAAAGTCCAGGGTCGAAACAGGCGGTGCGGGGTCGGAGACGATCAACCATCAACCCTCCACTATCCACTCTCCAGAGGTGCTTTTGGTTTTTCCGCAGATGGCCGGAACGAAACGCGTGGCCCAGAGGATCTCGCCGAAGGAGGCCAGGGAGAATCTGCGGATCATGGAGCAGCTTCAGCGTTGGCTGAGCACCAACGTCCAGGAAGCGCTGGCCCTGGAGGTCGGGCTGCTCAAACTGCGGCTGTGATGTAGCATTCCCACCATCGGGAGGTCCCCTGCCCCACCCATGAAGCCCGAACCGCAACGCGTGGGAATGCAAAAGGATGCGCTGCTCCCGTCCATTTTTGCGGGGCTGTTTGGCGCCCTGCTGGGGTTGTCGCTGCTGAAGTTCGGCAACCCGCCCATCACGGAGAAATGGGTCAACGCCCCCGAGGGGTTTTGGGAGTTCCTGCTCGGTTACCCCTGGCCTATCGCCTGGGCTTATGGGCTGCTGATTCTGGTCGGGGTAGCCGGGATAGCGGTCGCGCGCTGGAGATCGGCCGCGCCCGGGTGGCTGATCGCGCTGCCGTTGGTCTGGCTGGTCTGGCAATTGATCGCCGGCACGCAGTCGGTCGCGCCCGAGTTGACCACACCCACTCTGAAGCACTTCGCCGCCTGCGTGCTTTGCTTCTATCTCGGCTACTTTTCGCTGAGCCGGGCCATGCGCCTCTGGCCGTTTTGGCTCGGTTTGCTGGGCGGTTTCCTGCTGGTCCTGGCCGTCGGCTGGGAACAACAGCTCGGCGGCCTGAAGGAGTCGCGCGGCTACTTCTTCGTCTATGTGTATCCCCATCTGAAGGTAGTCCCGCCGGAGTATCTGAAGAAGATCTCCAGCGACCGCATATTCTCGACGCTCTTCTATCCCAACGCCCTGGCCGGGGTCCTGATACTCCTGCTGCCCGCCGCCTTGGCCGCGCTATGGCAACTGCGCAGGCTGCTCACGGCGGCCGCGAGGTGGTTCCTGATGGGGGTGGCCGGGACGGCCGGGCTGGCCTGTCTCTACTGGTCCGGGTCGAAGGGCGGGTGGCTGTTGATGCTGCTGGCCGGCCTGGTTGCGCTGCTGCGGGTGCCGTTCAGCCAGCGGCTCAAGATTGCCCTGGTGACCGGGGTGTTGCTGGCCGGGCTGGCTGGGTTCTTTTGGAAGCATGCAGCGTTCTTCCGGAAGGGGGCAACCAGCGTCAGCGCCCGGTTCGATTACTGGCAGGCAGCCGTCCAGACGGCCAAAGAGAGGCCGGCCTTTGGCACCGGGCCGGGGACGTTCGCCATCGCTTATCAGAAAGTTAAACGGCCTGAGTCCGAGATGGCGCGGTTGGTGCACAACGATTACCTGGAACAAGCGTCCGACTCGGGGGTGGTGGGGTTGCTGGCCTACGCGCTGTTTATTGTCTGTGCGGTGGCGCGCAGCTTCCCAAAACCAGGCAAAACTCTGGCCACAGGGTCCGATGATTGGCTGGCGTTCTCAGTTTGGCTTGGGGTGCTGG
Organism: Verrucomicrobiota bacterium; assembly: GCA_050011195.1. Lineage (GTDB taxonomy): Bacteria > Verrucomicrobiota > Verrucomicrobiia > Limisphaerales > UBA8199 > PALSA-1440. The sequence continues at coordinate 393 of JBEKJO010000289.1, read as the reverse complement.
GATGGAGTTTGCAAAGCTTCGTTGAATTCGGGCTCTATATTCCTGCCGTGGCCTGGCCGGCCTTCACCTTTCTGGGCTGGCTCATGGGCCGGAATCAACCGAGGCGCCCCGAAACCACGGCCCCAATCACTATTCACTTCTCACCAACCAACAAACCCCAAACCTATAGAAATTCATTCGACAAACCCCGGCAACCTTGCTAGTTTTAGCTCACGGAATGAAAATCCTGTTTCTAAACGGCCCGAATTTGAACCTGCTCGGCCAGCGGGAGCCGGAAGTCTATGGGCGGACGACTTTAGCAGACATCGAGGCCAAAGTCCGCGCCCGGGCCAGGAAACTGAAGGTTACCGTGGAGTTCCGGCAGTCCAACCTGGAGGGTGAGTTGGTGGCCTG
>JBEKJO010000288.1:0-3831 GCA_050011195.1 Verrucomicrobiota bacterium | reverse complement strand
GGTTCGGCTTTGTCGGAGGGGGGACTGAAACCCGATGTCGCGGTCGAGGTCAGCCCGGAAGACGAGCGCGCCTATTACGGGGATGCGTTCAAGGCGACCGACCTGACGAACCTGTTGGGGAGCACGGGCCTTTCGCTGACCAACCAGGCGAGCGGGACAAATCACGCGGCGCGACGCCCGCGGTTCAACGAGGCGGAGCTGGTGCGGGAGCGGCGGGAGGGCCTGAGTGAGGCGGACCTCACGGCGATGAGAGGGCGCGAGCCGGAACGGCCGATGGTGCAGGATCCGGCGCTGGCGCGGGCGCTGGATTTGTTGCGGGGGCTGACGCTGGTGCGGCAGTGGCGGTCCTGATTTCGCGGTTGACGAGTTTGCCGGCCCGACTCAAGTTCAGAGGGATAACGCATGGCTGAATGAAGACGATCCTTTTTGTTTGCACCGGGAACGTGTGCCGCAGCCCGATGGCCGAGGGGATTTTCCGCCAGGCCGTCCAGGGGCGCGGCGAGTACGAGGTGCGATCGGCCGGGCTGGGGGCGGTCGAAGGGCAGCCGCCGAGCGCCTACGCGGTGCAGGCCGTCAAGGAGCTGGGGATCGATATCTCGGGCCTGCGCAGCCGGCTGCTGACGGCGGGGCTGGTTGAGGAGGCGGATTATATCTTCGGGATGACGCATAGTCATATCGACACGGTGGGGGTGTTGTATCCGCAGGCGGCGGAGAAGACGTTTCTGCTGCGCGAGTTTGACGAGACGCTGGAGTCGTTCGAGAAGGACATTGGCGATCCGATTGGGGGTTCGTACGAGGTCTATCTCAATTGCCGCGACCAACTGGAGCAGGGGATCGCCTCGCTGCTGGGGTTCATCGAACAGGGCCAGGCGGGGGCAGGGCAGGGGAGCGCCCGGCCGGCGATCCTTGCCATCGGGGCGGACCAGAGCAGCTACGAACTCAAGGAGGCGCTGAAGCAGCACCTGGAGAAGCGCGGCGTGAGCGTAACGGACTTCGGGGCGGCCAGCAGCGAGTCAAGCGACTGCCCCGATTACGCCCAGGCGGTGGCGCAGAGCGTCGCGCTGCGCAAAGCGGAATTTGGCGTCCTGATTTGCGCGACGGGTATCGGCATGAGCATCACCGCCAACAAGGTGGCGGGCGTGCGGGCGGCGCTGGTCGCGGACGCGCCGACCGCCGCGCTGGCGCGGCAGCACCATAACGCCAATGTCCTTTGTTTGGCGGGCAAAACCACCCAGCCGGAGGAGGCCCGGAGAATCGTGGATGCGTTTCTCGACGCGCGATTCGAAGGCGGCCGGCACGAAAGCAGAGTAAAGAAAATGGAAATACGAATTATCCCCACTGACCTGCGGTTGCGCGCGGTCGATCCGGAGATCGCGGCGGCGATCGAGCAGGAACGGCAGCGGCAGCAGGAGAACATTGAACTGATTGCCAGCGAGAATTTCACCAGCCCCGCCGTGATGGAGGCGCAAGGGTCGGTGCTGACGAACAAGTATGCCGAAGGCTATCCAAAGAAGCGGTGGTACGGCGGCTGCGAAAACGTGGATGTGGTTGAGCAACTGGCCATCGACCGGGCCAAGAAGCTGTTTGGGGCGGAGCACGCCAATGTGCAGGCGCATTCGGGCAGCGGGGCGAACATGGCGGTCTATTTCGCCTTTCTCAAGCCGGGGGACAAGATGCTGACCATGGACCTGACGCATGGCGGCCACCTGACGCACGGGAACAAAGCGAACTTCTCGGGGAAGTTTTTTGAGATCGTCCACTACGGTGTGCGCAAGGAAAACGAGCGGATTGATTACGATCAACTGGCGCAATTGGCGCGGGAGCACAAACCGAAGATGATCACGGTGGGGGCGAGCGCCTACCCGCGGATCATCGACTTTGAGCGGCTGGGCCAGATTGCCCGCGAGGCGGGGGCGTATCTGCTGGCGGACATCGCGCACATCGCCGGGATGGTGGCCACAGGGCTGCACCCGAGCCCGGTGCCGCACGCCGATTTCGTGACGACGACGACGCACAAGACGTTGCGCGGGCCGCGCGGGGGCCTGGTGTTGTGCAAAGAAAAGCACGCGAAGGAGATTGATTCGCAGACCTTCCCGGGCATTCAAGGGGGACCGCTGATGCACGTGATCGCGGCCAAGGCGGTTTGCCTGCATGAAGCGATGCAGCCGTCGTTCAAGACATACCAGAAGCAAATCGTGCTGAACGCCGCAGCCCTGGCGGAGGGGATGAAGCGGAACGGTTTCCGGCTGGTGAGCGGCGGCACGGACAATCATCTGATGCTGGTGGACGTGGGCGCGCGCGGTGTGACGGGAAAGGAATGCCAGGCGGCGCTGGACCAGGCGGGCCTCACCGTGAACAAGAACACGATTCCGTTCGAGACGCGGTCGCCCTTCCAGGCGAGCGGCATCCGGCTGGGCACGCCCGCGGTGACGACGCGCGGCATGGCGGAGGCGGAGATGGCGGCGATTGCGGACATGATCAGCGAAGTGCTGCTGGACATCAAGAACGTGGAGGCGATTGCCAAGGTGCGGCAACGGGTGCGCGAGCTGACCGCCCGGTTCCCGCTGCCTTATTGAGTCGGCGAACGGGGCCGCGCGGGCGGTTCGTCGAGCCAAGTTGTGACGCAAGCCTTGACACGCGGGGGAAGGCGGGCCAAGGTGTGACTGAAATTAGTGCAAGATTTCCCTTGCCATGTCAGGGGATAACAGAGACTCTTGCAAGACGCTCCCGGTTGGCAGCCATTCCAATATGAACTAAACGAATAGTTGATCGTGCAATCAGGAGCCGGGCTGGCGGGCCAGCCCCGAAGCGGTCTTACCCGTTGTAACAGTTTAGAGTCCAGATGTATTGACCTATGCCAAGACCAAGTAAGAAGGCCAAAACAAAAGCGGCCAAAGTGAATCTTGAGGAGCAAGTGGACGGCAATGTCGCCGAACCCGGTGCCGCGCCTGCGGCGGTGGCCGAAGCGCCGGTCAAAGGGACGCCGCCGCCCGGTGCCCCGGCGGAAACGCCCGCCAAAGAAAAGGAAAAGGCGCGCGGGAAAGCCGCCGCGGAAGAGGACAAGGACCAGATCGCCGCCACTGCGATCAACATTGCCAAACTGCAGGCGATGTCGATGCCTGAACTGAACCAGATGGCGCGCGAACTGGGCGTCGAGAACTTCGGCACGATGCGCAAGCACGAGGTGATCTTCCACATCCTGCAGAAGAATGCCGAGCGCGCCGGGGTACTGTTCTCGGAGGGAGTGCTGGAAATCCTGACCGAGGGCTTCGGCTTCCTGCGCTCGCAGAGCTTCAATTACCTGCCCTGCCCGGAGGACATTTATGTCTCGCCGTCCCAGATTCGGCGATTCGACCTGCAGACGGGCAACCTGGTGACGGGGCAAATCCGTCCGCCCAAGGAGAAGGAACGTTTCTTCGCGCTGCTCAAAGTCGAGGCGGTCGATCAGGAGGAGCCGGACAAGGCCAAGGACAAGACCCATTTCGACAACTTGACGCCGCTGTTTCCGAACAAGCGCTTCATCCTCGAGACCACGCCCGACGAACTGTCCACGCGGGTCCTCGACCTGGTCTGCCCCATTGGCAAGGGCTCGCGCGGGCTGATTGTCGCCCCGCCACGCACCGGCAAGACGGTGCTGATGCAGAAAGTCGCCAACGCCATCCTTAAGAACAACCCCGAGACCTACCTGTTCATCCTGCTAATTGACGAGCGGCCCGAGGAAGTCACGGACATGGAACGTTCCTGCCGCGGCGCCGAGGTCATCAGCTCGACGTTCGACGAGCCGCCCGAGCGGCATGTGCAGGTGGCGGAGATGGTGATCGAGAAGGCCCG
>JBEKJO010000287.1:0-3845 GCA_050011195.1 Verrucomicrobiota bacterium | reverse complement strand
GGCGCGGGCAATCTCATTTCCGGAAACAAGCAGTATGGCATCTACATTTCCGATCCGGGCACGAGCAACAATTCCGTGCTCGGAAATTTCATCGGCCCCGACGTCACCGGCACGAATGCCATCGGCGATGGCGGTTTCGGGGTTGGGATTTGGAACAGTGCCAGCGGCAACTTTATTGGCGGCACCAACGCCGGCGCGGGCAATCTCATTTCCGGCAATCCCGGCTTCAGTTACGGCATCGCCCTGGGCGGAGTAATCGGCAATGTGGTTCAGGGAAATTTCATCGGCACCGATCTCACCGGCACCAATGCGCTCGCCAACGGATTTGCCAATGTCGCTGTGGAAGGCGGTTCCACCGGCAACTTCATCGGTGGCATGGGTGCCGGCGCGGGCAACGTGATCGCCTTTGCTGTTGGCCCCGGCGTGGTTATGTATGATCCCAATACGACGAACGATTCAATCCGTGGCAATTCCATTTTCAGCAACGGCGGTCTTGGCATTAACTTTAACAATGACGGGGTCACAACCAATCACACCGGCTTTCTCGCTGGCCCGAACGACCTGCAAAATTTCCCCGTCATCACCAATGCCTTTGGTTACGCCGGCAGCACGATCATATCCGGCACGTTGAATAGCCTGCCCAACGGCATTTTCTTTATTGATGTCTATCGCAATCCCGTCGCCGACCGCAGCGGCTACGGCCAAGGCCAGTTCTACCTCGGCACCGTCAGCGTAAACACCGATGGTTCCGGCAACGCCACGTTCGCGCTCACCAACAACACGGCCAATTACGCCGGCCAGTCTTTTGCCGCCACCGCCACTTCCACCGGCGGCAACACCAGCGAATTTGGCGCTGACGTGCTCGCCACCAACCAACCCGCACCCTCGGCGGTGTTCAGCGGACCGTTCCTCGCGCGGCCCGACGGTTTCATTTTCACACTGACGTTGCAAACCAATTTCAGCTACCGCATCCAAGCCACGACAAATTTGGGAACCAATCCCATCCCGTGGATTGACCTCACTAATATCGCGCCCACTAATTCCTCGCTCACTTTCACCGACCGCATCGCGACCAATTACCCCGCCCGCTTCTACCGCGTCATCTCGCCCTGAAACCAATCAATGACCCGGCAGCGGTAACGCGGGACTTGATGCTCCACCTCTCAATGGATAAAAGACGTTCATCCACAATCCGCCGCCTTCGGCGCGGCCATGTTGCGTGCCGCCGGCGTGCCCGTGCGGGTCGAGACGCACCGCGAACGCTTGCTCAAGGTCAAGCGCGGCGGATGTCAATGGCGACGGCAAACTGGATTTGATCAGCGCGAATGTTCGCCTATCCGGTGCTGGAAGTCACCGCGATGGTCGAGCCGTTCGAGAAGGGGTGGGGATTTTCATTGCGGGTGTTGCGCGCCGGAAGACCGTGACAAAAACCAAATGCGGCCACCCAGCCGGTAGGACCGCCGCAGTAATCGTCCTTTCGCTCTGGAAACCGGCAAGCTTTGGGGGTATATGCAAAGCTGTGGACGACGGACTGCTTACAGGCTTGAAGATTGTCTCCGGCGGCTAGACCGCCGCAGACCGCGCCGAGAGTCTCGAAAGAGCCAGAGATCGGGGCGCTCATGAGTGCAACGCTCGAAGCTTTCTGGGAGGAAGCCGATTTTGGCGTTGAGTCCGGCTTGGCGCGGTGGTAGCAAACAAGTGTATGGCAAAAGTTACATCGCAGCCTACGCGGCAGCGAACGGGGACAGATTTCTCAAGCAACGAGCAGCGTACTATGCGGCGAATCGGAACAAGATTCTCACGGGCCACGCGGCCTACTACGCAGCGAACCGGGAGAGAATTGCCCAATGCCAAGCGGCTTACCGCGCCGCGAACCGGTGAGGCGCTTCAATGAGCGCGCCCAGAATCAAACGCAAATTGGCTTTGACACTTGTTGTCAGTCTGGCCGTCCTCTGCGGTTGTGCGCACCAATATCTCATGAAGTTTAACGATGGCTACCAGGCCATCTCCCTAAGCAAACCCAAACTCCAGGGGACCCTTTACCATTTCACGGACGAGATGGGCGAGGAGCATGTGATTCCCCAGAGCCGCGTGGTGAAGATCGAAACCGTATCGGTTGTAAAGGAGGAGGAAAAGCCGTTGTCGCCAGCCAAGCCGAAGAAGCCCAAGCATTGGTACTTTCTGTGGCTGGCTTGAATTCTGTGACTCCATCGCGGGAAGGGGAGCGGAGTGAGTGGCGCAGGCCATTGTATTTCCATTCGAGTCCTGCCGCCGGGCCGAGGTAGCGGAAACATTGTTTGTCGGGGCGCTCGAACGGGCAGACCGGGCCGGACTCACGCCAGAATCGGGCGAGCCGGCGGGCGCAATTCTCAGGAATCGGCACGGTGCGGCATTTGTTGGTGGAGGCGGCGGGAGTTGAACCCGCGTCCTTGGCAAATTTGCCAGCCGCGACTACATGCTTAGTCAGGAGAGAGTTTTCTACCGCGCGATTGCGGCCTGACACCGAGTCGCACAGCCTAGCCCGCAGAATAAGAGTTTCAACCAGGCGCGCGCGGACGCCGCGCCTGACCTAACCTGCTGTGGCGTTCAGCCGGCGTAGCAGGTGTCCACCGGTGAACGTCGCGACGCTTAGGCCGCGAGAGCTAATTCTTGGTTAGCAATTAATGTTCGGTCCGATGATTAACGAGGCCAACGAACCATCCTCGGCATGCCGCCTCTGGCGCACCTACCAGGTCGAAACCAGTACGCCCCCAAGCGCAACACGGACACTCTCGCCCGGTTTAAGCCAAAGGTCAAGCGGGAAGCGCGGGGCGGAAGCGGCAGGAAAAAGCGAGGCTGGCGTGCGCCAACCTCGCTCAATTTCCCCGTTCCTCCCGGAACCACAGCGGGTGTGAGGGCCGGCGGGACGCCTGCCCCCCTCTGCGAATGGCTTAATAATCCATGTCACCCATGCCGCCACCATGACCGCCCGGCATCGGAGTCTTCTTCTCCTTCTCCGGAATCTCGGTGATCAGGCATTCCGTGGTCAGCAGCAAGCCGGCGATGGACGCGGCGTTTTGCAGCGCGGTGCGGGTCACCTTCTTAGGATCGACCACCCCGGCCTTGACCAAGTCTTCATACTCGTTGTCCGCCACGTTGTAGCCCTCGTTGCCCTTGCGCTTCTTGACTTCTTCGACCACGACCGAGCCTTCGACCCCGGCGTTGTTGGCCAGTTCGCGGGTCGGGAACTCGATCGCGCGCTTGACGATATCCACGCCGATCCTCTCGTCTTCGTTAGAGCCCTTGACCTTATCAATGGCTTCCAGGCAGCGGATCAATGCCACGCCGCCGCCCGGGACGATGCCCTCTTCGACGGCTGCGCGGGTCGCGTGCAGGGCGTCCTCGACGCGGGCTTTCTTCTCTTTCATCTCGGTTTCGGTCGCGGCGCCGACGTTGATGACGGCCACGCCGCCGGCGAGCTTCGCCAGGCGTTCCTGCAGTTTCTCGCGGTCGTAGTCCGACGTGGTTTCCTCGATCTGACGGCGGATCTGATTGACGCGGCCCTGGATGTCCGAGCTCTTGCCGCCGCCTTCGACGATGGTGGTGTTTTCTTTGTCCACCACGATGCTCTTGGCTTTGCCGAGATCGTTGAGTTCGACACTCTCCAGCTTGATGCCGAGGTCTTCGCTGATGAATTTGGCGCCCGTGAGGATGGCGATGTCTTCGCACATGGCCTTGCGGCGATCACCGAAGCCCGGGGCCTTGACGGCGACGACGTTGAGCGTGCCGCGCAGCTTGTTGACCACCAGGGTGGCCAGCGCTTCGCCTTCGAGGTCTTCGGCGATGAGGAGCATCGGCTTGCCGAC
>JBEKJO010000286.1:0-3903 GCA_050011195.1 Verrucomicrobiota bacterium | reverse complement strand
TCGTGATCACCGAAGCAAAAAACCCGAACGAGGCGGGGCCTCAGAACGGCAAGGCATACCCAGACGCACCAGCGGTCCAAGGACTGACCTTGCCTTGCTGGTCTGAGGCCCCGCCTCGTTAGTCCAATGGGAAACCCCCCGGCTTTGCCGGGGAGACTCCCAGAGTTTGACAGTTCCGGGAATATTTGGAATGGCACCGATGCAGCGTAATAGAGCCGTAGCCCGCCGATATTTGAGAAGGGTTACACGGTGGAAGCGAACCCGGGCCAGTACTGCCCCTTCGTGGACAGGGCGAAACGGAATCGACCTGGGTGGGAGGTGCGGATTGCGAGCGAAGTTCACGAGATGCCCGAGATTGACGAGGAACGTTCGAGAAGCGGAGCAGGGCGGCTCTGCCGCCTCCCAGCTTTCAAGCCTCCGGCTTTGCCGGAGGTCGCTGACTTGTTGAATGTGAACCGGTGAAGGTTTGAGCTTTTGAATGCGTGCAGCGTGAAGCCTGTGGGTTGATGGTGATCGAGAGGAGGTTCCTGACCATTGAGATCGTCAGAATGGCGGCATTCACTTCCTGAGCCGGAGGAAAAACTTGCTGTTCGCCGTGCTGTTGGTGACGACATTTTGATAAGCCACCAGCGAGGAAAGGTTCGTTATTGCCACCCAGTTCGTACTCGTAAGGTTGGTGCTCGACAGCAGTTGGTAAGCAAACGCCCACGCCGGCCAGCCAACGCTGTTGTTGGTTCCCAAGCGCGTCAGGCTGAGGCTGGGAGGGACGGTCGAGGTGCAGACGACGGTCGCGCTTGCGCCCAGCGTGCTTTGGATGGTGATGTAAACTGGGTAATCCTCCGAGTTCGTGTAAAGGTGCGAACCAAGCACCTCTTTGCGACCGAGCGAATTGGTCATGATCACCCCGCTGTTCGTGGAATTGTCGCCCCAGTTGATGAAGGCGCTGAAATTATTGGCCGAACTGTTCGGAACGCCGTTGGTAAAGGTGACCATAAGCTGGTTCGAGAACGGTGCGAGTGCTGGCGCGATGAAATTGGTGGCGATGGCATTGATAATGGTGTCCCCAAAAGCAAAGGTATAGGCCTGCTGATCATAAGTCTCAAAGGTCGGAGACGCGCTGACGTAGAAAATGAGATTCACTGGCCCGGTGTAATTCGTGTCCGGCACGATGACAACCTGCAGTTGGTTCGCGACCACGTTGTAGAACGAATTGCTTGCATTCAAGTACGAATTCTCGTCGTCAAATTGCGGGTACCAGTTGTTAGTAACGCCGGGAAAATCATAGCCGAAGACCAAGTTGGTCAGCGGTTTGTTCACCGGCGTGACCAAATTGGTGACGGTGTTGGGATACAGAAACGCCGCTTCGAGGTTCGCATCCGCAACCGTGTTCGCTGTGAACGAATTCGTCGTCCGCCCGCCCGCGCCGTCGTCGGCAATGACTTTGATTGTCCCAGCAACTCCGGCCAGGTTCGTGCCGACAAGTGTAAGAACGGTGTCGAAGTTGTCGGGGACCAAAGATGTTTTGGCGATGATCACGTCCGCGAGTGGCCGGCTGTTGGTGTCCACCGCCGTGTTGTTGATGTTGGAAAGCACGTTGAACCCGCGCAGGAGCTGGCCGAAAATCGTGTAACCAAAATCACCATAACGGTACGGCGCAACGGTGATAAAAAACTGCGAGCCGTCCGTGTCCGGCCCGGAGTTGGCCAGCGCCAATTGCCCGTTGCCGCTGAAGATCGCCTGCGGATTGAACTCGTCGTCGTAAGTGAAAACTGGGCCGCCCGTGCCGTTGGTTAACGGGTCGCCGCCCTGGATCATAAAACCGGCAATAACCCGGTGAAAAATCGTGTTGCTCGTGTACAGGCCGCCGGCGGTCAGCCCTTGAATCACATCCACCGTGTGCGGCGCGATGTCTCGGAACAGCATGAACGTCATGTCACCGATGTTGGTCACCGTCTCCTCGCCGCCCCGAAAGGGAGTTTGATACGCGCCAAGCGCAGCCGGGGACGCGGCTTGCACGATGGACATTTTCCAGAACGGATTGTTCGTGTGAACTTGGACTGTGATGGAGTTCGTGCTGCTAGTCGCCGAGAACGTCAGCGGCAGTCCGTTCGGCGAAGTGGCCGTGACCGGAATGATCAACGATTTGCCTGCGGGAATGCTCGCGTTGGGAATCGGATCAATCGTTGGCGCTCCTAAAATGGAGAATGAAACTGCGGCCAAGCAGACAACGATCCAGCAAAACAAACGATGAATCATGGACGTGAGAAAATAGCAGCATTTACGAAAATAGCCAGCTATTCGGGCCTCGGCAGTTTCCGGTAAATTAAATCATTGCTCGCGATCATCTCAATTCACCCGCGCAGCATAAGCAAACCGACGCCGCCCCAAAAAGCCATTCAAAATGGCCCGGTTTGAAAACTGACCTGCCCTTACAACCTGCTCTTCCCCGCCTTCTTTGCTTCAGCCCATCTAGCTCTCGCCAACGCAGCCAGTCTCGCTCTTCCGGCAGCACTGATCTTCCTCTTAAGTTTCTGTGCAGGTTTAGCGGCCTTGACTCTAGCCCATCTCGCTTTTTGAGCAGCTCGAATGTTGGCAAGTCCCTGGGCGCTCATTTTGCCCTTCTTCTTTGGCGCTGTCCTTTTGATCCTCGCCCATCTTGCGATTTGAGCAGCTCGCATTCTGGCTCTACCGGCTGCACTGACCTCTCGCCTCTTCCCGGGTGCTTCAATTGCGGCAGTTTCATCAGGACTACCCAAGATCGAGTTCAGTTCACTTTGCAGCGACTGGATCTTTTCCTGGATGTTGGCTGCTTTACGGAGTTGTGTTGGTGTTGCGTTAATCATAGTGGAGGCAGTTTGGATGGATTTGGAGTGGGGGTCAAGCAGCGGAATGTGAAACCGGAGTTCTTGACCCGATCTCGAAGCATACTGGGTCTATGAAGTCAGAAGCTTCACGGAGTCGGAGCCGATAGAAACGGGCGGGATAATTCGTCCACTGGGGATCGCTGAAATAAACCGGGCTGCCGGTCAGGGTGAAGGTTTGTAGCGGAGTCCAGACGGGATTGTCCAGGTTCGTGCAGGCTTCGACCACGATGACCAGATTGCTGCTGCCGGTGATGTTGAATCCAAATTGATTCGCTTGCACGCCAAAGCTGGCACCACTGGTCTACACCTGCGGGTTCCATAGCACGGTCGGAAGGTCGCTGAACGTCGGGCCCCAGCCGGTAGTTCCCGGCAAGCAATAGACGACCGCATTGGTATCATAGCTGTCTGGCACTATCGTATAGCCGTAAAAGCAATCCGGCCCCTCGAATCGGGCAATCTTGCCCCACGGATCCGGTGTCCCATCAATGAGGGGGAAGTTACTGCCACCCACGTAAGGCAGGAGATCCGCAAAGATGGGCGCCGGGACACGTTACCACGGGCCCAGTTGCGCATCCGGATAAAGGTAGTTCGCCGGGAACAACTGCACTGGCCCGGCCCAGCGCGAAATGGCCGCGAAATAGTTGAAGGCTTTGTCCAGCCTGATATGCGGCCCAAGGCTGAAGCCGAGCTGCGGGGTGACGTAAACCAGCGTGGTATGCACTCCGCGCAGGGTTTTAGGGCGGAGGTCCTGCCAGAGCTGATAGTGGTAGCGCAGGTGCCTGGCGTTGATGCCGATGCCCGTTGCCTGGGACGGGCTTTGGAACCACGGGGAGCGCAGCAGCGTGCTCTGGTCCGGGGGCAGCGCTTTGAAGCAGGGGAGCTGCGGCGCGGCTTGGATTTGCGGGGTGTATTCCCAGTTTTCCAACTCCGGCCGGGCTTTGCGGCCGACGCTGGCGATCAGGCACTTGTCCGCGTCCCATCTTGCCGGAAAGGCCGCATCCGTGAGCCGTTTGGCTTGCGTCAACGGGATCGCGCAGTG
>JBEKJO010000285.1:0-3943 GCA_050011195.1 Verrucomicrobiota bacterium | reverse complement strand
GCGTTGGCCGCAAAAAGAATCCGGCCGTGCGGGTCACGTTCCGGGAACTGGCGCAGGAGGCCGTCTGGCTGGTCGCCGGGCGCATCAGCACGGGCGGCGTGAAGGTGCAAGTGGCCGATGCGATTGTGACCTTGGAGGGTGACCGTCCGCGGCTGATGGAAATCTGGCAGAACCTGGTGGAGAACGCCTGCAAGTTCATGGGGAACCAGCCCCAGCCGCAGGTCGAGATCGGCGTCGAGCAGCGCGGATCAGAGACGGTATTTTTCGTGCGCGACAACGGCGCGGGCATTGATCCGCGCTACCAGGAGAAAGTGTTCGGTTTGTTTGAAAAGCTCGATTCGAAGGGCGAAGGAACGGGGATGGGACTGGCTCTGGTCAAGCGAATCGTGGAGCTGTATGAGGGACGAATCTGGGTCGAGTCTCCAGGGCTTGGGCAGGGCGCGAATTTCCTGTTCACTTTGCCCGCAGCGGTTATTATTGAAACGGAACAATCGTCGTAAAGCGAATTGTTATGGGAAAATCTTCTTTGCGTTTGCTCATCGTGGAAGATGAAGCGGCCCACGCCGCCGCGATCCAGCGCGCCTTCGAAACCGACGAGGCCGAAACTCAAATCGAGGTGGTGCGCACCTTGCAGGAATTCCGCCGCCGCAGCGCCGACCACCCGCCGGACCTCGCCTTGCTGGATCTGAACCTGCCGGATGGCCGCGCCGTGGAGGTCATGACGAATCCGCCCGAGGCCGGCCCGTTTCCCATCATGGTAATGACGAGCTATGGCAACGAGCAGGTGGCGGTGGAGGCGATCAAGGCGGGCGCGCTGGATTACGTCGTCAAGTCCGCAGAGGCCTTTGTGATGATGCCGCGCACGGTGGAGCGCGCCTTGCGCGAGTGGAAGCTGCTCACCGAACGCCGGGAGACCGTGGCGGCGCAAAAGCAATTGATTGCCCAACTGGAGGAGGCCCTGTCGAAGGTCAAGACCTTGAGCGGCTTGTTGCCCATCTGCTCCGCCTGCAAGAAAATCCGCGACGACCAAGGCTACTGGAGCCAGGTGGAGGGCTACATCCAGAAGCACACCGACGCCCGATTCACGCACAGCTACTGCCCGGAGTGCGCCCGGAAATATCTCGCGAAACTGGAGAGAGGCGACCCCAACACCCAATGAAGACGTCAACCAGCATACTGCCCCAGGTAGCGGCACGCATCTTGCCTGCCGCCTGCTTGTGCGTGGCCGCACGCAGACAGGTAGCCGGCGGCATCCCTGCCGCCCAGCATCCCGAAAAACGGCTCACAAACTGCTGCAAAAAACCTTGGAGACACTATTATGATTAAAGGAAACCCCATCACCATTCTGCTCGTGGAAGACGATCCGGCCCACGCCGAGATTGTGCGGCGCAACCTGGGAGATTTTCGCGTGGCCAACCGCATCATTCACGTGGCCGACGGCCAGGCGGCGCTGGACTATCTCTTCCACCATGACGCCTATGCCGACCCCAAGATCAGTCCCCGGCCAAACCTGATTCTTCTGGATCTGCGCCTGCCCAAGGTGGACGGGCTGGAAGTGCTGCGCCGGATCAAAGAGGATGAGGAACTGAAGCGCATCCCGACGGTCGTGCTCACGACCTCGGGTGCCGAATCGGACCTGGTTAACGCTTATACTCATGGCGCCGGGAGCTATTTGGTGAAGCCGGTGGATTTTGAGAAGTTCTCCAAGCTGATGGAAATCTTCGGCTTCTACTGGCTGGCGTGGAACCGGTTTCCAGACTGAAAGCAGACGATGCCGACCGCCCATGACCTTGTTTCCACAACCAGATCACCCGGGTGGAAGCTGGGCGGTCCGGCAGCCAAGGATGGCTGCCGTCACAGTGGCGGCAGGCATCCTTGCCGGCCCGGCTCCAAAAATGTAAACCGCCGTGAAAAAAAAACAGAAACCCATGCTCGTCTTGCTGGTTGAAGATGATCCGGCCCACGCGGCGGCCATCCAGCGCGCCGTCGAAGCCAGCGGGTCGGAGTCCGAGGTCAAGGTCGTCGGCACGCTGCGGGAGTTCCGCCAGAGCAGCGTGGAACGGCCGCCGAACATCGTTGTGATGGATCTGAATTTGCCGGATGGCCGCGCCACGGAGGTGCTGACCTGTCCGCCGGAGACGGGACAGTTCCCCATTTTGGTGATGACGAGTTATGGCAACGAGCAGGTGGCGGTGGAGGCAATCAAGTCGGGTGCGTTGGATTATGTGGTGAAATCCCCGGAGGCCTTTGCCGACATGCCGCATACCATCGACCGCGCCTTGCACGGATGGAACCTGCTTCAGGAGCGCAAGCGGGCGGAGGAGGCGCTGGAATTTAAAAATATCATTCTAACCACGCAGCAGGAGGCCTCCATTGACGGAATTCTCGTGGTGGATGAAAACGGCGAAATAATATCCTTCAACCGGCGGTTCGTTGACGTATGGGATATTCCTTCGGCCATAGCGGAATCCAAATCCGATGAGCAGGTCCTGCAATCGGTGATGAATAAACTGGCAAGTCCCGAGGAATTCGTCGGCAAGCTGGAACAACTCCACGAGGACCGGAATGAAATAAGCCAGGATGAGATTGCCCTGAAAGATGGCCGGACGTTTGACCGTTATTCGGCCCCGATGCTCGGCGAAGGCGGGAAGTGCTATGGCCGGGTATGGTATTTCCGCGACATTACCGAACGCAAACGGGCGGAAACGGCGCTGCATGAAAGCAATGAGCGCTTGCACCAGGCCGTCCGCGCTGGAAGCATTGGCATCTTCGACCACGACCACCGCAGTGACACCATCTACTGGTCGCCCGAGATGAGGTGTATCTTTGGCTGGGATTCGGAAGAGCCCTCGACCTTGTCGAAGTATCTCCAGCACGTGCATGCAGAGGATCGCGTGAAAATTACGGAGGCTGTGCAACGCGCCCACGACCCAAAGGGCGACGGCTATTTTGACGTGGAGAATCGGATCGTCGACCGAAACGGCGCAATCCGCTGGCTGAGCACTCGATCGCGCACGTATTTCGAAGGTAAAGGCAACGCGCGCCACAAAGTTCGCACCATTGGCGCTGTGGTGGACATCACCGAGCGCAAGCGGGCGGAGAACGAGTTGCGAAATGTCAACCGCGCCCTGCGCTTGACCAGCCAGTGCAATCAGGAAATGGTGCGCGCCACAGACGAGTCGGCGTTGTTGCAGGCCATCTGCCGCATTGCCGTCGAGCACGGCGGCTACCGCCTGGCATGGGTCGGCTTCGCGGAGCAGGATGAAGCCAGGTCGGTGCGCCCGGTGGCCCAGGCTGGTTTCGAGGATGGTTACCTCGACACCGTTAACATCACCTGGGCCGATACCGAACGCGGTCGCGGCCCCACCGGCACGGCCATCCGCACCGGCCAGCCGGTGCTGATCCGCAACATTCCCACCGACCCGGCTTACGGGCCTTGGCGCGCGGAGGCCATCCAGCGCGGTTACGCTTCGTCCATCGCTTTGCCCCTGTTGAGCGAGGGCCGTTGCTTCGGCGCGGTGATGATGTATGCCGGGGAACCGGACGCCTTCAACCCCAAGGAGGTCGAACTGCTGGCCGAACTGGCCAACGACCTCGCGTACGGTATTGGCGCGTTGCGCCAACAGACCGAGCGCAAGCGGGCGGAGGAGGCGCTGCGGGCCAGTCAGGAGCGGCTGAGGGAGATCTTTGAGGCCAGCCCCAACGTCACTTCGGTGTTTCGGATGGAAGGTCCGGATTTGCGGCGGACATGGGTAAGCCCCAACCTTGAACGCCTGTTTGGCTACACCGTCGAGGAGGCCCTGCAACCGCGTTGGTGGAGCGCGCATGTGCATCCCGAAGACGTCGCGCGAGTGATTACCGACTCCGGCCGCATCCTGGCCCACGAACACATTGTCCACGAGTATCGCTTTCTTCGCCGGGACGGCAGTGTGGTGTGGATTCA
>JBEKJO010000284.1:0-4009 GCA_050011195.1 Verrucomicrobiota bacterium | reverse complement strand
GCAGCCTGGCCGGCGAACCCAAGCTCAACCCGGTTCGTGTAACCTTTCTTGTGTGCAGAGCGTCTCTAAAACGGGTCGGCTGGTGAGCGAGAGCGCGGTGCTGCTCGACACCGGCCCGCTGGGGGCGGTTGCCCGACACCGGGCCAGGCGGACCCACCGAGAGGAGGTGATGCCCCACGGATACCCCACGGATGCCGCACGGATAAGGGGCCGGAGCGCGGAGATTCCGCCAATGCTTCAAACGGCCCTTGCGGTGCCTGTGGAATGGGCGTAAGCTTCGTCTATGAGCAAAGCGGAAATCCTGGCCGAGTTGCCACGGCTGGACCACGCCGAGCGGCGCGAGATTGCCCGGCGGCTGTTTGAGATGGAGGCCGACGCGCAGACGCTGGCGGATTGTGACCGGCGCGCCAACGAGCATTTCCTGATGCTCGACGCGATGGAGGCCCAGGATGCCCAGACCCAGCCGCGGTGAGGTGTGGCGGGTGGACCTGGGCCTGGCGGCCAAAGTGCGACCGTGCCTGATTCTGAGCGACTACCCCGGTGATGACGAATTGGCGCTCATCGTGGTGGTGCCCCACACGACCTCGGTGCGCGGCAACCGCTGGGAGTTTCCCATTCACAAGCCGTTCCTGGAGCCGGGCGTGTTTCATTTGCAGCAAGTCCAGCCCGTTTCTCTGCCGCGTTTGGAGCGGAAACTGGGCGCCCTGTCCGCTGACGAATTTACGCGGCTCGGTGCCGCGCTCATCGGGCTGTTGCGGTTGCAAGGGTAGCACTGGCCGAAGAGCCGCCTCTTTAGGACCGCCGATCTTTCTGGAGTGGTTGAGGGTTAACAGAGTTTTATCAGCAGTTCGCGCGGCGTCACGATCTGAATTCCAAAGGACTTTTCCAACGCCAACAGATCGTCATCGCGTGAAAGGATGAGTTTTGCCCCGGCCGCCAGGGCGCAGGCCAAATAGGGATCGTCTGTTGCATCCCGGCTGCGTTGCTTGCCCAACGGAGCCGGCGCAACCAGTTTGACGCGGTCGTAATACCACGTCAGCAGATTATGCGGCGCGTGTTTGAATTTGCCTCCCCGCTCGGCGGTTAGCGCCCGCACTTCTTCCAGAATTTCCTGGGTGGCATAAACGGTGATTCGCCTCTTGGCCATCGCCAGCAGGCACTGGTGGGCCTCCCCGCGCCAGCCCACACCGGCAAAGACAACGTTGGCGTCAAGAACGACGCGCACGACTTTTCCTCTCCGCCCGGAGGCGATGCTGGGTTTTCACGATGGCGGCCATTTCCGCATCCGAGGGATCGCCCAGCGGCGCGCCCGCGATAGCCTTTTCCAAAAAGGCCACGTCCTGCTTGATTTGTTCCTGCCGACGGCGGCGGATCAGGTCGCGCATATATTCGCTCATGGAATCAAAGGCGCGCGCTTCCGAATCCGACCGCGCGAACTCTGCCAGCTCCGGGTTCAAGGAAATGTTAATGGTCACTGCTTTCATGCCGGCAGAATAGCTCATTGGCAAGGGTTGTCAAGGCTTGCCAAACGAGCCGGTCGGGTCGAAACGAATTGGAGTAGTGCCGGTGGCTGCCCGCCAGCAACGTGCGAGCCCTGACTTCGCGGCAGAGTTTGGGCTCGCGGGGACGCTCGCCCTCCCGGAAACGAGGCGGCGGACTAGCGGCCCTTGAGGATGGCGACGCCGTAGTCGCGGTTCATCCTGGCGATGAAGCTGAGGCGGATTTCCTTGGGGCAAACGGCTTCGCAGGAGCCGGTGACGGTGCAGTTGCCAAAGCCTTCCTTGTCCATCTGCCGGACCATGTTGAGCACGCGCTGGTCTTTTTCGGCTTTGCCCTGGGGCAGCAAGTTGAGGTGCGAGACTTTGGCGGCGACGAAGAGCATGGCGGAGGCGTTCTTGCAGACCGCCACGCAGGCGCCGCAGCCGATGCAGGCGGCGGCGTCCATCGCGAGGTCTGCGGTGGTCTTGGGGACCGGCAGGGTGTTGCCGTCGGGCGTGCCGCCGGTGTTGACCGAGACGAAGCCACCCGCCTGGATGATGCGGTCGAAGGCGCTGCGGTTGGTGACGAGGTCTTTGATGATGGGGAAGGCTTTCGCCCGCCAGGGTTCGATGGTGACGGTGTCGCCATCCTTGAAATGCCGCAGGTGGAGTTGGCAGGAGGCGGTGCCGCGGTGGCCGCCGTGGGGGATGCCGTTGATGACCAGCGAGCACATGCCGCAGATGCCTTCCCGGCAATCGGAGTCAAAGGCAATCGGGTCTTCGCCACGCGCGAGGAGGTCTTCGTTCACGACATCGAGCATCTCCAGGAAGGACATGTCCGGGATGACGTTCCCGGCCTGGTAGGTCTCGAACCGGCCCGGGGTGTTCGAGTTCTTCTGCCGCCAAACTTTGAGAGTCAGGTTCATTTGTAGCTGCGCGTGCTCATGTGGACTTCTTCATAGACGAGCGGTTCCTTGTGCAGAACCGGCGGTTTGTCCGCGCCCTGGTATTCCCAGGCAGCCACATAAGAGAAATTCTGGTCGTCACGCTGCGCCTCGCCGTCGGGCGTCTGGAATTCCTCGCGGAAATGGCCGCCGCACGATTCGCGGCGATGCAGCGCATCGAGGCAGAGCAGCTCGGCGAATTCCATGAAGTCGGCGACGCGTCCCGCGTATTCCAGGCTCTGGTTCAGCTCGCCGTTTTCGCCGGTGACGTTGACGTTCTTCCAGAATTCTTCGCGCAGTGCGGGTATCCGTTTCAGCGCCTCCTTCAAGCCCGCCTCATTCCGCGCCATGCCGCACTTCTCCCAAAGCAGCTTGCCCAGTTCGCGGTGCAGGGAGGTGGCCGTCCGCTTGCCCTTAACCGCCAGCAAGCGGTTGGTGAAGGCCCTGACGTCCGCTTCCACTTTCTTGAACTCGGGATGGCCGGCGGAGGGCTTGGGCTGCTTGGACGTTACAAAGTAGTTGCCGATGGTGTAGGGCAGGACGAAGTAGCCGTCGGCCAGCCCTTGCATCAGGGCGCTGGCGCCCAGCCGGTTCGCGCCGTGGTCGGAGAAATTCGCTTCACCCAGGACGAACAGCCCGGGCAGGGTGGTCATTAAATTGTAATCCACCCACGTGCCGCCCATGGTGTAGTGCACCGCGGGATAGATGCGCATCGGCGCCTGGTAGGCATTTTCGCCGGTGATCTTCTCGTACATGTCGAAGAGGTTGCCATACCGCTCCCGGATCACATTTTCGCCCAGCCGCTTGATGGCATCCGCAAAGTCCAGATAGACGCCCAGCGCGCCCGGGCCGACGCCCCGGCCAGCATCACAGGCTTCCTTGGCCGCGCGCGAGGAGATGTCCCGCGGCGCGAGATTGCCGTAGCTCGGATACTTGCGTTCGAGATAGTAATCGCGGTCAGACTCCGGGATTGAGCCGGGCGGCTTGCCGCAATCTTCCTTGCGCTTGGGCACCCAGACGCGCCCGTCGTTGCGCAGCGACTCGGACATGAGCGTGAGTTTGGACTGGTGCTCGCCACTGACCGGGATGCAGGTCGGGTGAATCTGGGTATAGCAGGGGTTGGCGAAGAAGGCGCCTTTCCGGTAGGCGCGCCAGGTGGCAGTGACGTTGCAGCCCTTGGCATTGGTGGAGAGGAAGAACACGTTGCCATACCCGCCCGTCGCCAGCACGACCGCATCGCCAGCGTGGGAAGAGATTTCGCCGGTGGTCAGGTTACGGACCACGATGCCCTTGGCATGGCCGTCAATCACCACCAAGTCGAGCATTTCCGTCCGCGGATACATCTGCACCGCGCCGAGGCTGATCTGGCGGCAAAGCGCCTGGTAAGCGCCGAGCAGAAGTTGCTGGCCGGTCTGGCCGCGCGCATAAAACGTCCGCGACACCTGAGCGCCGCCAAACGAGCGGTTCGCCAGCAAACCGCCGTATTCGCGCGCGAAGGGCACGCCCTGGGCGACGCATTGGTCAATGATATTCACGCTCACTTGCGCCAGACGATAGACGTTGGCCTCGCGCGCGCGGAAATCGCCC
>JBEKJO010000283.1:0-4332 GCA_050011195.1 Verrucomicrobiota bacterium | reverse complement strand
TTTGGCTATTACTCGCTGGTGTGGACGAACAGCGGATTGTACAGCGGCGGCAACCACCAGTTTCACGGCGCGGTGGATATCGACGGCAACGCCACCAATTATTACACCGCCGGTGAAGCCGGGTCGGGCAACGCCATCAAATACTGCAACATCAATTTCCAGCCCGCGAACGGCAGCGGAATCGCGGCCGTAGCCGGCAGCCTTGGCGGCACGCGCGTCGCGCAGGTGGCGGGAGGAAATCTGGTGTTCTCGGACGTCGGCGCCAGCCCCATTGGCCTTTACGCCTGCTCCGGTCTGCCGAACAACACCGCCACGGCATCCTTGATCATCGCCGAACCCAGCAAGCCGCTGGACTTCGCCTTCAGCCCGGACCTGAACACCGTCTATATCACCGACGATGGCACTTACGGCGGTTCGGGTGTCGAAGCAGGCGGCCTCCAACGCTGGGACGCCAGCGGCACGGGCCCGGACGGATTCCCCGGTTACCACTACAGCTACACATTGCAAATGGGAACGGGTTCGACCATCGGCGGCCGGGCGGTAACGGTCGATTTCAGCGCGGCGACCAACTGGGGCACAGGGGTCCACGGCGCGAAGATTTATGTGACAACGGCGGAATCCTCCGGCAACCGCCTCCTGCGGATTGTCGATAACGGCGCCGGCTCGCCCTCCACCACCCTGGCCTCTGTCCCGACCAATCTGATGCTCTCCGGCGTCCGTTTTGGCCCGGTTTTTGTTGCGCCCAATTTTTCCATCCAACCGCAGTCGCAAACAGCCTTGTTCGGTTCCATGGTGACCTTCTCCGCCTTCGCCGCCGGCACCGGGCCGCTGACCTATCAATGGTATTTCCAATCGAACGGCGTGGGGGCTTTCACGGCGATTGCCGGCGCGACGAACGATACTTACGGAATCAACGCGGCCGAGACCAACAACCTCGGCAACTACTATGTCGTTGTAACCGATCCGGTGTCCGTAAGCGCCCAGAGCCAGACGGTGTCGTTCAGCCTGCCGGGCACATCAGGCGTGTCGCTGGCCGTCAATACGCTGTCGCCGGGCCCGACCATTCCGTGGGATTTTCTAGGGTTGAGCTTCGAGGAAGCCAACCTGCAATCCAATGGCGTGGGCGTGGCTGGCTATATGTTTGACTCATCCGACACGGAATTGATTACGCTTTTTACCAATCTCGGGATCAAAAACCTGCGCATCGGCGGCACTTCGGTTGACACCAACAACGAGGTCATTCCCCTTTACGTTCCCACCAACCAAGACATTGACGCGCTGTTTCGGTTCGCGCCGGCGGCCGGGGTGGAGGTGAGCCTTTCGTTCCGTTTGGAAAACGGCAATTCGCAACTCGACGCCGCGCTCGCCGGTTACACCTGGTCCAACTACAATCAGTATTTGACCTGTTTCGAAATCGGCAACGAGCCCGACGGCTACGGCAACGGCGATCCGCAAATCACCAATTTTTCATCCTACCTGGCCAAGTGGACCACCTTTGAGCAAGCGATTCTCAATGCCGCGCCCAACACGAAATTCGGCGGGCCGGACGCCGCCGGCACCGCCTACGCGGGCGAGTTTGCCAACGCGGAAATTGGCTCCCCCTACATCACGTCGATCTTTTCCCATTTTTATCCGGGCGGTAATTCCGCCAGCCTGACCCCCGCGCAAATCATCGCCGGAATGCTTTCGGCGAGCTGGGACACCAGCGCCTATCCGTCGCACCTCAGCCAGACCGAAGCCATCGCCAACGCGGACGGCTTTCCGTTCCGCTCGACAGAATTCAACAGCTACGTCGCGGACTATCCCGGCGTCTGGGGCGGGAACAACGTCTTCGCCGCTGCCCTTTATGCCTGCGATGCCGCGCATTGGTGGGCGGCGAATAATTGCAACGGCGTCAATTTCCACACCTTCCTTGGAAAATACAACGCGACGATTTACTACGACATCAACGGGAACTACCAAATCTATCCAATCGGATACGGCATCAAGGCCTTCGAGCTGGGCAGCCACGGCGCAGTCATCCCGGTAACGATGACCAACACCAACAGCCTCAACATCACCGCCTATGGCGTCGGCTCCAGCAACGACCTCTTCGTCACCATGGTCAACAAGGAATACGGGCCCAACGCCAACAACGCCGCCGTCACCATCATCCCGCAGGGGATACCCGTCGGCAGCGTGCGGGCGATGTTCCTCATGGCGACCAACGGCGTTACCGCGACGAATGGCGTGACCCTCGGCGGCGCCTTCATTACGAACAACGCTGCCTTCGACGGCGAATGGACGGAACTCGGCTACCTCACCAACGGTCAATGCGTCGTCACCGTGCCGATCTCCTCGGCGGCGATTGTGGAAATCCAGCCGCCGCCATCAGTGACGTTCACACTGCAAAACCTGGGCGCCGGCCAATTCCAACTCAACTGGAACACCGGCACCCTCCAATCCGCCCCAACCGCCGCCGGTCCCTACACCAACCTTCCAAGCGCCACCTCCCCATGGCTTATCACTCCCACCAACAGTCAACAATACTATCGCGTTAGAGCAAGCTATTAGCACGTTGACGCCCAGCGGAGTTTTGAAGAGGAGCGAAGAGAGGGAGAAGAAAATTAAGAAGTAACATTTATGAATTAAAAAAACCTGTCAATAATAAGCAATTTGAACAGGAGCAAACGGAGAGAACAGAGAAAATCTGCTCTGTTAACTCTGTTTTCTCGTATAGAATAGTCCATTTTCTCACGCGGAGAATGCCGAGAAATCGCAGAGAGGAATTCAAAAAGTTTTTTAAGTATCCGGTCACACTCCTACGCTAACGGAAATTGGTGAATATCAGCAGGATCAAACCGCGAACTTGAAAACTCAATTGCCTGGCCCGGTTCCACGGTTCGTAAAGCGTGGGCGATGCCGGTCTGGATTACCGCAAGGTCCCCGGCCTGAAGTGCCACCGACGCGTTCGCTTTGGAATCAATGTCGGCCACGTTAAGCAAGACTTCTCCCCGAATCACGTAAACCAGTTCCTCTTTGACTTTGTGGTAATGATTTCCACGGACCTGGCCCGGCAGAAGTTCGAGGAAGGCCATATAACGGATCCCCTCCTCGGCGTCGTAGAACTGAGCCAGTTCGCCCTGCGGTAACAACAGCCGCTTGAGAGCCGGGGCATCCGGTCTCAACGGCAACTGGAGCGCCGGGAGAGACCGCGTGAGGACTTTCCCGTTCAAGAATGTGGATTCGGGCATGATTACGGTTGTCGAGTTCTCGAAGGGCTCATGCTGTGCCGGAGGGAGTTGGAAAGCAACTATAAAGCAGCACCAGGCCGGATTGTGTAGGACGCTTCTGCCCTCCTCAATGAAGATTTATTGTGGACTGCCGGGTCGATTTGTTCACGGGTTGGGTGTTTAGGCTTTCAGCGCTTCGTTCTCCGCTCTAAACTGCCCAAATGAAAGAACCAGGTGCGAAGAAGCCAGTGGAGCGGTTGTTTCCCTTTGTGCTCCGCTCTCGTAATCTCATCGTAGGCCGGGACACTTTGGCGCGGAGCAAGGGGAAATTGCACTTCGTGTTGATTACCACTGACCTCGCCGAAGCCAGTCGAGAGCAGATTCTGTCAGATTTCTCGCATTACCCGGTTCTTCAGCATTATTCCACGGACGATTTGGAGAAGTTTCTTGGGATAAAGGGAGCCAAGGTCATAGGGTTTCAAAAGTCAGGGCTCGCTCAGTCGCTTTATGCTGAATTGAGGGAATATCGGATCAATCTGCCAATGAACCCGTCAAAGCCCCAGGAGTCGAAAGGGTGAGTCTTTGGGGGTGACGGTTCTGATGAACTTTTCCGTCACTCGCAGGGTTTTGCGGTATGGGGGGATGGGGGTATGCCTGGATTCTTGGCGGCAGCGAGGAATTGAAGCCTGAACCCCGAACCCGATACCCCATACCCAGTTCAAGAAGCTGCGGGTGGCACATTTTAATTCGACCGCCGGCATCAATCACCCGGAGAACAACCAGGATCAATCACCCGGAGAGAAACCACGACGATAATCAAGAAGAAGAACCTGATGATGCCTTTGAAGATACCAACCAGATCCTTGCGCAGCGGGAGAAGCTTCATCAGTTTCGTGACTGGGGAATGAATGTCAAACGAGCCCGCGTTGGCGTTGAGAGCTGATGGTGTGGGTGGATTGCCGCGGTCCGCTAGAGCCGAACGCGGCGCAGTCAACTACTAATACTAGGTTAAGTAATCAACAGGAATCTGCGAACTCAGTTAGGCACCCTGGGCACCTTCCGCTGAGCCGGATCAGCGGCACTTGTAGTCGTTTCCGGACCATCGGCAAGGTCATACCAG
>JBEKJO010000282.1:0-4356 GCA_050011195.1 Verrucomicrobiota bacterium | reverse complement strand
GTGAGGGGTCCGTTCCTTCTCTCAATCCTAATCCTCCTCTTAATATTACTCTTAATCGCTTCTCGGCCCCACCGCCCGTCGAACTTCCCGACGACGCTCTCAAGCACCCGGTAATCTGCCCCATCCACCGGCCCGAAGCGGACCCAAAATCACCATCCGATAATACGCCGCCCAGGCTGTCAAAAATCTGGACCGCATCCGCCCCCGCGTCAATTTGCAGTTGGAGAAACCCCGTCACAGCCTTTGTCAGCTTCTCCAGCAACCGCCCGAAAAGCCGCCGGTCCGAGTAAAACAACGCCTTGGCTTTGGTGTATTCCTTGACCCCGCCCCCTTCCATCATGAAGTTCGCCAGCGTCCACGGCGACCCGGCAAACCCGATCAGCGCCGTCCGACCGCCCAGCGCCGACTTGATGAGCGGCAGCGCCTGGGCCACGTATTGCAGCCGCTCCGTCACCGCCTCCACCTCCAGTCGCTCGATGTCCGCCGCCGACTTCAGCAGGAACTCCATCTCGATCCCGCCCCGGTCGCGAAACTGGTAACGTTGCCCCAACCCCTCGGCGACGACGAGGATGTCGCAAAACAGAATCGCCGCGTCGAACCCGAACCGGCGAATCGGCTGCAAGGTCACCTCGGCCGCCAATTCCGGCGTCTGCACCAGTTCAAGGAAAGAATGCTTCTCCTTGAGCGCGCGGTATTCGGGCAACGCGCGCCCCGCCTGGCGCATCAGCCACACCGGCGGATGATCCACCGGACGGCACCGGCACGCATTCAGGAACCGCTCCCGGCCCGTCAAGGCGCCGGCCACCCGGTCCGCCGGCGGGTTCGTTTTACGCGAAGGAACTGTTTGGCTCATGCTTCCAGCGCCGGCATTCTAGCCGCCTTCCCCCGCCGCGTCAATCCGGCGGGTAGGGCGTGCTGTCCCCAGCGCGCCGTCCGCTGGCGAGGGAGGGCGCGTCCGCCCCTTTGCCGCGCTGCGTCTCTGCGTTGAAACTTAAACCCAGCCTCCGCCACCCGCCTTCGGGCTTCGCGGCCTTCGCGCGACACCCTTCGCCCCGCCCCCCCTACTTTGACGCGCAAACATGCCGCAAAGCCTGGCCCGCCTTCGCTCCCGTGTGCTCGCCGTTCTTAATCACCAGAATGCCGTTCACGAGCACATAAGGAATTCCGGTCGCATAATGATGCGGGTCTTTGTAAGTAGCCGTGTCCTGAATCTTGTCCGGGTCGAACACCACGATGTCGGCCCAGTTGCCCTCGCGCAATTCGCCGCGGCCCCTGAAGTGGAACGTGTTCGCCGGCAGGCTTGTCATCTTGCGGATGGCATCCTCCAACCGCAGCACCTTCAACTCGCGAACATACCGGGCCAGCACGCGCGCGTTGTTGCCGTAACCGCGCGGGTGGGGCATCCCTTCGCCCAGCTTCCGCGAGCCGCTGTCGCAGGCGATCATGGTGTTCGGATGCCGCATGAAGACCTTTAGATCGTCCTCGCTCATGCCGTGGAATACGCCGCTGGCGCCGCCGTCTTTCTCGATTTGCAGGATCATCTCCACCTGGTCGTCAACTGAGTCCGAACCGCGCTTCGCCTTGGCCGCCTCGGCAATGTTAAGGCCGTCGAGAGATTTGTCGTGCTTGCAGGACGCGATGACCGCATACGAGAAATCGTCGCGCCCTTTGCTGTGCAGGCTCCGTTTCATTTCGGCGACAATCTTCGCTTTCTGCTCCGGGTCGGCGATGCGCCTGGTGAATTCCTTGCGGCCACCCTCCAGCGCGTAGTCGGGAATCAACTGGCTGAGGCCCGTGCTCGAAGCCGTGTAAGCGTATTGATCCTGCGTGATGTCCAGGCCCTCGGCGCGCGCCTTCTCAATATAGGCCAGCACCCGGTCGGCGTGGCCCCAGGCGCTCGGCCCGGCCAGCTTGATGTGCGAGACCTCGGCCCGGATGCCCGCCTCGCGCGCGACGCGGAAGACCTCGTCGAGGGCTTGGTAGATCTCGTTGTCCTCGTGCCGCATGTGGCTGGTGTAGATGCCGTCATACGCCGCGGCAACCTTGGCGAGTTCGACGATCTCATCGGTCTTGGCAAACACGCCCGGCTGGTAGATCAGGCCGGTCGAGAGTCCGACGGCGCCGTCCTTCATCGCCTGCTCGACCAGCGCTTTCATCTGGGCCAGTTCCTGAGCCGTGGGCGGGCGATCAAAGGAGCCGCCCATGGCCTTTTCCCGGACGCTGTTATGGCCTACGAGCGTGGCCACATTGACGGCGACATTCGTCTGCTCGACCGCGCGGAAGAGCTTCGCGACATTCAAGGTCGAGCCTCCGCAATTCCCCGCCACGATTGTGGTGACGCCCATGCGAACGAAGTTCTCCGCCCGCGGCATGTCCGCCACGTCATCGGCGTGCGTGTGAACATCAATGAACCCGGGCGCAACGATAAAGCCCTGGGCATTGATTTCGGTTTTGGCATCGCCGGCGATTCGGCCAATGGCCACAATGCGTCCGCCCTTGACGGCCACGTCGGCGAAGAAGGCCGGATTGCCGGAACCGTCCACGATGCGGCCCTGGCGAATGGCCACGTCGTAGGTTTGGGAACGCAGGGCGGACGGGATAATAGCCGTCACCAGGCCAAGCAGAAGGACGAAACGGTGTTTCATGGTCTCCCTTATACCCGGAAGTATGGCCAAACGCCATAGCAAGGTTGGATTCATGAAACCGTAGCCGCCGACGGCAGTCGGCGCTGATTTCTGTGGCCGAGGAAAAGTGCGCCGACTGCCGTCGGCGACTACAATTTCGTGGGTTCTTGAATCCGCCCTTCGGCATAACAAGGTGTACTTCACAATCCTTGCCAAATGGTTACAGGGGTTGCATGGTTGCGTCAGTTACACAGCGGTCCGCAGGATGCGCCACACTGTCAGTTGATAGTGTGTCTCCCTCTCCCCATCGGATGGAGAGAGGGCCGCGGTGAGGGGCGCCTTCGGACGGAGAGCAGGAATATGAGCAGTGAAATGATCTCGAACCGAATTGAAGCAGTAGAAGGCGACATCACGAAGCAGACGGTGGACGCCATCGTGAACGCCGCCAACACAACCCTGCTGGGCGGCGGCGGCGTGGACGGCGCGATTCATCGCGCAGCCGGGCCGGAGCTGCTCGAAGAATGCCGGAAGCTGGGCGGCTGCGCGACCGGCCAGGCCAAAATCACCAAGGGCTGCCGGCTGCCCGCGAAATGGGTCATTCACACGGTTGGCCCGGTCTGGCGCGACGGCGAGCACGGCGAAGATGAGCTACTCGCAAGCTGCTATCGAAGTTGCTTTGCGCTGGCCGAACAGCATGGCATCCGCACCATCGCTTTTCCCTCTATCAGCACGGGGGCCTACGGCTTTCCGATGGACCGAGCCGCCCGCATCGCGGTGCGGGAGACAAGAGCGTTCCTGGAGCGAACTACATCCGTTGAACGAGTGCGGCTGGTTTGTTTCGGCAAGTCTGCCCTCCAGCTTCATTCCCAGGCGCTAAACGAAGTCTTTCGCAAATAGCAACCAGACTATCCAACAAATTATGGCCTTGATCGATTGTCCCGAGTGCAGGAAGCCGGTTTCCACGGCAGCTCAGGCGTGTCCCAACTGCGGTTACCCGGTAGCTGATATGCTGGCCCGGCAACCGGCGACGGACGCGGCCAGCCCCCGTCCTGAGCGCCCGGAGCCGTTGGCGGAAGTTCGGCCCTCCTGGTGGGGTTACTTTTGGCACCTCTTTTTCTTCTGGCTGATCGTGCCGCCCATCGTCGCGTATTTCCGCCGGGCTTCGACGGTGTTGCGCGTCTTCCCGGAGCGCATCACGCTGGCGCGCGGCCTTTTGTCCAAGTCCTACCGGGATTACAACCCGCGCGATATCCGCTCCATTGACATCGACCAAAGCTTCTTCCAACGCCTCGTCGGCATCGGCGACCTCACGATCTCCACCGCTGCCTCGGCCGAAGGTGCGGAGCAGATCAAGTCGATCCCCAATCCCAAGAGCGTGCGCGACTTGATTCTGGCCCAGCGCGGGAGTCGATAGCCTGGGCAATTCAATTCGGCTTCATATCCTGAAAGAGCTTCAGCCAGCCCGCCGTCAGAGCATCGCCTATCTTGGTTGATTTGCTCAATTCCGCTGGCGTCTGCCCCCAATAAAATCCAATCCAGCCGGCGGCATACGGTTTGGACCGGCCAATAAATTCCCCGAGGTCGGCGGGACTGCAAGCCAGTGGGAAGGTTTCCTCGATCAGCACCGGCTTGCCGATCTGGAACCCCTTCAACGTCTTCAAGTCCTCCTCCAATTGGCCCGTCTTCGGGTAAAGGTGTACGCTGATGAAATCCAGCTTGGTGGCGATCGTTC
>JBEKJO010000281.1:0-4366 GCA_050011195.1 Verrucomicrobiota bacterium | reverse complement strand
AGGGCCACGCTGTGGCCGCCGCCGCCCGCCACGGCCACCACATTGCTGAGTCCAACCGGCACGTCGCACTGGCCCTGCGAATCGTCTCCCCACGCCGCCACCGTCCCATCCGCCCGCACCGCCAGACTGTGATACTCCCCGGCGGCAATCGCCACCACGTTCGTCAGGTTCGCAGGCACGACCGACTGGCCGACAAAGTTCCCCTCGGCATCGGTGTTGTCACCCCAGGCTACCACTGTGCCATTGGTCTGCAACGCCAGGCTGTGACTGCCCCCGGCCGCCACCGCCATTACGTTGCTCAGCCCAACCGGCACGTTGGTCTGGCCCCAACTATTGTCGCCCCAGGCCGCCACAGTCCCATTGCGGCGCAAGGCCAGACTGTGCCAGGTGCCGGCGCTAATCCCAATCACGTTGGCCAGGCCCGCCGGAACGTTGGTCTGGCCGGAATCGCCCGCACCCCAGGCTGCCACGGTGCCGTCGGCCTGGAGCGCCAGGCTGTGATAGCCGCCGCCCGCGATGGCCAGTGCCGGCTGGAGTGTCAGAGGCACGTCGCATTGGCCG
This sequence comes from Verrucomicrobiota bacterium, assembly GCA_050011195.1. GTDB lineage: Bacteria > Verrucomicrobiota > Verrucomicrobiia > Limisphaerales > UBA8199 > PALSA-1440. Next base: position 3,805 of record JBEKJO010000281.1, on the reverse strand, counting down.
TCCGAATCGTCACCCCAGGCCGCCACGGTGCCGTCGGCGCGCAAGGCCAGGCTGTGCCAGACGCCCGCAGCCACGGCGATCGCGTTGGCCGCCCCCACGCAAATGTCGAGCTGGCCCAAGGAGTCATCGCCCCACGCCTCCAGCGGAACGAAGCTCAACATGGCATTGGCACTGGGGGCGGTGCCAATGGCATTCATCACGAGGACCGAATAAGGCCCCCCATTCGTGCGCTGGGCCGAGGCCAGGGTGAAGGTTGAAGCCGTCGCTCCCGGAATGCCGTTCCCGTTAAACTGCCACTGGTAATTGAGCGGCGCGCCGCCCGAGGCTCCTACGCTGAACGTCGCGCTCTGCCCCGCGACCACCGTCTGGCTCTGCGGCTGCGCCGTAATGGCCGGCGTCGCTCCTTGCGTGTCCGGCGTATAGGCCACGTTCACCGAAGCAACGGGGGAATAGTTGCCCGCCCCATCCCGGCTGCGGGCATAAATTGTGTTGGCCCCTGGACTCAGCGACGCCGATGCGCTCCAATTCGTCGTGCCGCTCACCGTCTGCCATGTGCCGTTGGTTCCGTTCACCTGCGCCTGAACCAGGCTTACTCCGCTGCTCGGACACCCGGCATCGTTGGCCGTGCCGCTCACTGCAATGGTTGCAATGGTTACGTTGGTGAAGGCTTGCCAGTTTGTCGGACTGCTGATTGTTACGATCGGCGGAATCGTGTCCGCTTTATTAAGAATGTGGATTAAATGCCACTCCCACTCTGGTTCTTCGTCCTGGTACCACGTGGTGGCGGAAGCTTCCAAGTGCGAAGCGGAATGAGCCGCGAGCAGGCCGTTCCCAAGGTAAATCGTATCGTGATCAATGTCAGCAATGTTAGTGTTACCTTCCCAGTTCCAGGCGATGACATCGCCCGGGCACATGTTGCTCAACGAAAATACCTCAGCGGCCAGGCCAGCCGCTATCAAGCAAGTGTTGACCAGCCTTCCGGCCCCGGGTTCCCCGTAGGTTGGCGGCACCCGGCTTGGAATGGTAAGTCCACCGCCCTTCTGGTGCGGCTCGCTCCCGATGCATGATGAAACGAAATGCGCGCAATCATCACCCTCGACTGCCGGAACCGGCGCCAATGCGCCAAAATCGCCGTAGTCTGACCCGTTCGTCCAAAAGTATCCGTCGCTGGCTACGAAACCCGCGTAATTGTTCGCATACGACACAGCTTTGGCGCGGTCGTACTGGCCGGTTGGCCCGGCTTGCTCCACGATAATCTGCACACCCACCTGGGGACCGAACGAAACACCGTTCGTGCTGGTCATCTGAAAGCCGTCGGAATACGTGCCGGCGGCCTCCGGCGCGATGAAATTCATGCTGAAAGTTGCGGTCGCCCCTGGGGCAACCGAACTTCCACTGTTAATCGTCGCGTATGGATGGAACCGTTTGGAAATAGTATTCGTGGAAAGCGGCACGGCCCCCAGACTGTCCGTGCCGGCAAGAGTCAAGGTGTAGCCGCTCGCCCCCGGCGACCAGGTATTGGTGCCGGTATTCTGCATGGTCCATGTCTCGGTGAAGGTCTGTCCCGGCGCCATCACCGTGTTGGTGGGGATTGTCTCTGAAACGAAACTGGCGCCGTCGCTGGCTCCGGCTTGCAAGACGGTTGCCAGGAAAAGCACTGCGGAACAGGCTGGAATTTGAATGCTTTGGTTGATTTTCACGGTCAGTTTCTCATTGCGGCACCCCGCCTGCCCAAACGAAGAGGCGCTTGCTGTAGGCTGAAATGTGCATGGTTCGAGTTGGACGGCAGCCGGAGCCGCAAATCTGCTATTCTATTGTTGGTTCTGGTCAACCCCGGTCGGAAAGCTCAAACAGCTTCGCTTTCCACCACTCTAAATTCCCTAATGATTGAATGACACCAGAACCCGGCGCTGATGTCGAGAACTATTTGGAGAATCTGGCGAATTGGAGATGCGCCGGATGCGCCCTGTTTTCGCGTTGTCTTTTGCCGGGCATTCGATTAAATCGGGGCCGTTTTCTGCCATGAGTCCATTGCATTCGCCGCTCCTGACGCCGAATCGCCGCATTGCGCTGATTGCGGTGTTGGTGGTTGCACTCGACCAGTTCACCAAGCAGATCGTGCTCCGGTTCCTCGGTTACGCGCAGGAAAAGGTCGTGATCGAGGGCTTCTTCAAGTTTGTGCACTGGGGAAACACCGGCGCGGCGTGGAGCCTGCTCCGCGGCAACAACGGGCTGCTGGCCGGCGTCGCCCTCATCGCCCTGCTGGTGTTGTTCCTCAGCCGCCATTATTTTGACTCCCGCACCTTGCTCAGCCAGATCGCCTTCGGCCTCATCTTCGGCGGGATCGTGGGGAATCTCATCGACCGGATCCGGGCCGGGCATGTGATTGATTTCATCTACTTCTACCTCCAGCGGAGCGACGGCAGGGAATTCGGCTTTCCCGCCTTCAACGTGGCCGACAGCTCCATCTGCACCGGCGTCGGGTTGGTTTTCCTGATCACTTGGCGGAGCGACCGCAAGGCCAAGCCAACCGCACCGTCATCGTCCAAGTGAGGGAACCAGTGAGGAGTGCCGCGAATTTGGAACTCAGGAACTCAGAAACTCCTGAGTTCCTGAGTTCCAAATCGACCCTTGGCCTTCGGCCCTCGACCCTTGGCCCTCGGACTTCCCGCCATGTCTTCCCGCACTGAAGTCCTGACCATCGAACACTCGCTTCCGTCCGAGCGGCTCGACACTTACCTGCGCGGCAAGTTCCCAGCCGTTTCGCGCGGCGCGATTCAAAGGCTCATTGAGCAGGGCCACATCCAGGTCAATGGCCGCACGGTCAAGCCGACCCACACGCCGCGAGCCGGAGAACAAGTCGAGGTGCGCTGGCCCGAAGCGCGGCCCGCCGAAGCCCAACCCGAGCGGATGGCGCTCGACGTGTTATTCGAGGACGAGGCCCTGCTGGTCTTGAACAAGCCGCCCGGGCTGGTGGTGCATCCGGCCGCAGGCCACGACGAACACACGCTGGTCAATGCCCTGCTCCACCATTGCGCCGGGCAGTTGAGCGGCATCGGCGGCGTCGCCCGCCCGGGCATCGTCCACCGCCTCGACAAGGAAACCAGCGGCTGCCTGGTCGTGGCGAAGAACGACGACACTCACCTCGCGCTCTCCGCCCAGTTCGCCACCCGCAAGGTGGAGAAGATTTACCACGCGATCCTCTGCGGCGAATTGCCGCGCGACCAGGGCGAAATCCGCGCGGCCATTGCCCGACATCCCTCCCACCGCAAGCGCATGGCGGTGGATGACGACGTCGGGCGCGAGGCGCGGACGGACTATCGCGTGCTCGAGCGGCTGCGGGGGGCAACTTTGGTCGAGGCGGTCCTGCACACTGGCCGCACCCACCAGATTCGGGTACACTTCCAATTCATCGGCTTCCCGCTCGTGGGCGACGCGACTTACGGGAACCGGCAAAACCAGCGCCTCGCGGACCTGACCGGCTACACTGCGCACCGCCAGTTGCTGCACGCCTGCCGACTGGCATTCATCCACCCGCGAACGGGCAAGCGCCTGAGCTTCGAGGCGCCGCGCCCGGAGGATTTCCTGGACGCGCTGGCCGCCTTGCGCTGAGGCGGATCCAGCCAGGCAGAGTTGGGATGGTTAGCCCGGAATTCTCATACCTCGCACAAACTGCCTGCAGGGTGTAGCCGCCGACGGCAGTCGGCGCCATCTTTCGGGACCGCGAATCAGCGCCGACTGCCGTCGAATGGCGCTTAGATAAGGGCTCGATTTCTGCGGGCTTCGGCGCGAGCGGCCAACACCT
>JBEKJO010000280.1:0-9447 GCA_050011195.1 Verrucomicrobiota bacterium | reverse complement strand
GTTACCCCCGAGTTATGTACTGAACTCGAACGCCGAACGTCGAACGCTGAACTTTGAACTCCGAACCTCGATCACCGCGGTAGGGGGTATCATTATGGGGTGGAGACGGCGAGGCCCGTCAGGCGCCTGGTGCTGGGACTGCCGCGCGGCGGGGTGGTGGCCGCGGCGGGCGTCGCGCACACGTTGCGCCTGCCGCTGGACGTGCTCCTCGTTCGCAAGATCGGGCACCCCTGGCATCGTGAATTTGCCGTCGGCGCGCTGGCGGAGAACGGGGTGATCCTGCTCGACGAGGAGGTCATTGGGACGAACGCGATGATCCGGGCGGAGTTGGAGCCAATTATCGAAGAGGAGAAGGAGCGGCTGCGCAGTTACCAGGCCCGGTTTCATCCCGAAGGCGCTCCGGCCCTCGCGGGCAAAACCGTCCTGCTGGTGGACGATGGGCTTGCGACGGGCGCGACGATGGAGGCCGCGGTCAAGTCGGTCAGAAAACAGAACGCGCTCAGCATCGTAGTGGCTGCGCCGGTCGCCTCGAACCATGCGGTCGAGCGTCTCGCCCGGCTGGCCGACGAACTGCGCGTGCTCAGGATGGACCCGGACTTCGAGGCCGTGGGCCAGTACTACGACGTTTTCACCCAAACGACGGATGAAGAAGTGTTGGAGTTGTTGAGAGCCGGAAGGGGACAGGGGACGTGATGCGTGATGCGTGATGCGTGATGCGTGATGCGTGTTCCGTTCACCACTCGCAGTCTGGGATTGCCCACTACGCAACACGCGCCACGCACCACGCAATACGCCCCAACTTCCCGATTTGCTTTCCCATTCCGCCAAGGCTGGATAGCTTCTCCCCGTGCCTGAATTGCCGGAAGTCGAAGTGCTGGTCCGTCACCTGGCGCCCCTGCTGGACGGTCGAACGATTCGCGCAGTCCGCGTGCGTCGGGCCAAGGTGCTGGCGCCCGCCTCCACCCGCACATTCACACGGGCCTTGCTCGGGGCGAAATTCTGCGGTGTGGCGCGCCGGGGAAAATACCTTTTGTTCAGGCTTCGCCAGGCCAAGCGAGCCGAGCTGCGGACACTGGCGGGGCATCTCGGCATGACGGGGCGGATGTATTTATTGCCGGCGGCGGCGCGTCTGCCCCGGCACGCGGCGGTGGTTCTGAATCTGGGCCGGGAGAACTTCGTTTTCGAGGACACGCGCTACTTTGGCAGGCTGACGCTGGACCTCCGCGCGCTGGCGAAACTGGGACCGGAGCCGCTGGGGCCGGAGTTCACGGTGGAGCGATTCGCCGGCGCGCTGGCCCGTTCCTCGCAGCCGATCAAGGTTAAGCTGCTCGACCAATCCTTGCTTGCGGGCGTGGGAAACATTTACGCCAGCGAGGCCCTGTTCCGCGCCGGCCTTGCGCCGACGCTGCCAGCGCAAAGATTGCGAAAGGCCCAGGTTGAACGGCTTTGGCAGGCCATCCGTGCGGTGCTCCGCGAGGCCATTGCGTGCGGCAGCACCGTCCCGCTCAACTACGCCGGCCAGGGCGTCCGCGATGGGCTTTTCTATTTCGGCCGCGTCCCGGGCGCGCCCGATTTCTACGAGGAGCGGCTGCGGGTTTACGATCGGGCGGGCGAGCCCTGCCCGGAGTGCGGAACCGTGATCAAGCGGCAGGTGCAAGCAGCCCGCAGCACGTTTTATTGCCCGCGTTGCCAGCGCGCCTGAGAGAGAGTTCGGGGGTCACCCCAACCGCTACGGCACAAATTGAGCGCGGTAGAAGCGGCTGGGGAAGGCAGCGGCGTTGGTGTCGATAAACGTGAAGGGCGACACGTTAGTCTGAAGCGCCGTCCAATTGCTCAGGTTGGTTGAGCCCAGGACCGCATAACTATAGCCGGGCACGCCAGTCAGGCTGAACTGGAACCGGCCATTGGCCAATTGACCCGCCCCGCTCAAAGTGGGCGCCGCCGAAGCGTAAACCGACAGAACGGCCATTCTGCTGTTGGTCGAGCCGGCCAGGTTGGTGACGCTCACGGAGTAACTGCCCGCCTGGGTCATGGTGACGCTGGTCAACACCAGCGTATTGGTCGTGTCCCCGATAAGATTGGTGCCGTTGAACCGCCACTGGTAAGCCGGCGGGGGCGTGCCCGTGGCCGCGACGGTGAACGACGCGGTATTGCCTGCCAGGGCTGCCTGATCGGCGGGCTGGCTGGTGAGGCCGGGGGGCACGGTCAAGGGCACGACTTCGCCGGTGCTCAGAATCACAGCGGAATAAGTGCCGGCGGGGAAGCCCGGTGGGTTGGCGAACCGGATTTGGCTGACTTGTGCCGCAGTGAGCGCTGAACTGTTGCCGCCGAAAAGCAACTGGTCGGCGCCGCCGCCACTAATCGAGCCGGTCCAATTAGTCACCGTCAGAATCGTGCCGCCGGTCCAGCCCACGCTGCTGCTCGCGGCGAACTTCAGCACGCTGGCACCGGCGCCCAGGTCAATCACAGAATTGGCCGTCAGTCCCAGCGTGCCAAGCTGCTCGCTGTAACCGGCTGTCTGAAAGACGCCGCCAGCCAAGGTCATCGGCACGGCGTCGCCGATCTGGTTGGCCGCGCCCAGGAGGAGCGTGCCGCCCGTGTTCACTATGAGGCTGCCGTTGGGCACCGCGGCGACACCTGCCGTCTTGCTCAGTTGCCTGCCATAGGTGTTGGCGCTCGTGCCGCTCAGCACCAATGTCCCCGGACCCGTCTTGGTCAGGCCGCCGGTATTAGTCAGCACCCCGGAGAATGTCGTCACGCTGTTGCTCACGGCGATGGCCCTCGCCGGGTTGGCATTCGAGTTGACATTGATCGGGCCCGTGAACGTCAGGTTGCCTCCGGCGCCGATGTTGAAGTTCGTGGCCTTAAGCGTCAGGTAATTAGGCAGCGTGTACGCGGTGGCATTGGCCGATTTAAGGGTCACGACGTTGGCTCCCGTCTGGTCGCCAACTTCCAGCCGCACCGTGCTGAGGGCGGCGTTGTTGCCGAGCGCCAGGGTGCCTTCGTTGAGCGTGAAATAGCCCGCGCAGGTGCTGGCGCCGCTATAAACCGCCGTGCCCGGCCCCCATTTGTCGGGCGAACCGCTGCCGCCAAAGGGGGTGTTGAACGTGGCCGTGGCGCCGGCCGCGACGTAGTTGCTGAAATAGCTTCCGCTGCCCGTGAAATTAAGTTGGCCGCCGGCAAAGGTCGCCGTGCCGTATAGCAGTAGAAGGTTGTTCACCGTCTGGATGGCGGAGACGGTGATCGTGTACGACCCGGTGGCATCAAGCCCAGCCGCGAATATGGCGTTGGTTCCACTCCAGGGTCCGGTGTAGATGCCGCCATTGGGATCGGCTGTCCAGTTGGTCGAAGTCGTGTCCCAAATGCCGCTCGGGGCGGCGCCGGCGCCGAGGTTGGGGCCGTTCATGTCCCAGTAAGGTCCACCCGCATTGGTGGTGCCATTGATGAGGGCCATGAAGTGGGTCCAGTTCCAGTAGGGGCCGGGGTCCGTGTGCGTATTGCAAGTGGTGTCAATCTGCGGCCAGTTGGTCGCCATCCAATTCGTCCACGCCGCATTCTGCCATTCATCGTGGCCGATGATGTGATTGCGGTCTTTGGGAATGCCGTAGGTATCGCACAAATGCCGCTGGAGACCCGCGGAAGCCTGGTACATCGCCTCCGAATACCACGCCGGAGTGGCCACGAAACCCTCGTGCTCCGTGCCGAACATGTATTCGTTCCAACAGCGCACATGCCACGCCCAGTCCGATTCGCGCACCGATTGGGTAATGTCCCCGGCCACCGGGTCGTTCGGATTATTCTCCGCGTGGCCGAGGTTATCGCTGCCGTTTTGCAGGCCGTTGACGAGGTAATAGACGCTGGCATCCACGTTGTAAACCCCGTTGGTGGTATCGCACCGGTTCAGATAGGATATGCTGTCCAAATAATAGCCTTCCATGTCGTGGATGACGCAGAAAAAGTGCCCGTAGCCCGACGTGTAATATTTCACGCAATCCGCCGGGTTCCAGTGAGCCGCCGCGTAATCGGGCTGCGCCCAGGCCACCGTTGTGCCGAGGAACGCGCCGGCGCATACGCCGATTGATTTCATGGGCGCCCGCATTGAGTCCCGGGCAGAAGCGGGGTCAGTACAGAGAATCTTCACAAGGTTAAATCTCCAATTTCAAATGTGCGCATCTGGCTAGCCGTCGTTAATTGCCGGATTCAATCGCCCTGCCGCATCCTCCCCCGCCCGCGCTGCCAGTGCAGAGGGGATCCAGCAAGTCATCTGTATCATGGCTCAACGCCTCCGCCGTTGTCAACTGCCGAAACCCCTCTCGGGCGCAGCCGGGCGCATCCTGACACTGCCCCCGGACCGCGAGCCGTCCCCGGCTCGCAGCGCGTTGGAATGTGGGAGAGCTTCGATCATTGTTTCGCGTTCGTGGCTGCTGCGAGCCGGGGACGGCTCGCGGTCCGTCACTGTCGGGCGTTCTCACTCCTTGGTGGCAGTGTCGAGATGCGCCCGCACAGCCACTGGGCCACTGGGTTTACAGAATAGTCCTTGCCTCTTTTCCCCGAGGCGCTAATCGCGCCGGCGCGGCAGGAAAAGTGAGAGGAACGCCGCCGGCAGGAAGAGCAAGCCCGCGTAGAACAGGGCGATGCGATGGTCGCCCACCTTTGAGAACAGGCCAAAAAAGACCGTGCCGAAGGCGGCAGTAATGCGCCCGATGTTGAAGCAAAAACCCGCGCCCGTCGTGCGCAACAGGGTGGGGAACAAAGGCGGCAGATACATGGTGAAGAGCGCAAAAGCCCCCTGGCAAAAGCCGATCAGCGGGAACCAGCAGAGCAGGGCGACGTGGTCACGCGGGATGGAATAGGCGCCGAGCATGGCCAGGAAATACATCAGGAACATGCCGGCAATCGTGGCGCGGTAGCCGATCCGGCGCGCCAGCCACCCGGCGAAGAAGTTGCCTAAAATGGACGACCCGATGACGACATACATCGCCGCGCTCGCCAGTTTGTTCTTCTGCTCGTCGCTCCAGCTCAACACGTCCGGCAGGTTGCGCAGGTGTTGCTGATGCCAGAACAAGAAGGCCCAATGCGCGGTGAGCGACACCCCGCAGACCAGCGCCACCCAAATCGTAATGGACCGCACCTCCCCGCGGAACAGGTCGCGCACGCCCGGCTCATGCTCGCGCGCCTTCTCTTTCGCCGTGCGCCATTCCTCCGGTTCGGGCACCGCGCGGCGAATCCAAAACACCAGCAAGGCCGGCAACACGCCCACCAGAAACAGGCAACGCGGCGGGGCGGCGGCCAGGATGAAATTGGCCAGCCCCGCGCCGAGGATGCCGACGTTGACGCCCGTCTGGAGCACCGCCGCGATCCAGGGCCGCCACCGCCGCGGCCAGGTTTCCGAGAGCAACGCCGCGCCCACCGCCCATTCCCCGCCGATGCCCAGCGCCGCCAGAAACCGGAAGATGAGCAGGTGCCACCACGCCTGCGCGAAGAAGGACAGCCCGGTGAAGGCGGCGTAAGTCAGCACCGTGAGGCTCAGCGCGCGCGCGCGGCCCAACCGGTCGCCGATGCGCCCGAAGAACCCGCCCCCCAGCGCCCAGCCAAGCATGAATCCGCCCTGGATGATCGAACCATACCGGCCCACGCGCGGATCGGTCGTGCTCGCCGCCCCGAGCAACTGCGCGACGAACGGCGCGGCCACCAGGGTATAGAGATGCATGTCCAGCCCGTCGAACGTCCAGCCCAGCCACGCGGCGATGCCCGAGCGCCATTGTTGGCGCGTGACCTGGCGCAGATGCGTCGCGTCGCCGGCCAGGCCGGGGCCGGCTGGCGCCGGCTCGGTTGCATTCTCAAGGGTCATGCTTTGGAGTTGGAGCATGGTCGAGAGCCGCCGCCTGATGCCAGCGCAAAAAAGGCCCGGCCATCGCCTTCCGCACCTGCCCGCCCGGCCCCCGCCGCCGCCGCCGCCGGCGCCGTTTCGGCCCAACCCGGTGCAAGCAGTGCGGATTCGATGGGACGCCGGGTGGTTGCGGCGGGAATTATTGTCTCGAAAGTGGGCACTTTGGCTGCTGTTGACCGGCAGGCAGGGGGGAGGGGGGTGGGACCACCACCGTCGCCCCACCATCGCCCCACCATCATACCAATATCATACCAATATCATACCAATATCGTACTACCATCGTACCACGATCCCAAGGCTGGCTCAGGAGGGACGGGAGGCGGAAGTGTCCTGAAAGCGGACGGTTGAGTGGCCTGGTGGCTTTTGCGGCTTCGTCTGCTGTGGCTTGTTCATTACGGATGTCGCGAGAGCGTGCAGCTTGCTGGCGCTTTGGTTGGGGCCGGGCGTTCGACAGCGGCAGCGGACTGCCGCACTCCACACGCTGGCGCGCAATTCGTGCGCTCTATCCGCAGGCGACGGAGCTGCATTGGCGGAATCCACTTCGTCCCGCAAAGCCGGAAAGATTTCTCCATTCCGGGCTTGCCTGGGTAGCGTCAACCTGTCAAAAAGCACCTCGAACGAAACAATTGGCCTTTGTATCAATGACCTTTTCACAAGCAGACTGTTCGCATATCACCCAAAACGGGATGGTATCCAGGTCTGTATAATCACTTGTTAGACCGTTCACGTTTTATGTTTGTATATCGTCCACCAAAAGGCAGTTGCTGGGGTCACTCCTTCGGCAAAGACCAAACCACGGGAATACCGAAGCTCGAAGCATTCTTCGATGCCTTCTTCGAGCGTGTTGAGCAGCAGAGTCCGACGACTTTGGTTTTAGCCTGGAAGGATTCTGTTCTTCCGAAGGTCGAGTGGCCGGATCTATTCCTAGGACCAGACAAACAGAAGCTGCGGCAGTTTTTATTCATCGTGATGGGCAACCGCGTCGGGTTCCCGATGGGCATCGTGTTTCCACTTTCGACCACGGAGCCAGCTTCGTTTGAGTTTCTCAGACGTTTCAGCTGAGTTTCTCAGACGTTTCAGCGCGGATGCCCCGTTCAAGATGAGTGCCAAGCATTTTATGGTCGGCATCACAGCCAAGAACGGCAAGTTTGCATGGCGAAAGCCAGACGCAGATATTGCGGTGAAGTTAGAAGAGTTTATTGGTTGAGATATGCGGACGTTCAACTTTTCGGTGGAGCGGGCGGCGGTTCTTCCTTCACGGCCAGAGCGGAAGCGGCTTGGTGCCGCCGCTCCTCGCCGGCCACGTAACGGCGGAGTTCATCCGCCGATCGGATGAGCAGGCCCGGTTGCCGGGCTTCGGCGGCGCGCAGCTCGGCGAAGATGCGGTCAAGGTCGTAACCCGCTTCGCGCGCCAAGTCGTCTTTCACCTGCCAGAGTTCTTCAAGCAGCGGATTCGTTTTCATAGGGCAAGTCTCCCATCAATTCCAGCGGAGTGCAAACATGCGGCAAGGGGCGGCCAGCGCGCCGGGCTTCGCGTTCGAGCCGTTTTAGAATCTGCGCGTTGGCCAAATGACGGCAATTCCAGGTGAGGAGGTAGTCGGCGGCAATGGCGGTGGCAACGGCCAGATGCACGGCGTCGCGAGCGGCTTTGGGCGGCAGGCAACCTGTAGAGAGGAAGAGGCGGGCCAGTTCCTGGGCGTCGGCGCTGACGGCTGCGCGCGGAAGCGCGGCCAGGACCGCCAGTCGGCGCCGGACTTGTTCCGGGTCCCCCCGGCTGGCTTCGATCACGACTTCCTGGGAGGCCAGGCAGGCAAAGCTGGCGCGACGCCGCTGCCACCAGTCTCGCGTCACTTGCTGGTTGGCCGCTGTGACCAAATCACGGCTCGGATCGGCCACCAGATAGCTGATGACGCTCGTCTCAATGTAAACAGTTTCCATTTGTGCCGCAGCGAGACAGTATTGCTTCCGGCCCTGCGTGGTCAAGGATGCCGCGGAGGCTGGTGCGGGTCATTTCGCGGCTTGTGCCGGCGGGCGGGCGTAGAACCGGGGCGACGGAAAACAAACCAAAGATTGCTTACCCCGATCCTCGATCCCAGCTTGCCGGCCGATAACTCACCGCTGTCCTCGGGCGAAAGGCGCGGTTTTGAGCAGTCCTTATCTGTGTTTATCTGTGTCCATCTGTGGTTGAATTGAATTGTTACGGCTAAGACGGCGCGGCGCTTCGCAAGTAGTCGTCCATGGCCTTCGCCGCCCGCTTGCCGTCGCCCATCGCGAGGATGACCGTGGCGGCGCCGCGCACGATGTCGCCGCCGGCAAACACGCCCGGGAGGCTGGTCATGCCTTTGTCGTCCACAATGATGTTGCCCCACTTGTTCAGCTTCAAGTCCGGGCAGGTGGAAGTGAGCAGGGGATTGGCCCGCGTGCCGACGGCCACCACCACCACGTCACAGGGAATGACGAATTCCGAGCCGGGAATCACGATGGGCCGGGCGCGGCCCGAGGCGTCCGGCTCGCCCAGTTTCATGCGGACGCACTTGAGGCCGGTGACCCATTTCTTCTCGCTGCCGAGCACTTCCACCGGCGCGACGAGAAACTCGAATTGGATGCCCTCCTCTTCGGCGTGGTGGATTTCCTCGGCGCGGGCCGGCATTTCCTTGCGGGTGCGGCGATAAACGATCATGGAGGACTGCGCGCCGAGGCGTTTGGCGGTGCGGGCGGAGTCCATAGCGACGTTGCCGCCGCCAATGGTGGCGATGCGCTGGCCCTTGAGCACGGGCGTGTCGGCCCGGGGAAACTGATAAGCGGCCATCAGGTTCACGCGGGTGAGATACTCGTTGGCGGAATAGACGCCTTTGAGATTCTCGCCCGGCACGTTCATAAAGACGGGCAGCCCGGCCCCGTTGGCGATGAACACCGCGTCGAACTGTTCGCGCAGTTCCGGCAGGGTGTAGGTCCGGCCTATGACCGTGTTGCACACAATCTTCACCCCGGCCCGCTCCAGCCGGGCCACCTCTTCCTGGACGATCTTCTTGGGCAGGCGAAACTCCGGGATGCCATAGACCAGCACGCCGCCCGGCTTGTGCAGGGCCTCATAGACCGTGACGTCGTGGCCGTACTTGGCCAATTCCCCCGCCGCCGTCAGCCCGCCGGGACCGGAGCCGACCACCGCCACCTTTTTGCCGCTGGGAGGGGCAACCCGCAGGGATTGTTGGTCGCTGTGCCCCCGCGCCCAATCGCCGACATAGCGTTCGAGATAGCCGACCGCCACCGGCAAGCCCTTGTTGCCCCGAATGCACTCGATCTCGCATTGTGTCTCCTGCGGACAGACGCGGCCGGTGACCGCCGGCAGCGCATTGTCGTTGAGCAGGCAGTGCGCGGCCTCGGGCAGGTTGCCTTGCGACAGCAGTTCGATAAAGCGCGGGATGTTGACGCTCACCGGGCAACCGGCGATGCACTTCGGGTCCTTGCACTGGAGGCAGCGCTCCGCTTCGAGCAGGGCCGCCTTTTCGGGCAAGCCGAGGTTGACTTCGTCGAAATTGGCGTTGCGGACCAGCGGC
>JBEKJO010000279.1:0-4405 GCA_050011195.1 Verrucomicrobiota bacterium | reverse complement strand
CGCGGCCACGTAGGCCCGGCAAACACCGATGGCGTGCAGTTCGTCCTTCCCGATGTGCCGGTTGATAATCTCCTCTTTGCCCGCCGCGGTGTCGAAATGCCATTGCCCGTCGGCTTTCACCAAGGGAATCGGCATCGGCCAGTTGTTCGTGCCCACCTCGAGGGTGATTTTGTCCTCCCCCTCTTTCACCGGTTGGCAGCCCTGCGCCAGGGCGGCGGCGAACTTCTGCGCATTGTTGGCGTCCTGCACTTCGTCGCCGGTTACCAGTCCGTCGAACTGCGGGCCGAAGATTTCGCGCAAGGCGGCTTTATCTTTGGCTTCGGCGGCGGCCTGCAAGGCTTTGACGGCCTCCTCCGGCGAGGCGAACAGCCGTTGGGCGACCGCTGGTTTCGGTGGCGCTTCTTTCGGCTCCGCCGCCTGAAGTTTCGCCGGCAAAACAGCCCAGGCACCCGCCCACAGTGCGATGGTCAAAAGGCTGGCAAAACGGGTCAATTGATTTGAAAGCTTCATAGGTTTATCAGGTCTATTGTTCATCAAGTCTGTTTATGTCCAAGGAGTTGTGCGGTTCACCGTCTTCCTCCCCCTCCGCCCCTGGCACCTCCGCCCCTGGCACCGCCGCCGGACGGGTGCGCCACCGCACGGCTGGCACCTCCGCGCTGACTATAAACATGCACATCGCGCCCCCTATCATAGGAGCCGCCTATAAAAAGCGGATCAGGCACCACCACCGCGCCGGCGTAACCTCCGTCCACGTAACCTCCGTCCACGTAACCCACACATCCGGCCGAGACCGCCAACAGCGCAATCCCCAGCCCAATTTTGATTCGGTCAACCGGACCGTTCGCCTGGTTCATACAGTTTTTCTCGAACGGTTAGCCGCGAAGCAATAGCACCACAACGACGATGACGAAAATGAGGCCGAGCGTGCCTCCGCCAATCCAGATGCCACTGGCAAGAAACGGTAAGGATAATAGTAACATAGTTCTTCTTTCGTTTTTGATGGCAATGTATTCACCATCACGTTTTCAGGCTGCACTTTAGCTTGGCACGTGCCACGGGTGCTCCGCGATGGCCGGCCGCACACAATCACCGCGAAGCGGCCACCGTCGAAAACTCCACAAGCGCCCCGCCAGCAACCACTTGCGGGGCGATGCGGATCAAGCGAGGGAAGGACCGTGGCGAGTCGGCACGAGCCTTCTGAAGTCTGATCTGACCCTCGCCGGACATGCAAAATGCAATGGGCGGCAGTGCAAGGTGCAAGATTTCACCGGCGGCAGCCTCTCTGGCCGCGGCGCGGTCGTTCAGGCGGCCGGTCCGGGTGCCTTGAACGCAAAGGCGAAGAAGGCGGCGACGCCGAGGAACACAAAGGCGGCAAGGTAATTCCACGCGAGTTTCTCCTTCAGAAACATGATCGCGAAGACGATGAAGACGACGATGGTGACGACCTCTTGAATGATCTTGAGCTGGAATCCCGAGAAATGGACATAGCCGAGGCGATTTGCCGGCACCGCCAGGCAGTACTCGAGCAGCGCGATGGCCCACGAGACGAGGATCGCTTTCCAGAGCGGCCAGGCGTGACCGTATTTCAAGTGCCCGTACCAAGCGAAGGTCATGAAGACATTCGACGAAACCAACAGAAGGATGGTGCTCATAGGGCGGAAGTCAGAGGTCGTTTATTGCGTGTTTCCGGCATGAAGAAGTATAATATGCCCAATGCGGCTGACGCAACCGCGGCAAGGAAGAGAAAGCCCGCGTTGGAACCAAAGTGATGCACGATGGAACCGGCGATGACCTGGCTGAGCGAAGCGCCAATGCCGACCGCCGTGCTGATCGCCCCGAGGGTGAGATTAAAGCGGCCCGTGCCCTGCGTGAGGTCGGCGATCACCAGGACCGAGACAACGCCGAATATTCCCGCCGCCACACCGTCCAGGATCTGGATCGCGACCAGCGCCTCCGTGTTGTGGGTGAGCGTGTAGAGAACGCCGCGAACCGGCAGGGCTCCGAAGGCGAGGAGCAGCAGGGGTTTTCTACCCCACGACCCCGCTTTTCGCCCCGACCAGGAAGCGAGCAACGTGATGACAAGCTGCGTGGTCACCACGCAGGCCGACATGAACATCATCGAGTTTCGGCCCTGACCCTTGGCCAGCATCTCGCCCAAGAGCGGCAGCATCGCGGCGTTCGCAAAATGGAACATCACGGCGCAGACGAGGAAAAGGACCAATGGACGATCCTGAAAGAGCACTCGGACGCTTTCGGCTTTGCCGCCTTTCTCGCCGTCATTGGCGCCACGGGCGATCTGGTAATCAATCTCGGCAGGTCTGATCAGAAGCAGGACGAGAATCGTGGGGACCGCGAGAACCATGACGAAGAAGAAGATGCTCCGGTTGGAAACGAGGTAGCCGAGAAGGCCCATCGCCACGGCGGCAGTCACGTTACCGGCCGAGTTGAACGTCTGATTGCGCCCTTGGCGGGTGTCGAAGGCGGCACGTCCGACGACCCCGAGGGAAACAGCGCAGATGGCCGGACCGAAAATGCTCGAGGTGCCGCCAATCAGGACCTGGGCCGACATCACGGACCAAAAGGTTGGCACGAGCGCAATCAGCAATGCCCCCCAGCGCCAGCGCGACGATCCCCGCGGTAATCAACGCGCGTTTGGATCGGAGGTGGTCAACCCAGAGCGCCCGCCGGGGTCTGGGTCAGGATTCCGGCGATTCCGCCAACGGTGAGAGCGATTCCCACGCGCTGCTCGTTCCACCCATATCCCGCGAGGTAGATCGCGAGGAATGGTCCGACTCCCGTCTGGACGTCGGCGAGAAAGGAATTCAGCCAGTCCAGACCGCGCAGCGTTCGCCGCGAAGGGGACGTTTTGGTCTCAATGGAGGCGTCAGGCTCGTGCGCGCTCTCAATATCCATGGTGTGACCAGCAAGACTCACGGCGTTTCTAATCCCGAGCCAGCGCCTCGATGGGGTCGAGTCGCTCGGCTTTTCTGGCCAGAAGATACCATGTCTCTGGTTTTATCTGGCCCTGGCCGGATAGGAAGCATCGTGCAACTTGCGTGATCGAGGCAGCTTCGTCTTGCATTCTGCACACGCAACCGAGGTCTGGCGGAGTCGGGACTTTTGAGTGGGTTTGGCATTTTCCGTTCCTAGCCCAAGCGAAAGAGCAGGGCAAGTTGCTGTTGACAGGGTGGTTGCGAGTTTATCGAAGGCGACTTCACCGAACTGGATTCATTGCCCCCCCCATCGCGGAGCACCCTTGGCACGGCACAGGCTAAAGGATGCGGCACAGACATGAACCCGGACCAAAAGAAAGAACACGTAACAAAGAACAGGTAAGAATATGTCATTAATAACAATCGTCATCAGTCTCATCGTTGTCGGAGTCCTACTCTGGCTTATCAACACCTACATCCCCATGGATGGGAAGATCAAGAAGGTCCTCAATATCGTGGTGATGGTGGTGGTAGTCCTTTGGCTGCTTAATGTATTCGGCGTGTGGGGCCACCTGCACGACGTTCGAGTCACACTTCAGGCGCCGTCCTTGGACGTGCCGACCGGGTGTGTCATCTCGCAGTGTTAAGCGCCAATAGGAGTTGTTAACAGACCGCGGCCTTGTGGTGCGGGCCGCGGTATTACGGGAAGAGCGCCACGTCTGCCGGCCGGGTTCCTGGCCTTCCAGGCAGACGCAACCTGAACCCAAAAATGTCCAAGTAATCTGATTCTGGCCTTATGAGAAACGAGAACAGAATCAACAAGACCTATGAAATCAACACAATCCATGAAAACTCTTTCTGCCTTTTTCGGCGCGCTGGTCGCGCTGGCGGCGACATCCGGCGTGTTCGGGGCGCCAGGCTGTGTTACCCCTCCGAGCGGGTTGGCGGGCTGGTGGCCGGGCGATGGCAATGCCAATGACATTGCCGGCACCAACAACGGCACGCTGCAAGGCGGCGCGACCGCCACTGCCGCCGGCATGATCGCCCAGGCTTTCAGTTTCGATGGGACCAATGCCTATGTGCAGATTCCCAACAACGCCGCCCTCCAGCCCACCAACCTGACGATCGAGGCCTGGGTGCGGTTTAGTTCTTTGGACTCCGCCGGCTCGGGTGGTTCGCCTGCGGGCGACCAGTACATCGTCTTCAAACAAAACAGCCAGACTTGGAACTTTGAAGGCTTCGACTTAAGCAAGACGCGGGTGGCGGGCGGTGACGTGTTCCGGTTCCTGGTCACTTCCGCGACCGCCCAGTCGGCCGAGATCCACTCGGCTACCCTGGTGACGACCGGGATTTGGTATCACGTGGCGGCGGTGCGCGGGTCCAACTTCACCCAGCTTTACGTCAATGGCCAACTGGAGCGTCAGACCAATGTCGCTTTTGCGCAGAATTATGGCAGCCTGCCGCTTTACTTT
>JBEKJO010000278.1:0-7728 GCA_050011195.1 Verrucomicrobiota bacterium | reverse complement strand
CCGGTGCGGTCAGCGCGATGGACGGCGGCGTCACGTTGGTCACCGTCACAGTTGCGGCGGTGGAGGCCACCGTGCTGCCGGAATCATAAACGGCCCGTGCCGTCAGGCTGTAGCTGCCGGCGCTAACGTTGGTCCAGGCGAAAGTGTAGGGGGCGGAGGCGTCCGCGCCGAGCAAGGTCGCGCCGTTGTAGAACTGGACTTGGGTGATGGTATGCCCGTTGGCGGTGACGGTGGCGGCCAGGTTAATGGCTGCGGGCGCAGCGTAGCGGGCGCCGTTGACCGGTGCGGTCAGCGCGATGGATGGCAGCGGCACGTTGGTAGCCAAGGAGTTCGTCACCGTCAGCACCGCCGCCGAACTGACGGCGCTGCCATAGCTGTTAGTGACAATCACCGTGTAGGTGCCCGCGTTGTTGGTTGTCGCGCTGGTGATAGTGTAGGCGCTGCCGGTGGCGCTGCTGAGAATGCCGCTGTTGAATCTCCACTGATAAGCCAGCGGGGCCGTGCCGGAGGCCGTCACACTGAACGTTGCGTTGGTGCCGACCCCAACCACCAGCGAAATTGGCTGGGCCGTGATGATAGGCGGGTTGCTGACTCCACCGCCGCTGAAGTTGGTTTCGACCAACGACACGGTGTCCACGTTCCACCCGACCGCCGTGCTCGCGTTCCCACTGTCGGTCGCCAACGTCCACCTGAACTGCACAGTCTGGTTGGTTGTAAAACTCGGCAGGACGACGGCTGACGAAATGAAGCCCCCGGCGTTGCCGCTCCAGCAAGGCTGGTTGGAGTACGCGTTCCCCCAGGCTGAACTGATTTGCGTGAAGTTGTACCCGCCAGCTAGCCAAGTGCCCCCAGCCGCCGTGATGTTCGTGAACGCGCCGGAGCCGACTTTCATCTCCAATACACCGCCGTCATCCGCCAGGCTGCTGTTTGTAGTGTCCACTTCGAGGTTGTAGTCGTGGTTGAAAGACAGGACGGAGGTTCCGTTGGACAGCGTGACTGACGGAGAGACAAGCTCGCTCAAGCCGACCGTAGCAACGTCTGTCGCATAGGCGGAGTTGGGCGCCGTGTCGTACGCGGATGTCACGGTCGTCCAGCCCGACCCGCCGCCGCTGACCACGCTCGACCACCCGGACGGCAGCGCCGGGGCCGTCACGGAGTCTAAGTTCTGGTTCAAGCGGACAGCCATGACCGACACTGTGACCACGGCGACCGCACTGGTGACTGAACCAGCCGTATTCGTTATGACCACCGTGTAGCTGCCTGAGTTTGCAGTCTGAGCGTTGGTGATCGTGTACGTGTTGGTCGTCGCTCCGGCGATCCTGTTGGTCCCGTTGAACCGCCACTGGTAGCTGAGTGGCTGAACCCCGTTCGCCGTGACGCTCAAAGTCGCGTTACTGCCCACCCCGACCGCCTGACTGGCCGGCTGGACGCTGATAACTGGGTACAGGATGACGGTCAGGGTTGCCACGGAACTGTTGGTCGAGCCGTAGGCATTGGTGATGGTAACCTGGTAACTACCAGCGTTGCTGGCCGCCACGCTCGAAATCGTGTAGGAGCTCGACGTCGCGCCGCCGATGGGCGCCGTGTTGAACTTCCACTGGTACGCCAGTGTGCCGCTTCCGCTCGCTGTGACGCTGAAGTTCGCCGTTCCCCCGATGGCATTCGTCAGCGAGACCGGCTGGGCAGTGATGGACGGCGGGCTGGTCAGCGAAGCCGCAGCGTACACGTAAGGCCCGATCTCCCACGCGCCGCTCAATGCCCTTGCGTTCCCGTCCCTGTCCGTCGTGAAGGTGCTGTAGAAGTTAGCCCCGCCGCTCAATGCAGTGTTGCCAGCGGCGGTCAAATGGTAATTATTGTTGGTGCCGCTCGCTGTGAAACTGATGTAATCCGACGACGCCTGCGATGAATTTAAGGACACGTTATTCATCATCGTTGGCGAGGCGTTCTGAAGCCAGATGCCATAGGGGCCGTTGATTACGACATTGTTGGCTAGCTCGTTGTTGCTATAGGTGACGACCGGGACTGAGCCCAGATCCCCGAACGAGATGTCCTGATCGTTCCCGGTGGCATCCACGATGTTGTTGGCAATAAGGATGTTAGCGACGGTGCATGAGCTTATCCAACTGGTCGCGTCAGCTTCCGAACCCACGATAATGCCGCCCGTACAGTTGACGACGATGTTGTTGTAGATTTGCAGGTTTTCGAGGTCGCTCATAAGCGCCTCGAAGTAAATCCCAAAGTTCGGCATATTGGCAATTACGTTGTCATACACCTTATTGTACTGACCCCACACACATTGCACGCCATCCCCGTGCTGGCCTCCTGAATATCCAGCCGAGGAGCAACCGCAGATAAAGTTGCTGTAAACACTGACACCATTCCCGCCGAAATAAATGCCGTCAACCCCCATCCCCTGATTGATTCCCGCACTGGGAACGTAAAGAGTGAGATTGTGGAGTTTGCTGTCGTCCCAGGTCGTCCCGCTTGGCAGGTCCAGCTCGAAACATTGCCACGAATTAGCCCCTGTCATATAGAGATAAACGTGGTCCACTTCTATCTTTGTCGTCGTTCCGAAGAAAAAGCAATCCCAGGTGACGTTCATGGTGCCGAGATTCACATACGAGAAACGAAAGTTGCTTGCGTTCACCGCTCCCGTGCCGCCCAGCACGAAGCTATAGCCTGAAAACTGAAAGTGCATTTGATTGTCGCCGGCATCACCGCTGAAAATGATATTGTTCGGTGAAGCCCCAAAAAAACCGCCGCTGCCGCTGAATATCGCAGTGCCGTTGTGGCCGCTCGCGCCTGAGTCCTGCCCAATCTGGTATGTGATCGGGCTGCTAGATGAACCACCAATGGGCGACCATGCGGAGACACTGTAAGCGCGCGACGAACCAGTTGGCCCGCCGCTGATATATACCGTGTCTCCTGCGGAAACGCCGCCGATGTTGGAGAGCGCCTTCCACGCCGTAGCCCAGGATTGGCCATTACCAGAGGACGATACCCCGCTGTCCACATACCAGGTATTAGCGGCATGGGCAGAAACGGCTAAAGCAACAACGGATAAAACGATCATCAAGATTTTGGGTAACGTGCCAGTCCTGTGTTCATCCAACGTTGTCGGCAATTGAAGCACTACTCTGCCGGCGACCCCTGCTGTTCGCTTCGCTGCCAAACGCGCTTTTAAATTAATCGGTGTCAATTTCATGCGATTCTCTGCTGTGTGTAACTCTGCCGTATGAGGCAGCACTTCAACTATCGTTCGCAAATGGCGTCCCATATTTTTCCTTTTCATGCCGTACAACCCACGTGCCGACAGGACAGATAACACTTGCCTGCCGTGACGAGCCACGGCAGGTTTCCCGCACTGCTTCGGCGGAACTCTCGTGGGACACACAAAGCAAACTTGAACACCCACCTCCACGGGTGGCTGCGTGCCAAGGAGGCTTCAGGCAAACAAAAGCACCTTGGAGGCAATAAAGGAGGTGGAGGAGGAGTTGGGAATTTTTCCCGAACTGCACGCGGAGTTTGTGCTGTTACTGGGCAGGACTATTGGGTTGGACCCCTTCGACGCTGGTCGTCGTTGAACCCGGGCTTTTTGCCCAGTTGCTCCTTGAGTAATGTTGAGTGGTTAAAAATGTTGAGTTAAGCGGCTTTTTTCCACGCCCGCGGGCTCCGTACGCGGTTTCAACTCAACATTATTGATGGACCATCTCGGCCCTTCAGAGCGCCGTCAGCCAAGCGATAAGGTTTCGATCCTAGCCGGATCATTTCATAGGGCTTCGTGATGCTACGAATTATGCACGATCCCCCCAGGCAAGATCGGGGCGGGCAGTAGCCTTTGTCAGGTTCAGGAGGGGAGCTATGGCCAGTAGGGTTTTGAACAATGAAAAACGCCACTTCCAGGCCGTTTTTGAAGACACTTTTCCCGGGGCACTTGGTACGCCATGGGATTGGGAAATCTCGGCTCGCTCCTTTTTCAGCCGCTCGGCAACGCCAGCCGCCTCAGTCGCCGGTGACAAAGGCGGAATAGGTTCTGTCGCGGATAGGCACGGCTCAACTGCACCTACACCCGCCGCACGCTCACGCGTTACTTGCGCCGCGACCTTCAACAGCTTCAGGCGCACGCTCCCCGCAGTGGCTTGCGCCAACTCCGTCCCCGCCAAGCCCTGCTGACGCACTCGCTCTATCCGCTGTTCTCCACCTTCTTCTCCGTTTTGGGAATCGAAACGATCCTGTCCGGTGTGGATCCGCAGGGCGAACTGAAATCGAACGCCGGCTTTTGTTTCCCCGTGCAAATTGCGCACGGCGCGGTGTTGGACCTCGCCCGGCGGGGTGTTAACCAGATATTCCTGCCACAAGTGATGCACATGCGCCAACTCAATGGGTGCCGCGACTGTTACTTGTGCCCAATCACCCAGGCCAGTCCCTCGTTCATGACGAAGGCGTTTCCAGACCTGCATTTCCTGTCTCCCCCGCTGGATTTCTCCAAGGGATACGGCATTTCTTCTGCGATGGTGGAGTTGGCTGTCCGGGAATTGGGGATATCACGTGAGCTGGCCGGGAGCGCATGGACGGCCGCAGTGCGTGCCCAGGTGGAGGCGGAACGCACGCTTCGGGGCCTCGGCCAGACGGCGCTCGACAAGGCCGTAGCAGAGGGGAAACTGGCGATCATCCTGGCCGGTCACAGCTACAGCGCATTTGCGCCGGAAGCCTCCCAATCGGTGGCCAGGAAACTCTCCAGCATGGGAGTTACCGTGATCCCCGCCGACTGCCTCAGGCCGGTCGAGGCAGGACCCACTGCGTGGCACTTCGCAAATCAGATCCTGAATGCGGCGGCCATTGCGAAACAACATCCCAATCTGTTCCTGCTTTGCGTGAGCAATTTCAGTTGCACCATTGATGCTTTCACCCAAGCCATGCTCGCTTCAGCGATGGGATCAAAACCCCACCTGATTCTTGAGATTGACGCCCATACCGCCGATGCCGGCATCCAGACCCGCTTGGAAGCCTTTCTTGACATCGTCGCCAACTACTAGGCGGGGCAAATCAGTGCCATCGAGCCGTTCCACGCGTGCCAGTTGTGCCGGGGCGGCTGCGTCGTCCGAACCAATGGCGAGACCGTCCGGCTGGATGACCCCCGGGTGAAAATCCGTTTCCCGAACTTTTCCCAATACCACTCGGAAAGTCTGGCCAAGGCGGCCCGCTGGCTGGGGCTTAATGTGGGGGAAACAGTTCCGCTGGAGCGAAACCAGCTCGACCAGGGCCTCAAGCATACCTCGGGCCGCGAGTGCCTTCCTCTGCCGATCTGCATCGGGCAACTGCTGCAGATCGGTGAGCGCCGCCCATCCGATGAAATCACAGGCCTCTACATGGTGCGCGGAGGCGCCCCCTGCGTCTCGGACTGTTATATGGGTTATCTTGAAAGGTTCATCGCCGAGGAGCGGTTGCCCGATCTCTTTCTGCTGAATCCCGGGCCGGAAAACGGCTGGTGCGGAATCGACCGCATAGCCCTGGTCCAGAGTGTATCGGCAGCAATCCAAATGGCGGACATCCTGGTCGAGATCGAGCAGGTTCTGAACGCAGTGGGATTGCCTGGCAGTGTGGATCAACTGCGCGCGAAGTGGCGGGCGTTCCTGGATGAGGCCCGCTCACTCGATGAGTTCACCGCCAACATGCCTGGATTCATTGCTGCAGGCGTCTGAGGTTCGTCAGCTCATGATGAAGGTACGTCCTTCCCTCGAACGCGCCGGCTTCGACCGCGTGCTCTCGGACGACCGGCAGCATTTGGGCGAGTCCTATCTGCCCGTGTTCATCGAAGATGTGAGGAAGCTGCTGGCGTAATCAGGCGGTAATGGGTTCTGCCCAAACCTGCTCCCAGTTTCTGGGGTGCATTTGTTTCAGCCAATCCTCGCTCACGATTTCAATCTTGGGCAGTGGATCCCTCCATTCCAAAGACCCCATGGCGCTCCCTTTGACCCCTCTGGTCCCGGCGAAGACCGACCTGACGGCCGGCCTCGTGATCGAGCCTTGGCGGATTATCGACAACTCTGAGGAACCTGGGTTATGACTCCACTCAATCTTGGTCAGAGGGAAAACCAAGCCGCCGCCTGTTCGGGCGTGACCAAGTCCAGGTAGTACTTTCGGATCATCTCCGGTGAGTTTCCGCTCTCGTAGGCAACCAGGTTGATGTCCTTAGTCTGCGCAAGACGGTAGCTGATGTAGCTGTTCCGGAATGCGTTCTTTTTGTAAGGGAGGCCGGCTTTGTCTGTGACGCGCTTCCACACGTGATACAGAGAGTTTGAGCTCCTCCACCGTTTGCTAATCTTGTCGCGCTTCTCGGCTTCGGGGTATGCGGCCAGGCGGCGCTTCAGATTTTCAAGAATCGGGACGGCTCGCTGATTCACCTTTGCGACGGCGTCGGTCACGTTGATGTACCCGGCTTTCGCGTTGATCAGCACCCACCACATGCGGGCGAGTTCCTCAGTCCGCAGCCCGGAGAACGCCTTGAGCTCAAGTGTCACCCGCTCATCCATTTCGGCTGCCGCCAGAATCTTTCCCATATCCTCTGGCAAATAGAGATCCGTCGCCTCTGCGCTCGCAACCGCTTCCTCCTCGCTGGTTATGACGGGGCGCGGATCGGTGAAGGCCGTGCTTGATTTCGCAGCGTGGTCGATGCCTTTTGGGAGATAACCTTTTTGGACCATAAAGTTGAAAAACGAGATGATCCTGTCTCGAGCATTGTGCTTGTTCCGCGCCTTTCCACCCAGTCTATTGAGATATGTGTCGATTTCCGAGGTTCGGATAATCGCAATTTCTCCCGGAAACGCTTTCACGAATGCGCCAACGAATCTTTTAACGTCTCGCAAATGGTGGATGCCAACCCCGCGACGTTTCAGGTCCTCGATGTAGGCCTCGTAAGCTACAGTGGTCTTCGCCCCGGCGATGACGCGCTTGCCATGGGCATTGAAAAAATCCACGGCCTGTTGCAATGATGCCCCGTTCAGCCGGCGAAGTAGATCATCCACGAGCCGCGCAGTGGCATCCACGTGAAGATTGTGGGGCTGGAGAATGTTTTTCGCGCTCACATAAACACGGCACTCCTCTTGAGAAAGCCTGATGGCCTGAGAGCCATTTTCAGCCAACCGCTTGGCAATTTTCTTCCCTTTTGTCTTGGCCTTTTCCAGCGTCGGAGCGCGGACTGTTCGCCGCACCCCACCATCGTAATAACCGATCTCGTACGAGTCGTATATTTTGAAAACGGGGCTGGAGGGCAAGACGACGCCATCGCCGCCGGATCCGTTCGATGGCGGCTTGAGCTTCACCTTCACGGGACAAAAGTAAATCGGCAGCTTCACCGAGTCCCATGAGGCAAAGCCAACTGGCCTTCCGTTGCTCACATATCCTTTATAGGTCTTTGCGACCTGGTTAGGACGGGCTGATCTTTGAAATGGCCGAGTGGTTCTGAAAATGACGAGTCAGACCTTGCACCAATGCGCACGGAGCAGCAGAGATTCCGAACGGGAGAGCCAGCCGAAAGAGGTAAAGAATAAATTCGCCGCCACCGCGATCCGGCAGCTAAAGGGAGGCCACGATGGAGGCGGGTCCGGGGTGCGTCAGGTGAAGGGCAAGCGCAGTGGCACCCCGGAAATTTTGTAGCAAAACCGTAGCAAAAACTGAGGGGGTATGCGTTTTCCTCAGGAAAACATGGAGCGAGCGAAGGGATTCGAA
>JBEKJO010000277.1:0-4576 GCA_050011195.1 Verrucomicrobiota bacterium | reverse complement strand
GGCGCCACCCTCGTCAACGCCGGCACGTTGGCGCTCAAAGGCGCTGGTTCCATTTTCAATAGCCCGACGCTCACGCTGGCCTCCGGCGCGACCCTTGGTGCCAGCGGCCGTTCGGACGGCACCCTGACCTTGGCCGCTGGACAAACCCTCACGGGCAACGGCACCGTCTCGGGCACGCTCACCATTTCGTCCGGCTCCATCGTCGCACCCGGCTCACCCGTCGGCGCCCTGGCCGTCACCGGTCCCGCCGTCCTGCAGACCGGCGGCGCTTATGCCTGTGGCATCATTGACTCGACCAATGCGCCCGGAATCGGTTACGATGCCCTCAATGTCTCCGGCAATATTGGTGTGCAAGCCACGGCGGCTGGCCAATTCACCCTCCGCCTCATCTCGCTCGACGGCAACGGCTCGGCGGGACTCATCACCAACTTCAATAACAACACCAATTATCTCTGGACGATTGCCTCCGGCACAGTCACCAACTTCAATGCAAATGCTTTCAAGTTCGACACCTTGCAATTCAGCAACGACCTGGCCGGCGGCTTTTTCCTCGTTCAGACCGGCGCTCTCCAAGTGGTGTTCACTAACAATCATTCGCCGGCTGCTGCGCCCATGACCGTCGTGCGCAGCAACGGGGCTCCGCTCAAGATTCCGATTGCCAATGTAGCCACTAATTGGAGCGACCCGGACGGCGACCCCGTGGCCCTGCTCGGGGTCGGCGCCAGCACGAACGGCGTGGCAGTAACAACCAACGCCGCGTACTTCCTTTACTACAACCCCAATAATGTGCCCGATAGCTTCAGTTACACCGTGCGCGATGTCCGCAGTGCCTATCGCCCGGGCGACACCGTCCGCACCGCTTCGGGCGTCGTCGGCATCCAGGTCGCCGGCCCGGCCAGCACCAATGCCGCCCTCAGCGTTACCCGGCTGGGTCCGGGCGCCAACAGCATTTTGTTCGCCGGCTGGCCTGGTTATCAGTACGTCGTGCAATGGGCCGCCAATCTCCCCGCCGCCTTCTGGTTTAACTTGAGCACCAACATGGCCGACGCCAATGGCCTCTGGACCGTGCTCGACCCCGCCGCCACTAATACCGCGCGGTTCTATCGTTCCGTATATCAATTCAATTGAAGAGTATGTCTGATATGATTCGAGTGCCTGGCTGGCTCTTTGCGTCGCTGTTGCTCGCGTCAGCTCCGGCCCTCTCTCGCGCTGATGCAACTGCGGCCTCAGTGGATCCGCGCCTCATCCGCATCGCCACCGCCCACTCCGCGCTGGTGTTGTTCCCGGGCGACGATGGCCGCCTTTACCAACTCGCCTACGGAAAAGCGGCAGCTCAGGTCGCCGTCCCCAAACGCGCCCCCAGCCGTGAAGCCGAATTCCATCCGCAATACGGCGACGGCTTCATTTGCGAACCCGCCCTCCAGGTCACCCATGCCGACGGCAACACCTCCACCGCTCTGGCCTATGTCCGGCACCAGACCACGGCACTGGATGCCGGCGTGTCGCTGACTCGTATCGAGCTCAAAGACCGCTTCTATCCCCTCTATGTGACCTTGTGCCTCAAGTCCTACGGCCTCGAAGATGTGATCGAACAATGGACCGAGATCATCCATGAGGAATCGGGCGCGGTGACTTTGTATCGTTTCGCGTCCTCGGCCCCAGTCCTGAAGGCAAAGGAGTATTGGCTGACACAATTCCAGGGCGACTATTCGCGCGAAGCGACGCTGGCCGAGGAGCGCCTCGGGCCGGGCCTCAAAATTCTTGATTCCAAGATTGGCGTTCGCGCCAGCCGCTTCCGGATTCCCTCGTTCCTGCTGGCGCTCAACGCTCCGGCGCAGGAAGAGGCCGGCGAAGTCTTGGGCGGCTCGCTCGCCTGGTCCGGCAGTTACCAACTCGCTTTCGACCTGGACTGGAACAACCGGCTGCGCGCCTTGTGCGGCATCAATCCCTTCGCCTCCCAATATCACCTTAAGCCCGGCCGAACCTTTGCCACGCCGGCGATGCTCTGGACCTGGAGCGATCAGGGCAAAGGCCAAGTCAGCCGCAATTTCCATCGCTGGGCCCGCCGCTACGGCATTCGCGACGCCGCCCAACCCCGTCCCGTCTTGCTTAATAACTGGGAAGCCACCGGTTTCAACTTCGACGAGCCGACCGTCGTCTCCCTCTTCGACGGCGCCAAGGAGATTGGCGCCGAGACCTTTCTGCTCGACGACGGTTGGTTCGGCAACCGCCACCCGCGCAACGATGACAAAGCCGGCCTCGGCGATTGGCAGGTCAACACCCACAAGCTGCCTCACGGACTCTCCTACCTCGCCGCGGAAGCAAAACGGCGCGGAGTCAATTTCGGCATTTGGCTCGAACCGGAGATGGTCAACCCGGCCAGCGATCTCTTCGAGCAGCATCCCGAATGGGCCATCGGCCAGCCCCACCGCCAACCGGAACTGAGCCGCAACCAACTCGACCTCGACCTCAGCCGCCCCGAAGTGCGCGAGTTTGCTTGGAAAGTCATTGACGACACGCTCGGCGCGAATCCGGGAATCAGCTACGTCAAATGGGACGCCAACCGCTACGTTACCCAGCCCGGCTCCACTTACCTCCCTCCGAACGAACAATCCCACCTCCTCATCGACTACAACTTCGCCCTTTACGACGTGATGGCGCGCATGGTCCAAAAGTACCCGCAGGTCACGGCCATGCTCTGCTCCGGCGGCTCGGGCCGCGCCGACTACGGCGCCCTCAAGTACTTCCATTCTTTTTGGCCCAGTGACAACACCGACCCGCGCAGCCGCGTCTTCATCCAATGGGGCTTCAGTCATTTCTTCCCCGCCTCATCCCTCTGCAATCATGTCACCCGCATGGGCAAGCGGCCGATGAAGTTCGCCCTGGATGTCGCCTTGAGCGGCGCGCTCGGGGTGGACATGGACCTCCGCAAACTATCGCCCGAGGAACGCAAAACTCTGGCAGGTGGCATCGCCCTCTACCAAAAAGAACTGCGCGAACTCGTCTCCCAGGGCGACCTCTACCGCCTCGAATCCCCCTATGACGGGCCGCGCGCCGCGCTGATCTACGTCTCCCTCGATCGCTCCCGCGCGGTCCTGTTCGTCTATCAGCTCAAGGCGAACGGCGCTGACCAGCCGGTGAAGCTGCGCGGCCTTGACCCCCAGCGGCATTACCGCTTGCGCGAGGTTAACCTGCCGGAAAGCGTCCCCTGCCACTTTACCAAACAGGGTCAGTTGCTTGACGGCGCAGCCCTGATGAACGATGGCCTTTTGCCGCCCGCTCACATGGAATTCGACAGTTCGCTGATCGAACTGGTCGGCGAAAACTAGCAATGATTGGCCGGCGCCAACCAGTTCGCCGGCCGTGGCGCTATCTCCTCCTCGCGCTGGCGGCACTCGGAATCCTCCCGAGCGCCCGCGCCGAAGTCCGCGATGCGGAACAGTTGGCCCAACGGTTCCGTCCCTACTATAAGTTCAGCCTCGGCACCGGTGGGTCCCAGGAGCCGTGCCGCCCTTGCTCCTGGCAATGGTTTGTGGCCCACAGCGATTTGTTTCATGGCAAGACTCGAATCGCTGCCTCCCAACAGCTTCGGGACGACCCGCGTCTGCTCCTGACCGTGGCGGATGGAAATATTCTCTCCACCAAAAACCCGACCGGCCCGCTAAAATTGCGCCCGGACCCGCAGGCGGCCGAGGGCGAACCCTGGCCGAGTGTTATTAACACGGGCGCCGGATTGTATGCCCAGGTCGAAGATGCCCGCGATAATTTCGTGGTGCTCACCTATTGGACTCTCTTCGGATTCAATCGCACCACTCCGGTGGGAGCAGCGGCCGGAGGCAATCATGAAGGCGACATCACGGCCGTTGCGCTCGTGTACGACCGCCTGCAGGATCAACTCGTGCGCGCCTTCTTTGGCCTGCATGGCCGCATACTCGAATCGTTCGACCTGGCCGGGTCCAACGTCACAGGAGAACAGGAACTGGTGGGGCGTTGTGAGAACGAAGGCACGGAGCGGGTCGCCGCGAAGGCCATTCGTATCGCTCGCGACCGCGCGTATCAAAACGGCCCTTTCTACTATCGCCCGGCTGCCCCGCCCGATCTCTACCTGGTGCAGGACCCGCAATCCAGGCGCTTCGAGCACTTGGCGGTTTTCTGTGAATGGGGCTCCCATGAGCCGTGGCCGAACCCGCACGGCTCAGCTCTCCTGGCTCCGGGACACAAGGGCGACGGCATTTCCTTCCTTCCAAAGAAAGTCCGGTTCCTGGGGTCTTTCAGCAACCCCGTCCCAGCGGAGGCGCCCTTCGTCTGTTTCAACGGTTATTGGGGTAATGTGCCCAAGGGCATTATCTTTCATCGCTCTTGCTTTTACCCGGAGGGCCGGAAGCAAAATCACTTCAAAATCCCTGAACCCAGCTTCGTTGACCGTGATCCTTATGGCGAAGGAACACTCCGCTGGCCCCCATAAGCATTAACCTAACAATTGACTGATTGCACCGCCTGCCTTACCCTCGGAGGCATGCAAGACCTGAATGCTGCCGACGAGTCCTGGGAGATTCTGCAACAGTTTTTGCCGGAC
>JBEKJO010000276.1:0-4618 GCA_050011195.1 Verrucomicrobiota bacterium | reverse complement strand
GGGACAGTAAAAGGTGAAATGAAAGGTGAAACTATGGCGCTTTATCTCAGTCAAGAACGCTGGGGCCGGGTGTGCCTGCACGTTGTGGCGGCGCTGCGCGCCGGCCATTGGCGCTGGCACCTGTCGGTAGCGAAAACTCAATCCCATATCGAAGTTCAATCTTCGAACGATCCGATTCAGGTAGCAATGTGCAGGGTTGCAGAGCGGAATGAAATCCAGAGCGAGTTGCGCGCGATGGGCCTGAAAGATACATACATGCGCTGCGCGCAGTCGCGTGCCATTGAGCCGGGTGACTGGCGTTTCAGGCGGCCGCTTGGCGGGCGTAGCGGTGATGGAGAACCAGCAGGTGAAACTAGTGCGGTCGTCAATCAATCGCAGATCAACGGTGCACCGAATTTTGTCGAGGTACAGCGACGCATAAGGCAAATCAGGTCACGATTCACCGTCGGCCTTCCGGTACGGGGGCGAGATTTCCAGCGCCAGAAGAGGTGAAAGCCAAGGCGATGCCAAGCGATGACGGTTTGGGGTTGGAAGAGGAACAGAGCTTTTTGCCAGTGTGTCGAGAAGCGCAGCAGCCCCACCCAAAGCAGTCGGTCGGTGGGGCAGAGTTTGGGTTTGCGCGCCTGCCGTTTGAGCAGGGCGAGTTGATGTCGAAGCGCCAGATATTCAAGCCCGAGCCGGGCACGGGATTTGAAGCTGGAGAGCAGGGAGCGGAAAAGCGTCAAAATGACATCGAGCATGATGAGGCCAAGTTTGGCCGACGAGGTCGAAAAACCAACGCTTTCAAAGGATTACGGGGTGTTCGCTACCCACAACGGACGGCACTAGGCCAATACGGACGATAGTATTTGACATGCGGGCCGGGAAGGCTATTATATGGCATTGTAAAGTGACCATTCATGCTCATGCGAGCAATTGAACTGCTGCGAAAACCTCAAGCTGCAACAGACTGATTTGAAATCACATACCCACATCCCATCCATCCACTTCCAGCCGGCCCTTGGCCGACGCTTCCTGCTGGCCTTGATGCTCGTCGTCAGCCTGCTCGCCGGGGCCTTTTCCAGCCCGGCGACAACCTATAACTGGAATCAATCCACCCCGGCCACTTACAACATTACGACTGATTGGACACCCAACGGGCTGCCGGGGTCGGCGGACACCGCCGCAGTCGGCAACAGCACGACCGCGAGCGGTTCGGTTCTGTACAACAACTCGGCCTATGCCTACGCGCTCAACGTGCTTCAGCTGGGCCAGGCGGCCAGCAGCAGCGGCACCTTCACCATGAGTGCCGGGACCCTTTCGATCACGAACAACAGCGGCACCGGCCTGGCCATAGGCAACGTCAACGGCGGCACCGGCAATTTCACCATCAGCGGCGGCACACTCACCATCCAAAGAGAGGGTTCTGGTGAGACATATTACCGGGATGTGTTCCAAATGGGCCCTGCGGCTGGCGGCAACGGCACCTTTACGTTGAATAGCGGCACGGTTGTTTGCCTGGGCGGCATTGAAATTGGCAGCGGGGGCATCGGCACTCTCACGGTTAATGGCGGGACACTGATAGACAATGGCTGGTTCGGCCTGGGCCGTGGCGGCACCGGCTCCGGTTGGGGCACTTTCAATTTGACTGGCGGCACAGTCTATCTCTTGCGCAATCCGAACACCGATTCCGGGGCTAATGGAATCTCTTTCTGCCAGGGGGGGACCAACGGCACCGCCAACATCAGCGGGGGCACCCTCTATTGCTACATCATCCGAATGCACCAGGGGCCGGGGAGCGCCTACACCGACTGGGAAACCTTCAGCGTCTCAGGCGGGGATATTTACCTCGGGAGCAGTGGCGTTTACGACGCCAGCGGAGGCGGCACTCATAACACTGCCATTACTCTCTCGGGCGGCACTTTCCACACCGTCAACTTGGGGCCTAATACCGGCGGCACGCAAGGCACGAACTCCGTCCTGACGGGCGGCACGAACTGGGCGTGGGCTTCCACCTTGCCTGCCACGCTGGCCACCAGTCCCGGCCCCGGCACCGTCACCTTCGCTCCGGAAGCCACGCGCACCATCACCCTGAACGCCGTGTTCTCTGGTATGGGCAGTCTCACCCTGGCCGGTCCCGGCACTGTGGCGATGGCGGCAGCTAACACCTACACTGGAAACACCACGATCAACCAGGGCACCCTAACCTTGATCGGGACAGGGGGGATTCCCAATAGTCCTAGAATCATCGTTGCCAGCGGCGCGACGTTAGACGCGTCAGTAGAGTCATCAACCTTTACCCTGAATTCGAATCAAACGTTGACCAACAGCAGTTGGACGGCGACGCTCAACGGCAACATCAATACGGGCCCCGGCACGGTTTCGTTGCTTTATACCTCGGGCATACCCGCATTCACGGTGACCGGCGGGGCGCTGGCGTTAGCCACCAACACCGTGTTCAGGATCAACAACACCGGCCCGGCTCTGGCCCCTCAGAGTTATAAGCTCATTTCGGCTGGGACTGGGGGAGTTGTGTCGGGGGCAGGTCTGCCGGCGGCGACGGTGGGAGGCGGTGGAGTTTCCTCTGGACAATACGTTTCACTGAACGTTTCGGGCGGTGAATTGTATCTCGTGGTTACCAACGACCGCCCGCCGGTCATTGCGCGCAGCGTGACGAACAGTGTGATGCCCGGTTCGACCTGGCAGATAGCCATAACGAATTTGGCGAGCCTTGCGGGGTGGAGTGATCCGGACGGCGACCCGGTGAGCTTCAGCAGTGTGGGTCCCCTCAGCGCCGACGGGACGAACGTCACCAGCGACGGCACTTTCATCTACTACAATGGGGCGCTGGCTGCCAATGACTATTTCCAATACACCATCACGGATGGAAAACTGACTACCAGCGGCCTAGTGTACTTATACGCGATTAATGCCACGGCGGTGGTCCCCAGCGAGACCAATCATGTGATATCGCTCAATGGGACCTGGCGGTTTTATTTCGAGCGGCTCTCGAGCTATTATTCCGGCTCCGTGCCGAACATCTCGATTGTGAACTCGAGCCAGGCGTTCCAACGGCCGGATTACGTGGAGGGCGCGGGATGGACCAATCTGGCCGTGCCTGGCAACTGGGAAATGGCCGGCTTTTCACCCTGCACGTATTACGTGCCGGATACCACCTCCGGTCTCTATCGCGATTGGTTTCAAGTGCCTGCATTGTGGCAAGGGCGGCAGGTCTATCTGTCCCTGGACGGGGTCCAGAACAGCGCACAAGTCTGGGTCAATGGGCAACCGGCCATGGTGAATGAGGCGAGTTGGGGAATAAGCAATTATCACGAAAGCGGCTGGACCGCTTTCCAGGTTAACGTGACGCCGCTCGTAAACTTTGGCACGACGAATCTGCTGGCCATACGGGTCGTAAAGAATACGCCTTCGGTGGATCTGGACACGGGCGACTATTTTATACTCGGGGGGATTTACCGCCCCGTGACGCTTTATTCCATTCCCCAGACGAACTTTGCCGATATGCAGGTGCAAACGCACCTCTTGCCGAACAACCAGGCCGAAGTGGATGTGTCGGCGGACGTGACGCAGGGGGACGCTTCAACGCCGGTTTTGATGACTCTGAATGGCGTGCAAACGGTAACAAACGCCGCGAATGGGAAGGCGGTTTTCTCTCGGATCATAAGCCAACCCCAACTCTGGTCGGCGGAGTTCCCCAACCTTTGCGACCTGACGTTGCAGTTGAAGGATGCGATGGGGCAGGTTAGCGAGACAGTTTCAAACCGCATCGGCATTCGGGAGCTGACCATTTCCAACGCGGTGTTGCTGTTGAACGGCGTGCCCGTGAAGTTAGCGGGCGTGTGCAATCATGACTCCTGGGCAACCAACGGCAACGCGATGGGGCCGGACAATTGGCGCAGTGACATCCTTATGATGAAAGCCGCCAACATTAATGCCATCCGCACGACCCATTACAATTTCGGCTCGGGCTTCTTCGACCTGTGCGACGAGCTGGGAATGTATGTCGCGGACGAACTGCCCTATTGCTGGGTCAGCTCTGTAGGCGACCTGAATATGACGCCCGCCTTCCAGCAACGGGCGCAGGAAGTCATCCGTCGTGACCGGAACCATCCCTCAGTGGTCATTTGGGCCATTGGCAACGAAAACAGCGCGGGCACCAACCTTCAGATCGTTGCCGACCTGGTCAAATCGCTGGACACGACCCGCCCGCGCTTGGTGTCCACATTCCCGGCTTCCCAATACAACGTTGAATTGTCCGATAGACACTATCCGACTCCTGCCACGATGGCGAGCGATGGTGCCGCCGCGACGTCAACCGGTGACCCCTATATCTACATGGAACAGCCGAACACCTGGGACGTCCGCCTTGGTGCGGATGCCAGCATGTGGGAGCGCTGGGGCATAGCTCAGCAACGCGTGTGGAACGTTTGCCTGCAATATGACACGATTGTGGGCACCTTCCCCTTTGAATGGTCGGACCGCGCCGTCGCCGATCCCAATTCCAACGCCAGTTATTCCCAATACCAGAGCACGGGGGTTCAATTGCTTTACTATTTCCCTGCGACCGGAATTCACCTGCTGAAGCTAAAGGGGATGGTTGACGGCTTCCGCAACGAGC
>JBEKJO010000275.1:0-4690 GCA_050011195.1 Verrucomicrobiota bacterium | reverse complement strand
AATTATCAGTGGCAATGGAACGGCACGAATCTGGATGGGGCCGTGAGCCAGACCTTGAGCCTGACCAACGTGCAGCCCGCACAGGCGGGTGGTTACGGCGTTATGGTAAGCAACGCCGGAGGCTCAGCGACCAGCGCCGTAGCAGTGCTGACGGTGGCCGACCCCCCGGTGCTTCTCAAGTCCCGGACGACTGCCGGCGGAGCGTTCACCTTCACAATCGCCGGGACCACCGGCCTTGCTTACCTGGTTGAAGTCACCACCAACCTCGTGGAATGGAGCCCCTTGAGTTCGGTGAGCAACGAGACCGGCCAGGCCGATTTCATAGACTCGACCTCCTCTAACAGCGTCTCCCGATTCTATCGCGCAAGCTGGGTGCGCTGAGCCTGCGGGGCTGAACCGCACGGTCATCCCGGCATTCCCCGGCCCGCGTCCGTCCTCGCCGGGCCCTTTGGTTCGCAGTTCAGATATAGCAGGAGCTGCAGGACCTGCCCCGGTCCCGTAGGCTACGGACGGCCTATCCGTAATCAATGGAGTTCAAAGAGCGCTGTAATGGCTGTAGTCTTTTCGTGGTTGTGCCATATGCAATGCGTGCCAGAAGTGCCCCCCTTGCCTCAGATGATCTGTCGAAAAGCGCTCTCGCCGGTCCCCGGCAGGAATGTCGGCGGGCAACGTCAGGGAATAACCATGAAAGACCATAATAACCGCCTGAACTCTGTTCTTCGGAGATGCCGATTCACGCTGATCGCGCTCGTTCTGCTCACCGGTCCTGCTGCTGCCCTTCGCGTTGCCGCGGCAGACTGTTTTTCGGCCCCGGCCGGGTTGGTCGGTTGGTGGCCGGGCGATGGGAATGCGAACGACATTGCGGGCACCAACAACGGCGTCCTGGAGGGCGGCGCGACCGCCAGCGCCACGGGTGTCGTCGGCCTCGCGTTCACCTTCAATGGGACCAATGGCTACGTTCAGATTCCCGACTCGTCCGTGCTCAAGCCGACCAATCTCACAGTCGAGGCCTGGGTGTTGTTTAATTCGCTCGACTCCGCCGGCTCTGGCAGTTCACCCGCCGGCCAGCAATACATTGTCTTCAAGCAAAACTCCCGCAGCAGCAACTTCGAAGGCTACGATTTAGGCAAATGGCGGGTCACCGGCGGGGACGTCTTTGCCTTCAGAGTTTCCTCATCCTCCGCCCAGTTGGCGGAGCTTCTCTCTGCAACTTTCGTGACCACCGGCGTGTGGTACCATGTCGCGGGCGTGCGCGGGTCTAACTTCACCCAGATATACGTCAACGGGGCACTGGAGGGGCAAACCAACGTTACGTTTGCGCAGGATTACGGCACCAACGCGCTTTTCTTCGGCACCTCGGGCGAAAGCTCCTGGGACCATAAATTCTACGGCCTGCTGGATGAAGTTTCACTCTATAATCGCGCCCTGTCCTCGAACGAGGTCGCCGCCATCTACGCCGCCGGCGCCGCCGGCAAGTGCAAAGGGGCCAGCATCATTGCCCAACCGCAAAGCCAGGCGGTGCTGATGGGAAGCAACGTTGCCTTTACGGTGGCAGCGGCCGGCTTTGGAACGTTGAGTTACCAGTGGCAGTTTAACGGCGCGGCAATTCCCGGCGCGACCGGGACGAATCTGGCGCTCAGCAACGTGCAACCCGCGAACGCCGGCAGTTTCTCGGTGGTGGTGACTAACTCGCTGGGTTCCGCGACCAGCGCGGTGGCAGTGTTGACCGTGCTGGTGCCGCCCGGCATCACCAGCCAACCGGAGAGCCTGATTGTGACCAACGGCACCGCGGTTTCCTTCAGTGTGGCCGCTGCGGGCACGGCGCCCCTGGCTTATCAGTGGCTCAAGGATGGCACGGACGTTCCGGGCGCATCGAACGCCACCTATGCCATCGCCGCCGCCACCACCAACGACGCGGCCAGTTACACCGTAGTGATCACCAACGTTGCGGGGGCCGTCACCAGTTCCGTGGCGACGCTGACGGTGGTCGTGACGGCGCTGCCGTTCATTACGGCGCAGCCGGTGAGCCAGAGCGTCATCGCCGGCAGCGGCGCGACATTCAGCGTCACAGTGTTCTCGACGCTGCCGCTGAGTTATCAATGGCAACTCAACGGGTCAGACCTGGAGGGCGCTACCGGCGCGAGCCTGGCGCTGGCCAACGTGCAACCGGCCAACGGGGGCGATTACACGGTGGTAATCACCAATGCGCAGGGCGGAGTGACCAGCGCGGTCGCTACCCTGACGGTGCTGGTGCCGCCGGCCATCACTGTGCAACCTGCAGGCCTGGTCGCGGTGGCGGGCACGGACGTGGCTTTGAGCGTAACGGCGTCCGGAACGCAGCCGCTGAGTTACCAATGGTGGTTCAACGGCGCCGCACTGGCGGGTGCTACCGGCGCGAATCTGACGCTGAATAATGTCCAGCAGACCAACGCGGGCAATTATAAGGTGGTGGTGACCAACAGTGCTGGTTCGGTGACCAGCGCGGTCGCTTCGCTCACCGTCAACCTGCCTCCGGCCATCACCGGACAGCCCGCCAGCCAGGCCCTCGTCGCCGGCTCCGACGCGCTGTTCACTGTGGCGGCTTCGGGCACCGCCCCGCTGAGTTATCGGTGGCTCTTTAACGGCACCAACCTCGCGGACGGCGGCCAGTTCAACGGGACGACTAATGCGGCCTTGTCCATCAGCAATGTCCAATCGGCGAATGCGGGAGCCTACTCGGTCGTGGTGACGAATTCTGCGGGATCGGCGACCAGCGCCCTGGCCACCCTGATGGTGAATCCGCCGGGACTCTGTGTATCGTCGCCGGCGGGCTTAATCAGTTGGTGGCCGGGGGATGGCAATGCCAATGACATCGCGGGCACCAACAACGGCGCCTTGGAGGGCGGCGCGACCGCCAGCGCCGCGGGTCTCGACGGCGCGGCCTTCGGTTTTGATGGCACCAATGGCTACGTCCAGATCCCCGATTCGCCGGATTTCCATCTCACCAATCTGACCATCGAGGCCTGGGTATTTTTTAGTTCGTTGGATTCAGCAGGCTCGGGCGGTTCACCCGCCGGCGAGCAATACATTGTCTTCAAGCAGAACAGTCGCTCCACCAGCTTTGAAGGCTTCGCGCTGACCAAAGTGCGTGTCACAGGCGCCGATCACTTTGACTTCGAAGTCACCTCGGCGTCCGGTCAATCCGCCGAGCTAACCTCGGTGAGCGCCGTAACCACGGGGGCCTGGTACCATGTTGCGGGCGTGCGCGGGTCCAACTTCACCCAGATATACATCAACGGGGCACTGCAGGGGCAAAGCAACATTACGTTTGCGCAGGACTACGGCACTCTTCCACTTTATTTTGGCAGCTCAGGCGAATCGTCTTGGGATCACAAACTCGCCGGGGCGCTGGACGAAGTGTCTCTTTACAACCGCGCCCTGTCCTCGAACGAAGTCGCCGCCATCTACGCCGCTGGCGCCGCCGGCAAATGCAAGGCGATCAATATTACCGCCCAGCCCCAGGGCCGGACGGTGGTAGTCGGTGCGAACGTGACTTTGACCGTCGCAGCTTCCGGATCGACGCCGCTGGGGTATCAGTGGCAGCGCGACGGAGTGAATCTAGCCGATGGCGGCAACATTTCGGGAGCCAACTCCGCCGTGCTGAGCCTGGCAAACGTCTCGGTTAATGACTCGGCCAGTTATCAGGTCCTCATCGGTAATATGGTCGGCCTGGTGACCAGCGCGGTGGCAATCCTTAATGTGGATTCCTCCCTGACTCTTCCAACCATCACAGCCCAGCCCGTCAGCCAGGGGGCCGTGGCTGGAACCAACGTGACGCTTGCTGTCGCCGCCTCCGGCACCAGCCCCCTCAGTTACCAGTGGCTCTTTAACGGCGCCAACCTCGCTGAGGGCGGACAGTTCAGCGGCACGACCAACTCGATGCTGACGATCAACTTCGTGCTGCCGGCCAATGCCGGGAGCTATTCGGTCGTGGTCACCAACCTGGTTGGGGCGGTGACCAGCGCGGTGGCCACGCTGACCGTCAGCCCGCCGACAGGCTGTCTGGCGGCGCCGGCGGGTTTGGTCGGTTGGTGGCCGGGCGACGGGAACGCCAATGACATTATCGGCACCAACAACGGCGCACTCGAGGGCAACGCCGTCGCCGACGCCTCGGGTGTCGATGGGCAGGCCTTCAGTTTTGATGGCACCAATGGCTACGTGCAGATTCCCGACTCGCCGGTTTTCCACCCGACCAATCTTACCGTGGAATGCTGGGTGCGCTTCGACGCCTATCAAACTCCGGGCGACACCTACTACTCGAACCAGCAATACATTGTCTTCAAGCAGAATTCGCGCTCCGGCGAGTTTGAGGGCTTCGCTTTGACCAAAGACCATGATCCGCAAGGAGATGTGTTCTTGTGGGAGGTGGCCTCCGCGGCGGGTGAACTGGTGCGGATTGACTCCGTCAGCACGGTGGTCACCGGCGTGTGGTATCATGTGGCGGGCGTGCGCGGGCCTGATTACACGCAGCTTTACAAGGACGGGCAGCTTGAGGTCCAAACCAACGTCGATTTCCCCCAGGATTACGGCACCTTCCCGCTGTACTTCGGCACTTCGGGGCAATCCTATTATGATCGCAGACTCCACGGGGAGCTCGATGAAGTGTCACTTTACAACCGCGCGTTGTCCGCCGACGAAATTGCCGCTCTCT
>JBEKJO010000274.1:0-4755 GCA_050011195.1 Verrucomicrobiota bacterium | reverse complement strand
CGATCGCAGCGCAGGTTCAGGCACTCCTTGCTCGTCCCCAGACTTTCCCGACGTAACCAGTTGCATTGATAGCGGGGATAAATGCCGCCGTTGCCCGTGTAGCGTACCGTCAGCCGGCGGCCACAATGCCCACACAGCAGCAACCCCTGGAGCAACGCCAAGCCTTCGCGCGCCGGGCCCGCCAGGACCGCCTCCTCACCGTTGGTGCGATTCTTCTCCAAGCGCTCCTGATGGTGAAGGAACTCTTCCCAACTGATGTATCCCTCGTGGTGGCCTTGCAGGCTGACGCGCCAGTCGGGTATCGCCACCGCGTACTTCCGTGGGTGAACCTTGCCCTCGGGGCTGATCTCCCGCCGATACTGAAAACGGCCGAAGACATACCGCCCGGCATAGGACGGGTTCTTGAGCAGGCCCAGCACCCGGCCATGCGTCAGGCGGCCCCAGATCAGCTTCCCATCCCAGGCTCCCCCATAGGACCGCGTGGGAAAACGGAGCGTGCGGGCGGCG
The DNA here is from genome assembly GCA_050011195.1 of Verrucomicrobiota bacterium. GTDB lineage: Bacteria > Verrucomicrobiota > Verrucomicrobiia > Limisphaerales > UBA8199 > PALSA-1440. The sequence continues at coordinate 4,248 of JBEKJO010000274.1, read as the reverse complement.
AAGCGTTGCATCACCGCGAAGGCGCTGCCGGTTTCGCGGAACAGCCGAAACACCAGGCTCACCGCGCCCCGCACTTCTTCGTCCGGATCCAGGATGATACGGCTTTCCGCGTCGTAGCAAAAGCCCACCGGAAGAGGGAAACGTAACTCGCCTTTCTGCGCTTTGTGGAGCTTGCCGCCCTGGAGGCGGGCGCGCAAAAAATGCAGTTCGGCCGACGCCATGACGCCCTTTAAGCCAGCGACAGACAGCACCGTATATTGCATTTTGTGGATGTGCGGTGAGGATTACTTCTGAAGATAGCTCCTATTGCGGTCAGGCGGGTCGAGTCAGGCAGGTCTTTTGGCGCCAGAGAATACCCTGGGCCTTGGTGCGACTCCGCGCCGGGGGCATTACGGCGGTTCCTTGGAACTGGACAGATCTACCTGTCCCGCAGACGGAAGGAAGTCCTTCCTCAGATGGGCAGCTAACGGTGCTTCTCTCTCCGACCGCGCTGTGCGAAATGGTTCGTTTTCTTGGCAGTCACGACTCAAACCCTAACAAGAGAGATTCCCGTGCCTGAAGCTTTTGGACCTCTCTCGACAGCGACGTTGGTCGCTCATCGAATCGGGGTTTACGTCGACTCGATAGCCATTGCAATTACTCTGCTGCGCGGGGGTGGAGGTCCTCGTTACAAGGACTGAGGGGGGCGAGGTATCCGTCGCGGAGCGGATTCGTCTGCTGGCCGGAGAAGCCGCTCACGGCAGACGGCTGAAAGATTTCGCTGGACAAATGCCGCCCTTTTGGATACGGTAAGGTGGGCTCAGGCTGCGGTCGGCACGTGCAGACCGAGCGATCAGAAAATCACCAAGGAGGTCGAGGCCGCCAGCCCCCATGACCATGTCCCCATCCCTGACCTTTTGCGGGCGTACGTTCAATGCGGAGGAATTAGAACTAATGCGCCAAGTCGCAGGGGAATTTTCTGCTTTGGGAGTGACCGAGATCGCGCGAACGGTCTGCGAATTACTCGAATGGAGGCGGCCGAGTGGAAGGTTAAAAGACCATGAATGCCGACAGCTGCTAGAGCAGCTCCAAGCCGAAGAATTCCTGACACTCCCCGCCCTTCGAAAATTGGGCGGGAAAGGTCCGCGGCGGCCAGATTCCTCAGGGATCTGCGCAGAGCCCAGCGCTGTCGAAGGTACCGTGAGCGAATACACACCCTTGGAGATGGTCCTCGTGGGAGGCGAAGCCGACAGCCGCCGTTGGCGCGAAATGGTGGAGCGCTACCACTATCTCGGCTGTCGCGTACCCTTCGGCGCGCACCTGCGCTACTGGGTGCGTTGTCGCGATCGGGAGTTGGCCTGTCTGCTCTGGAACTCGCCGGCCTGGAAGATGCGCGCCCGGGATGCGTGGATCGGCTGGAGCGAGGCACAACGACAGCACAACCTGCAACAACTCGTCAACAACGGTCGATTTTTGATTTTGCCGGGGGTGCACGTCAAAGGACTCGCCAGCAAGATCCTGGCGCTGAGTGCACGGCAAGTACCGGCTGACTGGGAGAAGCACTACGGGTGTCATCCCGTGCTGCTGGAAACCCTGGTGGATGTGACGCGCTTTCGTGGCACCTGCTACCGGGCTGCCAACTGGATCAGGGTGGGCCAAACCAGGGGGCGGGGTCGCATGGACCGCGAGCATAAACGTCATGGACAAGCGATCAAGGACATTTACGTTTACCCCCTGGTGCGCGATGCCCGAAAGCGGCTGTGCAGCAATCCAGTCCCAACGTATGGTAATGCGCCACATGCCGAGCTCGTGGATGTCCATAGCCTCTTTGCCCGTCTCGTGTGGCATCAAGTTCGGCCCCGCGAGCGCTCCGCCACTGACGCAAGACATCGAATGGCTTCCCCTCACGGCTCAAACGCCGGACCGGCGATAGCCAGGTCATGCTGTACGTGGAGAGCCGCGAGAGCCGCGGTGGGTACGGACGCCGCCTTGCCCAACCCGGTCCCAGCGTCCATAGAAACACTGTTCATTGAACTGGTACGGCGCCGGCTCGACAGCCCTGCCGTCCAGGAGGGTTCTAGAGAATGACTACCACAAAGGTTCAAAGCACCCACCAGGAGCGGACGGCGTTTGTCTACGTGAGACAGTCAACCCCCTTACAGGTGATGGAGAATAGGGAAAGCACGGAACGGCAGTACCGGCTTCGCGACCGTGCTATCGAGTTGGGGTGGCCGCCCAGTCGAGTGGAAGTCATTGACGAAGATCAGGGCCGCTCGGGCAGCACCGCCGCCCACCGTACCGGGTTCCAGCGTTTGGCGACGGAAGTGAGCCTGGGCAAGGTAGGAATCGTACTCATGCTGGAGGCGTCGCGACTGGCGCGCAACAACAGCGATTGGTATCGGCTGATGGAGATCTGCGGAGTGAGTGGCACATTGATTGCCGATGAGGGTGGAGTCTACAATCCCCGCGAGCCGAATGATCGCTTGCTCCTGGGCGTGAAGGGCACAATATCGGAAGCAGAACTGTTCACACTGCGGACCCGCTTATATGAGGGGCGCTGGAACAAAGCACGCAAGGGGCTCCTGCATTTTTCTTTGCCAGTGGGCTATGTGCAAGGGGCCGACGGCGGCTGGACGCTGGATCCGGACACCCAGGTTCGTGCGCGGCTGGATTATCTTTTCGAATGCTTTCGCCGTCATGGAGTGGTTCGCAGCGTAGTGCGTGAGTTGAAGGGACAGGGGCTGGAGCTGCCCACACGAGTTGCCGCCCAAGAAGGATACGGATCACTGGTCTGGAAGGCACCCACGTTGGGCGCGGTCATTCGCATCTTACACAACCCGGCCTACGCGGGGGCTTACGTGTATGGACGGTCAGAGTACTCGAATCTACGGCGCTCGCCGAAGACAGGCAAAGCCTCGGCCCACGTTCGTTCCGTCGACCAATGGCCAGTGAAAATTACCGCACATCATCCGGCTTATATCGGTTGGGAGGAATTCGTGAAGAACCAGGAGCGGTTGCGGCAGAATTGGAACCACGACGAGAACCGCGGCGTCCCGCGGGAAGGACGTGCTCTGCTGCAGGGCATTGTTTACTGCGGCATTTGCGGTCGGAAGATGAGAGTGCAGGATCGAGCGGCGAAAGAGAATCGCTCGCCGTCGTATGTCTGCGGACGAGGATATGACGACGGAGACGAAAAGATCTGCCAAAGTATGACGTCGCGCCCGATCGACGCTGCCGTGGTAGAGGTGTTTCTCGGGGCCGTCTCCCCGCTCAGCCTGCGGGTCGCGATACAGGTGTTGGATCAGTTGGAGCAGGACCTGATCGTGCAACGCCGGCAGCAGGAGTTGCAATTGGAACAAGCCCGTTATGAGGCGCGGCTGGCGCAGCGGCAATATGATGCCGTCGATCCTGCGCACCGTTTGGTGGCGGGGGAATTGGAGCGACGGTGGAACGAAAAATTGGAGCGTGTGGGCCAACTGGAACGGACCTATGCTCAGGCGGAGCAAGATGCCGAATGGAGCCTCACCAAAGAGGAGCGTGCCGCCATCACGAGGTTGTCGCAAGATTTACCGGCGATCTGGAGTGCCGAAACAACCACCAACCAGGAACGCAAGCAGTTATTGCGGATGGCCATCGAATCCGTGCAGTTGGATGGCATGGGCCAGGCGGGACAGATTGAAATGCATATTCGATGGCGCTCGGGCACGATAACCGAGCACGTCGTGAAGCGACCTGCACCGGGAGAAGGCTCGCTCAAGACGCCAGCGGAAGCTGTCTCGCAGATTCACCGGATGGCCGGACGAAACAGCTATGACGAGATTGCCGCACAGCTTAATCGAGCCGGCCTGCGCAGTGCATTCGGCCGGTGCTTTAACACCCAGCATGTGGGATATATTTGCCGACGGGACGGAATGGCCAAACGCCAACCGCGCTGTAAGTCGGTATCGGAAGAAAATCTGGACTCATCTATTTCAAAAGAAAGTTGAACAAGGGGTGTTTTGTGTATCAGGCCTATTCAATCCTAAAAGCAGCCCGTCGTTGAAGTCCGCCGGGTCGTAGCACCCATCCTCGTCGATGACGAGAGTGGACGTGAGTGCGCAGAGCTCCAGCAGCCGCTGCCAATCGAGATTCGAGCGCGCCAGGCGCGAGACTTCCAGGGCAAACACCGCACCCACCTGGCCCATCGAGACATCGGCCACCAAAGTCTTGAAATCCTCCCACCGCGTCATCTCCGTTCCCGTCTTTCCCAAATCCTGGTCGAGGGTGCGA
>JBEKJO010000273.1:0-4882 GCA_050011195.1 Verrucomicrobiota bacterium | reverse complement strand
GTTGTCCGGCAAAAACTGTTGCAGAATCTCCCAGGACTCGTCGGCAGCATTCAGGTCTTGCATGCCTCCGAGGGTAAGGCAGGCGGTGCAATCAGTCAATTGTTAGGTTAATGCTTATGGGGAGCGACCCCCCTTCTAACCTGCCTGCTAACACAAATACTGTCCATTTTTTGGACAAAACACCATGCCAACCCACCCACCAATCACTAATCACCAATCACCTATCACCTATCACCAGTCACCAGCAGGTGCTTGGCGAAAGTTTGCGCTCCGGTTTGCTTGCTGAAGTCATTGTCGATTGCATCAGGCGAGACACCATCGGGTCACGAGACATAGGCGGCGGCGGCGCAGGCTCGTCCTGGCTCTGCTGTCTGCCGGAATACTCTTCTTTTTCGCAGTGTTGCGGCTTTGGCTGCTGCACCGGGAAAGTGCTGCGCCGCCATTGCCATCGTCCCTTGTTCCTCCGTCTGCGCCGCCTGATTCTGATCACGACGAGCCTGTCCGATTCAAGTGAAATACTTGCGCCCTGCGCCCGGCGGCTCTGACCGCTGTTCCTCGCCCGTGACGCTCAATCCTCAACCTTCAGCCAGTGCGCCTCCTTCTCCCGGAGGAAATGGCGGAAGGCAGGGCGAGTCTTCTTGCTCCATCCTCCATCTGCCATCTCTCGTCTTCTATCTCCTCCCTCTTGCCTGGCTCTGGTTCCGGCTCATTGACCACCTGCGCGTAGAGTGGTCGGTGAACCCCCAATACGCCTACGGCTGGGCCGTCCCCTTCCTCTGCGCCTATCTCCTCTGGCGAAAGGTAGCGCAAGCGTCCCCGCCTGCCGGTCCCAGCCGCATCCCTGCCGGCGCTGACGTTTTCTCTCCTGGGGGCGAGGCCAGGGGTGAGGGCTCCCCCGCCATTCAAGGTTCAGAGGTCGGAGGTCAGACGTCAGAACTCCACCCTCCATCTTCCATCTTCTATCTTCTCCTGGCCGTCTGCGCCTTCCTCTACTTGCCAACGCGCCTGATCCAGGAAGCCAATCCCGAATGGCGCCTGGTCAGTTGGGCATTGGCCATCGAGGTCATCGGCCTCACCTTGCTGACTGTTCATCTTGTGCTCGGCGTCTCCACCCAGCGGCCTTCGGATTTCGGACTTCGGACTTCGGATTTCACATTCCCCATCTGTTTCTTCCTGGTGGCCGTCCCCTGGCCGACCTTCCTTGAAGCCCCGCTCATTCAGGGGCTGATGCGGGCAAACATCGGCGTGACTACCGAATTGCTCGGTGTTCTCGGAGTTCCGGCGGTTCAACACGGCAATGTCATCGAGATCGCCACCGGCAGGGTCGGCATCGACGAGGCCTGCAGCGGCATCCGCTCCCTCCAGGCCGCGCTGATGCTGTCCCTGTTCTTCGGCGAACTTTATGCTCTAAGCGCCAGGCGCCGTGCGCTTTGCGTCCTGGCGGGGTTTGCCCTGGCCTTTGCGTTCAACGTATGCCGCACGCTGTTACTCACGCAAGTTGGAGTCGCAAAAGGTGTCGGAGCCGTCGCTTCCTGGCACGACCCCGCCGGCGTTGCCATTCTCGTCGCCTGTTTCCTTTCCCTTTGGCTCTTGGCTGTGCTGATGAAGCGCGAGAAAAGTGGCGCAGGCCTCCCGCCTGTCTCCTCCAATGTGGCGCAGGCGTCCCCGCCTGCGAGTCCCGCCAGCGTCCCCGCTGGCAAGTTCCCCGATTTCCCACCTCACAGTCCAGCGTTGAATGTTCAAGGTTCGATGTTCGATGTTCGTCCTCTACGCCCCTCGCCCCTCGCCCCTCGCCCCCTGACCCACCATCCATCCTCCATCTTCCATCTTCGCTGGATTTCAGTGGCCCTCGGCGCCTGGCTCCTTCTCGTCGAAGGCGGCACCGAACTCTGGTACCGCTCACACGAATGGTTCGTTCCCAAAACCACCGCCTGGCATGTCGAGTTCCCACGAAATAACCCAACATTCCGGTACCTGCCGTTTTCAGACAACACCAGGCAATTCTTGCGTTACGACGAAGGGCTTAATGGCGTTTGGCAGGAGGGCGAAGACAGGAAATGGCAGGCCATCTTCTTGCGTTGGAACCCGGGCCGCATCGCCGTGCATCTTGCCAAAAGCCACACCCCTGAAGTTTGTCTGACCGCAGCCGGCCGGGAACTGGTGTCCCAATCAGGTCTCCGGGCGGTTCCCGTGCACGGATTGCAGTTACCCTTCCGCTCGTACGTTGTCAAAGACGAGACGGGTCCTCTGCATGTCTTTTATTGCCTCTGGGATGACCGAGCCAGTGCGCAATCCTTCCGTACCACGAGCATGACCTACGCGAATCGCTTTGCGCCCGTCCTGGCCGGTCGCCGCAATTCCGGTCAACGTTCCCTGGAGATCGCCCTCTGGGGCATCGCCGACCAGAACGAAGCCGACGCCGCTTTCACCCGCGAGCTTGAGAAGCTGATCAAAGTGGAGAAATGAAGTTCCCCCCGCGCAACCAAACCCCTGGAAAGAATTCCTCCGAGCCCATTGGGCGGTGCTCGCCGCCGCCGATTTCTTTACGGTGGAAGTGTGGACGGCTCAGGGGCTAGTCCGTTACCACGTGCTGTTCGTCATCCGCTTGGCGACCCGCCAAGTGCACGTCGCCGGGATTATCCCTGAACCGCACGAGCCGTGGATGAAGCAGGTGGCCCGTAACCTGACGGATGGGCTGGGGGGATTCTTAAGTGGTTGCCGTTACCTCATCCATGATCGCTCCACTCTCTTTAGCGATGGCTTCCGGAGGGTATGGGCGGGGGCCGGCATTGAATCGGTTCGGTTGCCGGCCAGGTCTCCCAACCTGAATGCTTTTGCCGAGAGGTTTGTTCGGAGCATCAAGGAGTCCTGCCTGGACCAGTTGATCCTGATCGGAGAGGCTTCACTCCACCGCGCCACGGCAAGTTTCCTCCTCCATTATCACCAGGAACGAAACCACCAAGGGTTGGAGAACCAGATTATCCGGCCCGAGTTCAATTCGTTCCCGCGGCAAGGCGCGATCAACTGCCGCAAGCGCCTGGGTGGAATCCTGCGTTACTATTACCGGGAGGCGGCTTGAAAATGTCCGCGCTCGTTTTCGGACAGTACGGGGTCTGCTACGGCGTCTCCCCGTTTTGAAGAGTGGTGCGTCACTTCTTGCGCGCCGGGAACCCCATGGCGGCAGGAGGGGATGCGCTTTGCGCTTGCCGCATTGTGGTTTGCGCTTAGAATAACGGCATGAGCATCGCGGTTGAATCATCGCCCCCGGCCGTCCCCAAGGCCCGCCGGCTTTACACTTATGACGAGCTCGTCGCTGAAATGTCGGAAACCAATCAACCCCACGAGTTGTGGGATGGAGAGCTGATTATGGCCCCAGCGCCTTTTTTTGATCATCAAAAGACCGTCTTGCGCTTCTATCGAAGGCTGGATGACTGGGTTTCGTGCGGCAACCTCGGCGAGGTCATCACCTCTCCCATTGACATGGTGCTCTCACCCCATCGGGCGGTTCAGCCAGACGTGGCGTTTATCTCGAAGGAAAGACTGGCCATTATCCAGCGCGGGATTATGGGGCCGGCGGACCTGGTCGCTGAAGTCGTTTCGCTGGGGGGGCGCAACCGCGATCGGATTGAGAAGCGGGATTTGTATGAGCAGCACGGGGTGAAGGAGTATTGGATCATTGATCCCGAACCCGAAACGGTGGAGGTTCTCGCGCTGGTGAACGGACGCTACGAACTGGTCAAGCGCAGCCATTACGGCGAAACGGCGACATCGCGGTTGCTGGCCGGGTTCGACGTTTCCGTGGGCTACCTCTTCCGCGGCGCGTAATCCCGCTACTTGCCGGCCGCCGAAGGTAGGGCGCGATCGCCGAGCGCGCCGGGAACCCCATGGCGGCAGGGGGGGATGCGCTTTGCGCTTGCCGCATTGTGCTTTGCGCGTGGAATCACAGGACTACTGACTACAGAACCACGGACCTCTGCTCCGCGCTCGTGACGCTTAACCTTCGACCGTCAACCCTCAACCAACTCAACGCTTTGTTCTTCCCGCTTTGCGTTTTGGGGTGCTACTGGCTGCTGCTGATTTACCAGCTTGGCGCGCAGTGGTCCGTTTATGAGCAATACAACTACGGCTGGGCCGTTCCTTTCCTCTGCGGCTATCTGCTGTGGCTCCGCAACTCTCCCGCCACAGCTCGTCCCGCGGGCCGTCTCTTTTCTCCAAGGAGTCCGTTCTCCCCAAATTGATCGCCGAATTGGAGTCGGCTTGATCTAAACTTCCGCTTCCCAAGGGAGGTCTGTTGCTTCTGGTAATCCGCTTCGGCCGGAGGTGTGTCCAGACCCTGCTGCGAAGCTGGGCCAGCGTAATGGGACCAGATCAAATCCCTGGTGCCGGCTCCCAAATCCGGAAAAGGAAAACGTGGCCGACCGGTGCAACTGTCTCGCCGCAGGCTGCTCGACGCCATCTTCTATGTGGTGCGCTCGGGCTGCGCCTGGCGACTCTTGCCTCATGACTTTCTGGCAAACCGTGTAAATGACGGGCATCAAAACGGGCACCAAAGGTGTTGGGAAGCGCTGGGGATTGTAGGGGAGTGTTGAGAATTGTTCGCTTGATTCAAAGGCTCATTGCCGTTAATGTCCTTGGCAGTGCAGCAGTTAGAGAAGCTTCCGCTGCCGAATGGTTTAGGCGTGGTTTTGGATCGTTCCGATCCGGGTTCGATTCCGACCTCCGCCTCCAAACCTAACCAGTTGGAACTGTAGGGTTTGGTTAACTTCCACAGACGAGTGCCAGCGGAAGTGCCAGCAGGATTTAACCCTGGCCTGCCCTGCGTAACTCCCACCTGCTCCCTGCCGGAGCCGAGATCAATTGTCGTAAACTCATCGCTGTGAAT
>JBEKJO010000272.1:0-4947 GCA_050011195.1 Verrucomicrobiota bacterium | reverse complement strand
TGGTCGTCAGCATTTACGTCAATCCCACTCAGTTTGGGCCGCAAGAGGATTTCTCGCGGTATCCGCGGAGCCTGGGACGCGACGCCTGGCTGTGCCGGGAGGCCGACGTGGACGTCATCTTTGCGCCGGACGACGAGCAGATGTACCCGCGTAACGGCGCCCGCGGCTTCAGCACGTTCGTGGTCGAGGAGGCCCTCTCGCGCGGCATGGAAGGCAAGTCGCGGCCCACGCATTTCCGCGGCGTCACGACCGTGGTCGCCAAGTTGTTTAACATTGTGCAGCCGGAACTGGCGGTCTTCGGCGCCAAGGATTACCAGCAGGCCGCCATTGTCAAACGCATGGTGCGCGACCTGAACTTCCCGTTGAAGATTGTGGTGGCGCCGATCCTGCGCGAGCTGGACGGTTTGGCCCTGAGTTCCCGGAACAAGTATCTGGACGGCGAATTGCGCAGCCAGGCGCTGGTGCTTCGGCATGCCCTGCAAAAGGCCCGGGCCGAGGTGCGCAAATCCTGGCGGCCTGTTCCGGCGGCGCGCCTCAAAGCGGGGCTGAAGCGGTTTATTGAACGAGCGCCGGCCGCCCGTCTGGACTATGTGGAATTCTTCGAGCCGGATACCCTGGTCCCGGTGCCGGGCGTGACGCGCGGCACGCAGATGGCGCTGGCGGTGTTCATTGGCAAAACACGGTTAATTGATAACGCACGGCTATGAAACAGTTTGATTTTCTCGTCCTGGGCAGCGGCCTGGCGGGGCTTTCGTTCGCGTTGAAAGCCGCGCCGCACGGGCGCGTCGCGATCATCACCAAGAAGGACCGCGCCGAGTCCAACACCAATTACGCCCAGGGCGGCATCGCTTCCGTCACCAGCAAAGAGGATTCCTTCGAGTTGCACGTGCGCGACACCCTCGAAGCCGGCGCCGGCTTGTGCCGGGAAGCCGCCGTCCGCGCGATCATCGAGGATGGCCCGGCGCGGATTGCCGAGTTGATTGAGTTGGGCATGCACTTTACCGACCGCGAGATTCCCCGTTCGCACGGCGCGCGCGAGCTGGACCTCGGCAGAGAGGGAGGCCATTCCAAACGCCGCATTCTCCACGCGAAGGACATCACCGGCCGCGAAGTCGAGCGGGCCTTGCTGGCGGCGGTGGCCGCCCAGCCGAACATCACGGTCTTCGAGAACCATCTGGCGATCAACCTCATCACGAGCCAGAAGCTCGGTTGCGCCGGCGACAACCAGTGCCTCGGGGTCTATGTGCTCGACAAACAGGCCGGGCAGGTCGAGACCTTCGCTGCCCCGGTCACGCTGCTCGCCACTGGCGGCTGCGGGAAGGTCTATCTCTATACCACCAACCCGGACATTGCCACCGGCGACGGCGTGGCCATGGCCTGGCGCGCCGGCGCTGCGGTCGCCAATATGGAATTCGTGCAGTTCCATCCCACCTGCCTCTACCATCCCAAGGCCAAGTCCTTTCTGATCAGCGAAGCGGTGCGGGGGGAGGGCGCCGTCCTCAAGAGCCTCGAAGGCGTCGAGTTCATGGACAAGGCCCATCCGCTCAAGTCGCTGGCGCCGCGCGACATCGTCGCCCGCGCCATAGACAGCGAGATGAAGAAGAGCGGGGCCGATTATGTCCTGCTCGACATCACCCACAAGCCCGCCCGCTTCATCATCGACCGCTTTCCCAACATCTATCAGACCTGCCTCGGCTATGGCATCGACATCACCAAGGAGCCGATTCCCGTCGTGCCCGCCGCCCATTACCAGTGCGGCGGCGTGCTGACGAATGTGGATGGCGAAACCGACATCGCCGGCCTTTACGCGGCCGGCGAGGTGGCCTGCACCGGGCTGCACGGGGCCAACCGCCTGGCGAGCAATTCTCTGCTCGAAGCCCTCGTTTGCGCCCACCGCGCCGCTCAACGGGTCGTGGCGAACAAATCCAAGGCCGCCGAGTTCAAGATTCCGCCCTGGCATGCCGGCAACGCGAATAACCCCGATGAGATGGTCGTCGTGTCGCACAATTGGGATGAAATCCGCCGCGTCATGTGGGATTACGTCGGCATTGTCCGCACCAACAAGCGGCTCCAGCGCGCGCAGAAGCGCATCGCCAACCTGCAAGGCGAGATTCAGGAGTATTACTGGGACTTCATCGTGACCAGCGACTTGCTGGAGCTGCGCAACATCGCCACCGTGGCCGAGTTGATCGTTGCCAGCGCCTTGCGGCGTCCGGAAAGCCGCGGCCTCAACTACAATCTGGATTATCCCAACCCGAATCCCGACTGGGCCCAGCGCGACACCGTCTTGCGGAAACAGCCTTAACTTGGATATTTCACGCTCCACACGAATTGCCGACAAGCCGGAGCGCCGGTTTCCAAACCGGCTTATGGCACCCGCACTGGTCGTCTGTGTCCTTTGCTGGCGTGAGCTTAGGCTAAGCCGGTTTGGAAACCGGCGCTCCGGCCCTGCGGGTCTGAAATGTCCGGCTTAACCGGGAACTGAACCCATGCGAATCCTGGTGGTGGAAGACGACAAGAAGATCGCCTCCTTTGTCGTCAACGGCCTGAAGCAAAGCGGCTACGCCGCGGACCATTCCGCCGACGGGGAACATGGGCTGATCGCGGCCCAATCCATCTCCTACGACGCCGCGGTCGTGGACATCATGCTGCCCAAACTCGACGGCTTGAGCCTCATTCAGCAACTCCGGGCCAAAGGCCTCCGCCTCCCGGTTCTCATCCTCAGCGCCAAGGCCACGGTGGATGACCGCGTCAAAGGTCTCCAGGCCGGGGGCGACGACTACCTGACCAAGCCCTTCGCTTTCTCCGAACTGCTCGCCCGCATTCAGGCCCTCATCCGCCGCGCCACCCAAGCCGCCGAACCCACTCGGCTCGTCGTGGGCGACCTGACCCTGGATTTGCTCACGCGCGACGTGCGGCGCGGCGGCGAGCAGATTGAGTTGCAGCCCCGCGAGTTCGCCCTGCTCGAATACCTCATGCGCAACGCCAACCGCACGGTCACCAAGACCATGATCCTCGAACACATCTTTGACTACAGCTTCGATCCGCAGACCAATGTGGTGGACGTCCTCGTGCACCGCCTGCGCAGCAAAGTGGATAAGGACCGCGCGATGCTCCACACCATCCGGGGAGTTGGTTATGTCCTCCGGCCTGCTTGACCTCCTGCGCCGGAACATTGGGCTTCGGCTCAGCCTGTTCTACGCACTCATCTTCACCGTGAGCAGCGTCGCGCTGCTGGCGCTGGCCTATTATCTGCTCGCCGCCGCCGTCGGCGGCAAAGACCAGGAGGTGCTCGAGGCCCGCCTCAAGGAAGCGGCGGTCGTTTACGAGACAGGCGGAGTCATCGGCTTGCGCAGTTGGGTGGCCAGCCAGCCGCCCGAGGTGCAGAACACCATGTTTGTGCGGCTCGTCAACACCAATAACAACGCCGGTCTGGTCGTCAGCGCGCCGGAAGACTGGGTCGCGCTCAAGGACGTGCCGGGTTGGGAAGGCTACCTCAGGGTGCCCTACATCCGCATCCCCCAGAACGCGGAAAGAGACTACACGCTGGACCACGTCGAACTCCCGGGCGGGTGGGTGTTGCAGATTGGCCGGACGACCAACAGCCGCGAAGCCATCCTGAACCCCATCCGCCGAAGCTTCCTTCTCATCGGCAGCTTGACCGTCGTCCTCGGCTTCCTGGCCGGCGCCCTCTTCGCCCACCGCGCCCTGCGGCCCGTCCGCCAGATCGTCTCCACCGCCCGCTCCATCATCCGCACCGGCCAACTCGATGCCCGCGTGCCCGTCCGCCAGTCCAACGACGAGTTCGATGAGCTGGTCCGCCTCTTCAACACCCTGCTCGACAAGAACCAGGCCCTCATCCGCGCCATGCGCGAATCCCTCGACAACGTCGCCCACGACCTGCGCACACCCCTCGCCCGCCTGCGCGGCATGGCCGAGGCCGCCTTGCAGCCCGGCGCCGAACCAACCGCCGCCCGCGAGGCCCTCGCCGATTGCCTCGAAGAATCCGAGCGCGTCCTCAACATGCTCAACACCCTGATGGACATCACCGAGGCCGAGGCCGGCATGATGAAGCTCCAGCGCGAGCCGGCCGACCTCTGCCAGCTCGCCCGCGAAGTCGTCGAGCTTTACGAATACGTGGCCGAAGAGAAGAAAGTCACCCTCGCACTGGACCTGCCCCAGTCACCAGTCACCAATCACCAGTCACCAGTCATCAGTCACCAGTCACCAGTCACCAATCACCAATCACCCGTCACCGCCTCCGTTGACCGCACCCGCATGAGGCAAGTCTTCGCCAACCTCCTCGACAACGCCATCAAATACACCCCCGCCGGCGGCAGCGTGACCCTCTCCGTGCGCGACGAAGCTGGCCGCGCCGTCACCGTCTTCCGCGACACCGGCATCGGCATACCCGCCGACGAGCAGGACAAAATCTGGTCCCGCCTTTACCGCGGCGACAAAAGCCGTTCCCAGCGCGGCCTGGGCCTCGGCCTGAGCCTGGTCAAAGCCGTCGTCGAAGCCCACGGCGGCAAAGTCACCGTCGCCAGCCAGCTCGACCACGGCTCTGAATTCACCGTTAGCCTCCCGAAGCAACCCCCCGCCCTGATCGCGGCTTAAGTCATCCTAATCCCGCGGCTGCCCCAGTCACCCACTGCCAAAAAGGTGCTTGCATTCCCTCTTCGCTGTGGCACAGTAATCTCAAATTAAGCCATTGAGCTTGCTGATGACAGGTCCCCTGTCAGTTTCCCCCCAGGCAAGGCTCGGTGTTGCTTAGGCGGAAGCGGAGGAGGCCAATCGGCGAGTTCCCTGGTCCATTGTGCAATATGATGAACGGAACTAGGAATGCCCGCGTTGACCCGGCCATCCGCGAGATGGCCCGCCGCCTTTTCGGATTCCGCAACTTTAACCCTCTCGCGTCCAGCCGGGAGTTGGTAGGGATTCTGGAAA
>JBEKJO010000271.1:0-4973 GCA_050011195.1 Verrucomicrobiota bacterium | reverse complement strand
CATCACGCCCGTGATCGGCCCCACCATCGCGCGCGTCTTGCGCGGCGGAAGCGACGTGGGAGCACCGACTTTGACGCGCTTTTTCGCGCTGCACGTGATGGTGTTGCCGATGCTGACCGCCGGGTTGCTGGCGCTGCACGTGGTGCTGGTGCAGAAAAACGGCATGAGCACGCCGCCCTGGATCTCGCCTTCGCACGTGAGGCAGATGAAATTCTTCCCGAACTTTTTCCTGCGCGAAGTGATGGTGTGGTACGGAGCGCTGGCCGTGCTCGGCGGGCTGGCCGCAATTTTTCCGTGGGAACTCGGCGTGAAAGCGAACCCGTTCGCTTCCGCGCCCACCGGGATTCGCCCGGAGTGGTATTTTTTGGCGCAGTTCTACACGCTGAAGCTCATCCCGAGCCATGTCTGGGTGTTCGAAGGCGAGCTGCTGGGGATGGCCGGCTTCGGGCTCCTTGCCGTAGTCTGGGCGCTGATTCCGGTTTGGGGCGTGAATCGCGCGGGCCAAGCACGAATGCGCCTGGTCACGGGAGCGGGGATTTTCCTGGCAGCCTATTTGGCCATCTTTACCGTACTGGGGTACTTCAAATGAAATCGCTTCTGCTCCTCCTCGCCCCAGGGTTGCTGTGCGCCCAGCCGGCGAAAGATACCTGCATCGAGTGCCACTCCGCCATGGACGGTCCGATTCAGAAACCGGCGCTGCTGATCAAGGAAGACATCCACTTCGCGAACGGACTGAGCTGCGCTGATTGCCACGGCGGCGATCGCACCAGCGACGATCCATCGGTTGCCATGAGCAAAGCCAAAGGGTTTGTCGGTAAGCCAAGCCGCCAGGCGATTCCGCAATTCTGCGCGAAGTGTCACAGCAGCCCCGACTATATGCGCCGCTTCCGCCCGCAGCAGCGGGTCGATCAGCTCGATCTGTACAAAACCAGCGTGCATGGCAAACTCCTCGCCCGCGGGGACGGGAACGTCGCCACGTGCGTCGATTGCCACAGCGTTCACGATATTCGGGCCGTTAAAGACGCCACCGCCCCGGTTTATCCGCTGCACATTCCCGACACCTGCGGCCGCTGCCATGCCGACGCGCAGAAGATGGCGAAGTACGGCATCCCCACCGATCAGCTGGCGCAGTACCACACCAGCGTCCACTGGGATGCGCTCAAGAACGGCGACCTCTCGGCGCCCACCTGCGTCTCCTGCCACGGGAATCACGGCGCCAAGCCGCCGCAAGTGGAATCGGTCGCTGCGGTATGCGGGAGCTGCCATGTTCTGTTCCAGCAGCTTTACGAGAAGAGCCCTCACGAGCCGGTGTTTTCCGGGGCGGGCGGCGGCGGGGGCTGCATCGTGTGCCACAGCAATCACGGGATTCACGAACCCTCCACGGCCATGCTGGTGGGTCCCCAGGCTGTCTGCTCTCAGTGCCATGATCCGTCGACGCCGGGTGCGAACGCCGCTGTGGAAATCGCCGGATGGATGAACACGCTGGACGCGTCGCTCAAACATTCCGACGCGGTTCTGGGCACCGCCGAAAGGGACGGTATGGAGGTTTCCGACGCGCAGGCGCAACTGGCTGATGGCCGGGAGGATCTGGTCAAGGCTCGCCTGGCGATGCATTCGTTTCACCCCGAGGAGATGCACCAGCCGATCGAAGCCGGCATGTCCATTGCCGGCGAAACGTTGCGCGCCGGGGAGGCTGCACTCAAAGAGAAGAATTATCGGCGCTTCGGACTCGCGGTGTCGGTGTTGTTTATCGCCATTACAGTGGTGGCCATCTTCCTGGTGATCCGAAGGCTGGAAGCTAACGGTTCGGGTTACCTGGCCGCTCCGCCAAAGGATTAGACTGCTAAACCAAAAAGAGGAGATTTATGAAAACTATCGCTCTGGTATTTATCGCGACATGCGGCTTGGTCAGCGCGGGCGCACCCGAAGGGGAAGCCGTATTCACGGCTAAGTGCCAGCCTTGTCACGGGCAGAAGGGGGAAGGCAAACCTGCCATCGCCAAGATGTATAAGGTCGAGATGCACCCCCTGGGCTCGAAAGAGATTCAGTCCAAGTCCGATGCGGAGATCAAGCAGACCATCACTGCCGGCAAAGGCAAAATGAAGCCGGTCACCGGCCTGACCGAGAAACAGATAGACGACGTAATCGCGTACGTCAGGACCTTGAAGGAGTAGTCACGCCGCGTTTCAGACGCTGATACATAAGCTGGCGTCGGCCTTATGGGCGAAAAGCAGTGGTTTTGGGCGACCCTGACCCTATCGAGCATCACCATCGTGTCGGTGGTGTTCGCCGCGTGGGAACTGGCCGAGAACCGCTTTTTTCGCGATGCCGACTACCTGACTCTGCACTATCTGTACATCACGCGGGGCGTAGCCTCCTCGCTGGTGTTGGCGTTTTGGGCGGCTTGGTTCGTGCTTCGGCAGAGGCGCTTCAATGAAGAGGAACTGAGCCGCTCGCGCGAACGGTATCGCGGACTGCTCGAGGATTTTCCGGGAGGCGTGATCCTGTACGATAAGGACCTGCGGGTGGCCGAGTGGAACGCGTCCGCCGAGCGCATGTACGGCCGGGCCAAGGCTGAAATCCTCGGTCGGACGCTGCCCACGGTGCCGCCAGGGAAATTCGCTGAACTGCGGGAACTCATGGCCCGCGTCGAGGCGGGCGAGGCGGTGCTGAATATCGAGACTACGCGGCTGGATGGAAGCGGTACGCCGTTCCCGGTGCAACTCAGCCTCCGCCCGTTCCGCGAGCGTGATGGGCCGGTCCATTTCCTGGAAGCAACCTCCGATATTCGTGAGCGCGTGCGCTGGCGCGAGGCCATGCTCGAACTCGAAAAGCTCACCAGTATGGGGAAAATGGCGGCAGGCACGGCGCATCATTTGAATTCTCCGCTGGCCGCGTTGCTGCTGCGGGTCCAACTCATGCGGGAGCGCGCCAATGGTGACCGCGATCTCGCCCAGCTTGAAGAGGGCCTTAAGTTTTGCCGCCATTTCGTGCAAAGGCTCCTGGAATTCGCCCGCATGGGCCCCGTAGACAAGCAGAACCAGGACCTCGCCGCGACCGTGGAATCCGTCGCCAGCTTCTTTCAGCCGGTGATTCAGGCCAAGCGCGCGACCCTGGTCACGGAGACTTCTGAAGCCAAAGGGTTGCAGGTTTGGGCCGATCGCAATCTCTTGGAAACGGTTCTGTTGATCCTCTTGAGTAATGCCTCGGACGCGATTTCCGCCGGCGGAAAGATTTGCGTCACTTGCCATCCCCTACCAACGGGCTCGATCGAAGTGGGTGTCAGCGACACCGGCCCCGGCATCAGCGAAGCTAACTTGGCCCGTGTGTTCGAGCCGTTCTTCACTACTAAAGAGCCGGGGAAAGGGACCGGTCTGGGTCTTGCGATCGCTAAAAACTTCGTCACCGAACATGGCGGTTCCATTCGCATCGAAAGTGAAGCGGGACAGGGCGCTACGGCATATATCGATTTGCCGCTCGCGCCGGAGGTAAGAGCGTGAAGCCGGGCCCGGCCATTCTGGTCGTGGATGACGACGCGAGCCTCGGCGCGACGCTGAAGGAGTTTCTCGAACGCGAAGGATATCAGGCCGAGGTGGCGCAGTCCGGAGCCGAGGCGCTCGCCATTCAGGCGGCCAGTCCACGCATTTCCCTTGCCATGGTCGACCTGATCATGCCTCTGATGGACGGCCTGACGCTCAGCGGCGAACTGCGCCGCCGTGACCCCGACCTCGCCGTAGTCATTATGACGGGCTACGGTACTATCGAAACCGCGATCGAGGCCATCAAGAAAGGCGCCGAAGACTATCTGACCAAGCCGTTCGACTACGAAGCCGTGCGCAAGAAGATCGCCCGACTGATGGAGGTCATGGAACTGCGCGAGCGTGTTGCCCAACTGGAAGCCCATCTCGAACGCCACGCCTGTTTCGAGAACATCATCGCCGTCTCACCGGCCATGGAGCGTGCGCTCGAGCGTGCCCGCCTGGCAGCCGCCACGAATGCCTCGATTCTGATTGTTGGCGAAACCGGGACTGGCAAGGAGATGCTCGCCCGTGCGATTCATCAAGCCAGCCCGCGCGCGAGGATGCCGTTCGTCGCCCTCAACAGCGGAGCGCTGCCGCGCGAACTGGTGGAAAGCGAATTGTTCGGCGTGCGGCGGGGCGCCTTCACAGGAGCGTATGCGGATGCGCAGGGCATGTTTTCAGCGGCCTCCGGCGGCACGGTCTTTCTGGACGAAATCGGCGAGATGCCCAAGGACGTCCAGGTGAAGCTGTTGCGCGTACTGCAAGAAGGCGAATTGCGTCCAGTGGGCAGCACCAAGACTGTGCATGTAGATGTCCGGGTCGTTTCCGCAACCAATCGACCGCTAAACGAACTGCGAAGCACGCTCCTGCGCGAGGATCTGTATTTCCGCATCGCGACCGTCGTGTTGCAAGTGCCGCCGTTGCGGGCGCGGCGGGAAGACATCCTCGTGCTGGCGCAGCACTTCGCCGGGCGGCTTTCGCGCAGGTATGAACGAGAGATAACACTCTCCCGCAGCGCCCTGGAGCTACTGCTGAGTTATTCGTTTCCGGGCAACGTCCGCGAACTCGATAGCCTGATCGAAAGTGCCGCTGCGGTGTCCGCCGACAACCCGCAATCTATCAACGACAAGGACTTGAGGCCTCTGCTCAACACCGCCGCCGAGGAAACTGGCGTGATCCCCTCCATGCATGCTCCGGTATCGATGGAGCAAATGGAGCGTTTGACCATCCAGCAGGCCTTGCGGATGGCGGACGGCAACCGCACCAAAGCGGCCTCGCTGCTTGGCATCTCGCGCGATACTCTGTATCGCAAGCTACGCCAGTATGAGGGCTGACGGCCGTACGAGAATCGTACGGTTGTAGTGTTTTCCGACGCTTTGCCGCGCGCCTCGTTGAACGAACACGAAGTTTCCTATGGAGCCTGACGTGCTGTCCTCCGGGCATGACAATGCC
>JBEKJO010000270.1:0-5003 GCA_050011195.1 Verrucomicrobiota bacterium | reverse complement strand
TGGAGGCCGTTGGTGGCCGCCGGGGCATTGGTCGTGGCCGTGGCCACGAGGTTGGTGTCCGCACCGGCCTCATACTGGCGGAGGCGCAACTCCCCGAGCGTCAGCAGCGCCAGGTCCGCCGCCGGCGCTTCGGGATACTGGCCCAGAAACTTCTCCAACATCTGCGTTGCCTGCGGGGTCTGGTCTTGCGCCAGCGACAATTCGGTGATTTTGAGCAGCGCCTGACGCTGGCGCTCGGCGGGGATGCCCTCGGCCAGATTCTTCTGGTAGGCCACCAGGGCTTCATTGGTCCGGCCCAGGCGTTCGAGCAAGCTGGCTTGAAAGGCGGCACTGTCGGCCTGCAGGTTGCGTTGGGCTGCATTGGCCGCCATCGCCAGAAGATTCGTGGTGCCCTGCAGGGCCGCCTCCAGCCGCCCGTCGGCCTGTTGGATGCGACAAAGCAGATACTGCCACTGCCAGGCGAGCCTCGGATTCAGCAGCCGTTCTGCCAGCGGCTGCAAGGTCTGTTCCGCCGCGCGATAATCTCTCGTCGCCAACTGCGCTTCGCTCAAGAGCAGGCAACCCCGTGGCACCAGTTCGTTGGCGGCATCGGTGCGGACGGCGGTTTGGAAGACTCCGTTCGTTTGCTGCAGCAACCGGATCACACGCAGCCATTCAGAAGGCTCCGTGCGCGCGAGCGCCACCCGCGCGGCGGCTTCGCCAATACCCGCCTCCAGGCAGCGGGACGAGGCGGGGAACTCTTTGACCAGCTTGGCAAACTCATCGCTGGCCGCGCGGTAATCCCCATTGCGCGAATGGGCTTCCGCCAGCCAGAACAGATACTGATCGGCATTCGTGCCGGCCATGTTCTGGTGGGCCGAAAGCAGGGCGATCGCACCGGCGTAATTGGTCAGTTCGATCCGCGCTTCGGCTTGGAGCAGAACCGCTTCGGCCAGGCGGGGTGAGGCGGGAAACTTCTGGCAAAAGTCAGCGAACTGCGCTTCCGCCCGGTCATAGAAGGTGTCGCCAAAGGCCTGGACGGCGGCCTCGAAAGCGCGGTCCGCGGCGCTCGCCGCCGATAGCCGCGGCCCGGCGGCAAGCAGCAAGGTCAAAACCAGAATCCAGCGGCACAGAACGGCCATAGCACGGAGACTCTAAACCCGATGGGCCAGCAACGGAAAGAGGGAAATCGAGGAACGTGATGCGTGAAACGTGATGCGTGAAACGTCAAACATGATCCGTCATGCGTGGGACTGCTTCCCGCCTCCCACACGTTTCACGTTTCACGCTACACGTCTCCCCTCTCCTCATTTATTGAAGCGGAAGTTTACGAGGTCGTAGTCCTGCACGACATACTGTTTGAGTTCCAGGCGCTGCTTGCCCGCCCGCTTGGCCTGGGTTTCTCCGCCCGCCTCGATGAAATCCGCGAAGCTGATGATCTCCGCGCGAATAAAGCCCTTCTGGATGTCCGAATGGATGGCGCCCGCCGCTTCCCAGGCGGTGGCGCCTTGGCGAACCGGCCAGGCGCGGTTTTCCTTGCCGCCGACCGTCAGGAACGAAATGTAGCCGGCGTCCGCAAAGGCCCGCAACAGCAGCGCCTCGGGGTTCTGCAGTTCGGCCCGCGCCGCGACGGTGATCGGTTTGTTCGTGTAAAAGCTGTGCGCCGCCACCGCCTGCAAGTCCTGTGGACCCAGCCCCGAGTTGAAGAGGAATTGCTCGCTCTCCAACAGCCCCTGGATCTTCTCCAGCACAGCCCGTTCGGCCGGCTGCGGGTCGCGGCCCAGGCGCGTTTCCACAAACTCCAAGTCCTTGAGGATCAAATCCGCCCTGGTCTCCTCGAGAGCGAGGATGCCATCGGCCTCGAGCAACTGGTCTTCGCCGATCACGTCGGCTTGCGCCTGCGTCTTCTTGTCGGCCTCGACCAGTTTGTCGGCCTGGTCAAGCCGGGGGTCTTTGAGGTTGTGCTTGCCGAGCTTGATCTCGGCGATGCCAAAGAGGGCGATTTTCATAGAGGCGTTTGATCGGGCGTCATCAGGGGCCGGAGCTTAGCCGTATCCGCGCAGAAGACAACCACCGATGGACACCGATAAACACAGATTCTTCGGGCCGGACTGCGGGACTGCTTCAGTCCAGATCGCCCGTATAAAGCTGGATCTTCACCAACGAGCCCGAGTGGGAAGAATATCGCTGACCCAATCCAAACCCCGCAAATCGAAGCGCGCTAATCCTCCGGCCAACAATCAGCTCGCCGATGCCGGCGGAGCACCAGCGGAGTCAGCATTCGGCGCAGCAGCTTGTTCGCTGTCAAAGAGGGCTTTGTCGCCGACGCGGCGAAGCACCGTGTAAATCTTAAGCACGAAGACACTTCCGAGCACTGCCAAATAATATCCCCCCTTCATTTCGTGTTCACCCCATTTGAAAACCCACCCCTCCCCCCGAGCGACGTAGCCAACTGCCATCGGCAGCAATATGATCAAGGGCAGAAGGTCGAATGCGGTGGTGACACGGGAACCTAAATAACCTCTGGCGATTAAAATATCCTGGAGGGCTAAGAACGACCTGTAAACGAGCACAGCGCATATCACAGCGCAAAACCCAATTCCGCCGGGGGGGCCTCCCCACGTCAAGGTGCATGTAGATGAAGTGTGCCACTCCCAGTCAACATTGAAGAGGAGTGCGACCACGGTCGCCGTTGCGAGGGTTAGTATTTGTTTCATAAATTCATTAAGTGCGCACAATCTCCGGCCAGGGGCGATGAAAGCGAACGTGAGCCTCACGGATGCGGCGGAGCCGCATTCGGTGCAGCAGCTTGTTCGCTGTCATAGAGGGCTTTGTCGGCGACGCGGCGAAGCACCGTGTAAATCTTAAGCACGAAAACGCTTCCGAGCACTGCCAAATAATACCACCACGTGATTTCGCCAGTACTCCATTTGAAAAACCATCCCTCCCCCCGAGCGACGTAGCCAACTGCCATCGGCAGCAATATGATCAAGGGCAGAAGGTCAAATGCGGTGGTGACACGGGAACCTAAATGCCCTCTGGCGATTAAAATATCCTGCAGCGCGAGGAAAGATCTATAAACGAGCACGGCGCATATCACGGCACAAAGCGCAATTCCGCCGGGGGGGCCAGGCGAACTCACGGTGGATGTAGATGAAGTGTGCCACTCCCACTCAGCATTGAAGAAGAGTGCGACCACGGTCGCCGTTGCGAGGATTAGTATTTGTTTCATAAATTCATTAAGTGCGCACAATCTCCGGCCACGGGCGATGAAAGCGAACGTGAGCCTCACGGATGCGACGGAGCCGCATTCAGTGGAGCGGAACTTCCCCTCCACGGAGCAGCGTCGCCGCTCCGTTGACGCTGCGCGGGTGATGGCCTATCCATTCTTCCTTCTCCGCATCAACATCAACTGGATGCCTATGATTACCACAACCGCGACCAGACACATCAAGGCGGTCCATCCATAGCAAACAATAGGCCCTGCGTATTGGTTGGCGAAGATCTCCGGGTTGGCCTTTATGGTCTCCACCGTGTTCCTCAGGCCGAAGTCGCTGATGAGGCTGAGTAACGTCCCAAGCGACGCTCCAACGGGTGGACACAGCAAAACGAAGGCGACGCACCACAGCACTGCAGATCCTCCCAACGGTTTCTTCCGGTAATCTTCACACATGGCATTCTCCTCTTAAAACGGATAAGCGCCGGTTGCGCTGCAGCAAAAAGACGCAACCCGGGGTCGCCTGGAGCCAAACGTTCGTTGCGAGGATTAGTATTTGTTTCATAAATTCATTAAGTGCGCACAATCTCCGGCCAGGAAGACTGGTACGCCCAGCCAAGCTGGAACCCTGCGAGTATCGTGGATTAGTTGTTGGGCTTCCATATGGCCACAGTCACAGGCCAACGATGAGCGCAGCCATGTCGGGCCAACGGCGTCCGACTGCAAACAGGACGCGGTCCCGGCGTTGGCTGGCGCGATTGGTTGGGCGACGGTCTCATTTCAAACTCTGGAATCTCTGCTCGATAAATTCAGCGCGTGGAACGCCAAAGGTGAAACACTTCAGCTTCGGCACTTTGCCAAATATGTAATAAATCTCGCCGTTGCCCGACGAGCTTGGTGCGATGTCCTGCTCTGTCACCGTGGCAAACTGAATCTGACCGTCTGCTCGCAAGAATCCGGCGTTCTGTCCCGATGGAAATTGCACCGGGCGACCATCGAGAAGAATCCGCCCGCGACCGTAACTGACTCGCGCGCCAGCCGAGCCGTCGAATACCAGACAGAAATACCGGTCGAAGTGCGCGCCATCTACGGCTACACACTCAAGCTGGCGTCCACCAAAAAGTCCGTAACTGTAACGCACACCTTGGTCACTCTGGTATGCTGCCCACCACGGCAAAATGACAGCCGCTGCGAGCACTAAACCAAAAATGATCAATGTGAGTTTGCGCATGATACGTAGTCGCCTAACGTCCAGAGCTCAGGCACGCGGGACCAACCAGCGTCAACCGCGAAGCGGAACTGGACCGACCATCCCGCGTTGCTTGGAGCGATTTGTTAGGCATACGTAAAAATCTCTCATTCAGTTCGGTGCCTCAGCGTGTTGGAACCTTGCTGGGCAGCGGGGGCCTTCCCCTCCACGGACCAGCGCCTCGGAGGGGAACCTCGGTTCCCTGACCCGAAACCGCCGCTCCCGAGCGCCTCCCGCCTTCATTCCAGCCGGATGATCTTGCCATACAGGACCTGCTCTCTGAGTCCAGTGCGATGGTCGATGCGCTGGGTGACCGCCCGCGGAAAGGCGCGGTGGGGCACCAGGTTCATCGCACTATGCGTGGAGCTGCTTATGCTGCCGTTGTATTCATAGCCATCAAGCTTCCTGAGCTGGGCGGTCAGTTTCGAGTAGTCGCCTTCCTTGCAGATCACGCCCACGAGGAAAGGGAATTCTGAATCATCGATCTCGACCCTCTGGATGGAGATGCCGGCATTGTAGGCGGCAGTCTGGACCGCTTTGATCAGACCGTCTTTGCTG
>JBEKJO010000269.1:0-5038 GCA_050011195.1 Verrucomicrobiota bacterium | reverse complement strand
TTCGGCGCGTTCAAGCGCGCCCTTGATGCCTTGGCGCAAGACGAGAAGCGCGATCCGTACAAGCTGTTGTTTGATTCATCCTGATTTTCACCCCAAACCCGCCATCACTGAGGGATTACAAATCCTGCCCTGCTCGAAATCAATCGGATCAAACCGCGAGAATTTTGAAAATGATAATACCGATGAGCGGTCGAATGGCATCGCAACTTTCTCTGGCGCAAATCGACGAAATGTTGAAGACCAAACCGCCCAAACGAATGGAAGATTTATGGAATTGGCTTACTCCATTCAGCAACCGCTTCGGCCACGTGCTGCGACCTTCCCGTTTGACCCGAACGCCACCTCGAAGTTGCTGAAGGCTGGATCGGGCTGGGCAAGCCGGTCAAAAGGCAGGCGGTGCTCGACCTCTTCAAATGGCCAATGCCCGACCCGCCGAAGGATGCTTGCAGTGCGGCGCTCCGGATCCGCAGAATGGACGCAATGCCGGACCTGATGGAATCGCCCTCAGACTTGATTCTCACGCCGCACGGCCTTCTGCTCGTGGAGGACGCGCCGCCGCCTTCGCCCTGGCAGGACGTCGAGACCGCGCGGCGGATCCCCAGGGCGCCGGGGCATGGTTGAAGGAGAGCCATTCGCTGTGGCGGATGGTGGGACGGGTCACCTTTCATCTGGCGGAGAACAAGCGGCACCCCACTCATCCCTTCGCCTTCATGGCGAGCTATGCCTCGCGTATTTCGAGCCAATCCCGCGTGCAGCATCTGCCGCTGGGCCGCGCAGGCGCTCTCTCGGCGCGATGGGCTGGGACCGGGCCGGTTTCCTGGACGCCACGGGCAGGGCATTGACTGGACGACCTGGGCGCCGTCGCCAGTTCCGCCTGCAAGAAGCGGAAGTTTTCCGCCAGATACCCTTCGTAGCCGAGATGGACTACATAATGCTCAGCGCGCTGTCGTGCTCGCCCAACCAGCTTTACTACCTCCCCACCAAGACCGGCATCCACGACCCGGACAAAGCCTTGCGCGGGCTCGACCAGGCCATATTCAATGGCCATGCCATTGATGGTAGGCGCGGCGTAGTCGTGCAGTTCGCCGCAGCGGATCAGTTATTTCCCTGAACTGAGTGAACACCAATGTCTTCTCCTGGCGCTTCCGGCGCGTAACCGCCATCCCCAAGCCATTGCGAAGGGTGATTGCAGATCTATCTTCATGTGCCGGCCGCCGAGGCAGAAGCTGTGAATCTGCCCTTCGGTCTTTCGGCAGGCTTTGGAGAGGCTAGCCAGCAATAGCTCGTGATCGGCCGTATCCAGAAAAGTTCTTTCCGAATGGTCGCCGCGATTCATCACGTGATAAATCGCGCCCGGGTATTTCACGCGCGGCTTGCGAGCCATGGCCGAGTGGTTAGCAGCAGTCGGGATCGGTCGCAGCTAGCGCAGCTCAAGTGTCAGGACGACGAATGGAAGGCAGAAGCGGAGTTTCTGCTCCGGGTCGCCGAGTCATGCTCACGCTCACCCTTGAAACGGGTCCCGCCCCAGTCTTTCATGTGATTATGCGGGACCGACCCTTTCCAGGACCACCAGCTCAAAACGCTGCCGAGGTCTCGAATAATTTCTGCAGCCCTTCCGAGATGACTTTTTTCAGCGGCCACTCCATGTAGTACAGGTCGTGATCGTGGTGCTTGAAGACAAAGCAATGCAGGTTGGCTTTCTTAGCGTCGGCAAAGCGTGACCGAATGTCGTAAACGCCCTCGACCGAGGTGTCGCCATCCTCGTCGCCGTGAAAAATGAAAATCGGAATTGTGAGGCGCAGCAATCTGGTCTTGTTCGGTTCGAGTTTGAAGTGTGCGTTAAGCCAGGCGGTAGTTACGTGGAAGTAGTTGTTCCAGATCCACTCGTCATCATTCTTCTGCACAGCTTCCATGATCCTGGCGTAACGAGGGCCGTTGAGTATCGCAAAATCTTCGGCCGTGAGTTTGCCGTCCTTGTTCCGGTCGAGTTGCTCGAAGCTGGCGCCCCTCAGTGCCTTGCGTCCGGTGGCGGCCTCCGCGCTGGTGGATTCGTACTCCTCTCTGGTGATCACCTGATCACGATTGGGGCGAAAATAGCGGCGAAGGTTGACCATGGAGGAGGCGCCGGAGTTCTGCCATTTGATAACGTCGAACAGGTTGTCGTTGACATAACCGGCCAGCAGGAGGGCCTCCACGTCCTTGTTCTGTTCCGCGGCCATGGCGGCGAGAATTGTGCCTTCGCTCCACCCCAGCAGGGCGATTTTGGCTTCTCGGAGCCGCTTGTCGGCCTTGAGAAACGCGATAACGGAATTCAGGTCCGGGACTTCGCGGCTGGGCACGACCTTAGCAAACTTCTCCCGATCAATGGTCTCGTAGTTTGGCGGCGTGTCACCCACATCGCAGCCACGCTTGTTGTATGTAAAGAAGGCCACGCCCCGTTTTGTGAGCTCCTGTGTAAACAGATCGTAGTAATTGAACTCGAGGTTGCCGATTTTCCTGCGCGTGAGATAGGTGCGCGGCCCGGTGCCGGGAATATAGACTATCAACCGCTGGATGTGGGACGAGTCTGCCGGCAATTCAAGTTTGCCGGTGAGCATTTCGCCGTCTGATAGCTTGAGCTTAACCATCTCGCCAGCCGAGACAGGGATTCCCCAAAAAGCTAGCACCAGCATAAGCGCGGGCCAGAGCAGTGTGCGTGAAGCTCTCATAAGTTCGTCGCAGCTATTTGTGTTTTTTGACTTAACAGAGGGGAGAATGGGGTTTTCGGAGGCCAAAGGCAAGCAAAAAATTTTGACAGCAAAAAATTTTGTAACTATTCACGTCTCAGGGGCCAGCGGGAGGGGCTGAGGGGTGTCCCTCGACATTATCTGGTAGTGACTGATTCCGTGAATTTTTGGGGCCCATCCCCGCAGTGCCTACGACCGGACGGGCGGCATCGTGTATTTCGCCCGGATGCTCCACAAGATTCGCCTTCACGGTGCTGGCACTGTACGTGCTGACTTTCATGCCAACCTCGGTTCCGGCTTCGATGGTCACTACGGGGATGGCGAGCTGCGGGCCGTCTATGTCGAGGGGGCCGCAAGAACAAGTGTCAGTTCTCACTTTTTAGCACGAAAATTAAAAAGTGAGAACTGACACTTGCACGATCAATTTTGATCCGATGGCGGGCAAAATCGTCTGGGAGGACCAGGCCGCCTCTCTTTGGGGCCGCTCGCGTCGTCCCGGCTGGGAGTTGTCTGTGTGAAGGAAATGCAGAATGGAGTTTAAGAGTCGAGCGTGAGGGTGACCACCGGGGCGGGTAGCTTTCGGTGAATTTCCTCCAGGCGATAGCCGAACCCGGGGCCGGAGATGGAGGACAGATCAAGGTTCCCGCGACGGCGCTGGTAAAGGCCAGGATGGACCGCTTCTTCGTCTGCGGAAGCGGCAGGGTAAAACTGCATGGCGTTGCTTTCCACCCCCATGATCGTGCCGACATGAGCGGCCAGAAGGACGTGCGGGATTTGAGCCAGCATGGGATTGGTCAGGTCTTGCACCATGAGCGATAGGCCATGAGCCTTGGCCCAGCAGGCGCTCAGAATCGCCCCGGTCTGCGTTTTGCAGGTTTTGAGGGCGATGCCAGTCCAACCTAATTCACGGCCCAGGCGTATCAGGCGCCAGTCGTGAGCGCTCTCGTCCAGCAAAAGGGGTTTGCGTGCCGAAACGCTGTGAACGTCGATGCGATGGCTCTCAAGTTCATAGGGGAAGGGCTGTTCGAGGTAAAGGATCATTTCATAAAGCCGCGGAAACTTACCACGCACGCGGTCGAGCATTTCGTTGACGTAGGCCGGCGATTCAACGGTGCAGTTGAAGTCGGCCGACAGCCACTCGACGCCACCGGCGACGGCGAGTTTCCCAACTTTGATCAGCCGCGCAAAATCCCAGTCTGGGTCGTTACCGCGCAGTTTAATCTTGAGACACTTGAGCCCATCGCGCTGAATCCAATCGGTGAGCACAACCGGATGGCCATCCTTGGGTTCGGCACCGGTCAGTTCGCCGGGTTCGAGCAGGTCGAGCCCCCCGACTAAATGCCAGGCCCGCAGTTGGCAAGGAGGGCGTGGGTCGAGGTAGTCGGCGGGATAGCGTCCGTGAAAAGAAACGGAAGAACCGGTGGCTGGCTCCAGGAACCGTGAGAGGTCGGAAGTTAGGAACTGCGGTCCATAGGTTTGATAGACAAACTGCCCCACAAGCTTGCTGTAGGCATCGTGCAGGGCAATATCGAATGCGGAATTGCAAATCAGCGCTGCTAGGCGCGGCACGGGGTTGGGCCGTTCTGTGGCGGGGCAGGTGCTGGGTTCGCTTTGATTTCGGATTTGCCGGCCGTTGAACTCTTCCAGAATTGTAAGCAGCGTTTCTTCATTGAAGCGATAACCCATTTCCAAAGCATGGGTCGCCGGCGCAGCTCCCATCCAAGCCGACGCCAGCCGGATACAGAGTTGTTTCAAGGCATCGTGTCGCTCTTGGTAGGGCAAGGAACCGGGCCAGGACCATTGAACGCTCAAAGGGGTTTCTCCCCACCCTTCCGCCTGGCTCCCCCGTTCATCCACGAGCCGTAATGCGACGCGCGCGCAGGTGACCGAGGTGAGGGTCTCATCGCCGAATTTGAGCGGAACGCGAGTCTGCACGGGGATGAAGTAAAGACGTATGGCAGTGACGCGATAGCCTGACTTCCCCGACCATTTTTCAAAAAGCCCAATAAAGCAGGGGTTTTCGTGGTTTAATTGCCTACCGGTAGCAAGTATCGAACTGTGGTTTTCCTAAGGAATTTGAGGATTTTGCATGGCTGCGGGGAAGTTAGGATAGGTGTGGAGCATGTAACCTTAAAGGATGCAATGAGTTGATTAATCCGGCAACGGCTTTCCTTTCGCCCCGATCCTCGGCTAATATTGGGATTTCCCGAGAGAAGTGCGGCTGAGGGCGGGTTTTCTGTTGACAGTGAGCTATAGATTATCTATACGTCATTTCCATGTCTGCCCGGTTGCCCTTGCTGCACAAGACGCCG
>JBEKJO010000268.1:0-5196 GCA_050011195.1 Verrucomicrobiota bacterium | reverse complement strand
ACGCTCCGGCCTCCCTGCGTCCCTCGCCGCCAGCCGGGGGGAACAGATCAACGAATAACAACCCGAGAAGGGGACATTTTCTCGTGAGTTAACAGGGGGACATTTCAAATGAGTTTTGACAGTAGAGAATTAGACCCCTTGGCTTCGGTCAGGGCTGGCTCATGAAGGCCCGAAAAACCGCTGAAGCGGTTCGGACGCCACGCCCCTGGCCCATGCCCTGCTAAAGCAGGGTGTCAATGAAAGGCGGCGTGCGGGTTCAAAAACTGATGCGCCGCTTTTAGCCCGGAATTCTCATACCTCGCACAAACCGCCTACAGGGTGTAGCCGCCGACGGCAGTCGGCGCCATCCTTCGGGACTGGAAAATCAGCGCCGACTGCCGTCGGCGGCTACACGCTATGAAATTTCCCGGTAAGCTCATTCATCAAGTCCGCCGCGAGGGGGTGGTTCGGGTCGCGCCGGAGCACGGTGGTCAATAATGCTTTAGCGCGGGCGGCGCGGCCGAGGGCGAAGTGCGCCTGCGCCTGGAGAAACAGCGCGGTGGTCTGCTGCCGGAAGGGCAGATCGTCGTCGAAGAGCAGCATGGTGGGCAAGGAGGTGGCGAAGTAAGCGATTTTGGCCTCGGCTTTTTGGAGCTGGCGGGCGTAAGCCAGCAATTCGCGCAGCAGCTTTGCGGCCCTGGCTTTCCGCCCGAGCCGTTCCCAGGCGAGCGCCGCATAGCAGGACCGCTCGCTGAAGGGGCGGACGCTCATTTCCTGGAAATCGCCTCGGAAGGCCGCGGCGGCTCGCCAGTGGCCGCAAGCCCTGGCTTTATCCCCGAGGGCGTGCAGGGCCACACCCAGCCAATAATAAATGTCGCTTTGGCTGGCGAGCAGGTGCTTCGCCTCGCCGAGATTCGGGGGCGTATCGAGCGCGGAGGCAAAGTGGTCCCGGGCAGTCGCGGCGTCGCCTCGCGCCAGCGCCTCGCGACCCAGCGCCAGGTGCGACCGCCGGTACTGGCCGAGCGGTCCGCCCTCGCCGCCTTCCCACGGCTGGAAGTTGCGGGAGCGGAGGAGTTCGAGGGCTTTGGCGTGCTGACCGGTCTGGTTGCAGAGGGCGCACAATTCGACGGAGAGATCGTCGCGCTGGCGAACGAGGCCGGCATGTTTCAGCAGCTCGCGCAGGCGTCTTTCGGGTCTTTCGCCCAGCCGTTTCCAAAGCTGATCGCGCTCGAATAATACCCGGGCGGAAGCCGGTTCGGCGCGAAAGGCGCGTTCATAAGCGGCGCAGGCTCTGGCCGGTTGTTTAGAGACATTAAAGTAACCGATGCCGAGGTTGCGCCACACGATGGGGAAAGCCGGGTCGAGTTTGGCGCTGCGTTCCCAGAGCCGGATGGCTTCCGCGTGACGGCGCCGGTCGTAAAGCAGGTTGCCCAAATAATAGGGGGCGCGGGCATCCTGCGGATTGGCGCGCATCGCGCTGCGCAGAATCGCGATTTCCTCCAGCCGCGCGGGAAAGCAGTAGTCGGGAGATTCCGCCGCCGCGCGCTTGAAATTGGCCTGGGCGGATTTAAGGTCGCCGGCCTTTTCGTGCAGCCAGCCGAGGGTGTAATAAACCAGCGGGGAGGCTCCCCAGCTTTGGTCGGGTAAATCGCCCGGCGACGCTGCCACCAAGGAGTGAGAACGCCCAACAGTGACGGACCGCGAGCCGTCCCCGGCTCGCAGCGCGTTGGAAGGTGCAGGCGCTTCGATTGTCGTTTTGTGGCTGCTGCGAGCCGGGGACGGCTCGCGGTCCGGGGCCGGCACCGCCCGCTCCAGCAGGGCGATGGCTTCCGGATACAGCCCGGCGCGGGCGCAGTCGTGTGCGAGGTCGAGGCGCACCTGCAAATCGCACCCAATCGCCTCGCCCGAAAGGTGGCGCGCCCACCAGTCGAGGGGATCGAGCGCCAGCGTATCGCGCAGCAGCGCCGCGGCTTCCTCGGCCCGGCCCAGTTTTCGCAGGAGGAGGGCCTTCAGATTCCGGGCGCGCGTATTATCGGCATTGAGGCGGAGCGAGCGGTCGAGGTGCTCCAAAGCCGCGCCCCAGGCGGCGCGCCGGCAATCCATCTCCGCCAGCGCGTGATATGCGGCGGATTGCCAGGGCTGGTTCCACGCCGCTTTGTAAAAGGCGGCGTAAGCGTCTTCAAACATCCCGGCAGCCGCCGGCGTGAGAAGGTCGAGCTGGTGCCGCAGGCACAGGCCGAGGTTGTAGAACGGCTCGCCGTCGTACGGGTTGGCGTTGCGGCGCGTGAGCCGCTGAATCGCCTTGCGGAGGTGGGTTTCGGCTTGCGCAAACTCTCCACGCCGGAGGCGCCACAGGCCCAAGGCGTTGTTGCAACGGGCATCCAAGGGATCGCGCCGCAGCGCCTCGCGCCAGTAAGCCGTGGGACAGCGGGTCGCGTGGCGGTATTGCTCGAGGTGCAGGCCAGTGAGGTAAAGCTCGTCCGCGCTGGCGATCTCCGCCGGCGCGGGCGGTTCGGTGGCCGGCAACGGCGCCTTTCCGCGAACGCGCGGCTTGGGGGCGTAGGAGATAATCTCGCGGCCCTCGGCATCGGAAATTCGCAGCGTGAGGTCATTTTCGCTCATCCCGGGAGGCAGCGGGACTTCCTCGATAAAGGGTTGGCCGGGCGCAAGGTCGCAA
Organism: Verrucomicrobiota bacterium; assembly: GCA_050011195.1. GTDB lineage: Bacteria > Verrucomicrobiota > Verrucomicrobiia > Limisphaerales > UBA8199 > PALSA-1440. The sequence goes on along the minus strand of JBEKJO010000268.1, from coordinate 2,540 downwards.
TCGCGCTTCAAGAGTGTGTTGCCAGGGCTAAACAGGATGACCTGGGCGCCCTTGAAACGCCGGGTCACTGAAACGCCAATGCGGCACTTCGAACAGGCCCCGGCGCGCAGAGGACTGCGCGCCCTACCATCAGTGTGAAATATTCCGGTTAGAGACACGGCGGCTTCAACGTTCGCGTGTTGAGCGGGTCCGATCTTTTGAATTGGATACCAGAATTGGCTCCAGGTTCTGGTCTCGCCGGGTTGCAGGAAACTGAAGTCGGGCTGGTTGTCGGTATAAACCCCAGCCATGATTTCGATGTACGGGCCGTATTCCCCCTTTGCGTCCTTCTCCGTCAGATTGCGGTCCCAGGCATAGCCGAAGTGGTGGTTGCCCCAAGTCCATTGCTTCTTGCCCGGGGAGATATGGTGGTTGGCAACGTGAACGATCCCTGCCTGCGCGAAGAAATCATAGCCGCCGAAGAAATCCTCGCGGCTGCCCACGCACATGTAGCTGCATGGTGTGGGGATGTTGGCGTAGAAGGAAAGATCGTTGGCCGCGTATTGCGGAATGAGAGAGTCCAGGTTTGAAGCTTCAGCTTTGCCGCGGCAGTGCGGGGGCACAAACCGGGTCGGGCGCTCGCTTTCCGGGACGCCCTGGCGCCCGCGTTGACCGTAGTTCACGCCGTAGTAAATCCCCTTGGCCAGCGGGTATTCGCTCATCGAGCGGCGGGCGTGGTCGGCGACATAATAGACGTCGGGCGGGAAAAAGCTTTGGTAGGCTTCGTGGACCCGTGTGGCGACATTGGCCCACCAGAGGAACGTTTGCACGAAAGGCGTGCGGTTATAGGCGCGCACTTTGAGCTCGACCACGGCCCGGCCAGGATGAAGGCAAACGCCGTGCATGCCTTTCATGCGCGCCATCGGATCGTGATCACCGCACCAAATCGTCCGGGACCCGTCCGGCCCTTCTTCGATGGCCACATCCACCGGCAGGAACGTCGCCGGGCGATGATGCTGCGGCCAATTGAACTCGATGCCGCCGGAAACCCAGGGTCCAGCCAGGCCCACCAGGGCGGGTTTGATAACGTGCTGGTGGTAGATCAGATCGTAGCCGTTGGTCTTGTCCTGAATCGCATGGATGCGTCCCCCGATCTCCGGGAGCACCAACACCCGGAGGAATTCGTTTTCAATCCACACCGCCTTCCATTTGCGGTCCACGGGTTTCTCCGCAATCCGGTCCGTAAACGGCAGCGGGTAAACCCGGCCGCTGCTGCCCTGGTAAACGCGCTTTTCCAGAAACATCGGGTGCTGGTCGGGCGCGGATGGCAGATAAGTTGGTAGAGTCAATTCATCCTGCCGGACGGAGACTGCCCCTTGGAAACTCGGAACTCCCTGCTGGCCGCTCTCAGGGGGCGAAGCTTCGCGCGGGGTCGGGAGGCGCGCCTCGCCCGCCGCGGCGGACGAGGTCATTCCCTCCACCGAGAGGCCGTTCTCCCCAGGCAAAATCCCCTCGGAATGTTTGCCACCGGGGGAGGAAGGTTGCTTTTTCATGCCAAGACTTTCCGCTGTTCAGTCCGGGAAAGCCAGCCGTTTTCCAAGTTGTCGGGAAGAAAGGATTGCCCGGCGGCTGGCTTTCCGGACAGAATGGGCGAGTCTATCAGCATGAGCCCCACTATCTTAGCTCGCACAGGTGCGCCGTCCGCCGCGGCGGGCAGCGGCGTTGAGGTTTTGCGCCCGGTGCCCCGGCCCCGGACAAGCCCGTTCAAGTTGATGGGCGAGGTGCTGCGCCACGGCGGGCCGGGCTATCTCCAGTTCGCCATCACCAACATCTGCAACGCCAAATGCGATTTCTGCGGCTTTGCGGTGGACCGGTTCGATCCGAAGAAACGCCACAGCGTGACGCTGGGGGAGGCGCGGGACGTGATTGACATCTGCGTGAAGAACCATATCGGCTACCTGCTGTTCGTCGGCGGGGAACCGCTGGCGCACAAAGACCTGCGGGCGATGACGCGCTACGCGGCGGAGCGGGGCATTCACCCGATGATCTGCACCAACGGCTCGCTCTGGACGGAGCAGAACATGCGCGAGCTGGCCGGGGAGGGCTTGTGCAGCGTGATCATGTCGATTGATTCGCACGACGTGGCCCGGCACGAGCGGAACCGCGGGCTGCCGGACGTGTGCCGCAAGATCAAGCGGGCGAACGAAGTGTTCCATCAACTCGGGGTGCAAACGACCGCCAGCGTCACGGCCAGCAAGCTGATTGATGATTACGACAAGCTGCCGCCGTTCCTGACGGAACTCGGCTTCAAAAGCTGCACGTTCAGCTACCCGCTCAGCAGCCTGGCGTCCAGCTACTTGAGCTTCAGCGATTCGAGCCTGGTCAGCTACCAGACGGAGGAGTTGATCGAGGTGTTCGAGCGGATCAAGCGGATGAAGCAGCGGAGCGGCTTCCCGGTGGTCAACCCGGCGGAGTCGCTGACCGAGATGCAGCGTCATCTGCGGCGGGAGCCGGAGAAGTTCGGCTGCCTGGGCGGCCACAAGTATTTCTACCTGGATTGG
>JBEKJO010000267.1:0-5280 GCA_050011195.1 Verrucomicrobiota bacterium | reverse complement strand
GTCCTTTTCCCAAGTTTCGGTGCGCAACCGGCCCGAGACGATGGCCATCTCGCCCTTGCGATGATTGGCCAGCGGTTCGGCCCAGCGACCGAACGCCTTGCACGGGAGAAAGGCGGTTTCCTCCTGCACGGCGCCCGCTTTGTCCTTGTACCGTTGGTTGCTCGCGAGGGTGAAGTAGCCCATCAGCGTTCCGCCGTTGCAGTTGCGTAGATTGGGGTCGCGCACAAGGCGGCCCGTCAGTGTTGCGATGTTGATGTCGGTCATAGTGTTCTCATTTCGTTCATTGGTTGTTTTCTGCTGTCGCGGCGGTCCGCTCTTTCCATCCGCCGTTCGAGATGCTTGAAGCCCTTATCGAAATCTGTGTTTGACGCCATTTGCAGGGGTCACACTCGAAGCTGCCGAATCCGAAAACTTGCTGAACAAAGCGGCCGTCGCCTTCCACAGAGCCGCATCTCGGCGTTTGCGCGGTGACTTCCAGGCGGTGTTTGAAGACGCAGGCGTCTCGGCGCATTCGACGAAGGAACGCCAGCCGCGCTGATTCACCTGTTCCTGCGTGTGGGGTTGGGGTCGCCCTTCGGCTGAAACTATGCCGCCAGCTTGCCCCGGCGGTATCCGACCGTGTTCCCCGGTCGGTTCACTTTTCCACGGCGAGGGGTGTCGGCCTCATGTAAGGATTCATCTCTCTTCCACCAGCGGACACCAAAACGGACACCGTACGAGTAAAAAAGAGTATAGGTTAGCAGCGATAGATTATACTTGATTAGCCAGCAAAATCAGGCATATTGAGCTTGCAATCGCGGCGGGAAATGGCCAATTCCGCCCCCAGCCACCACTTTACGAACCTCTGGCAGAGCAAGCACTCTTTACTCATTCCCTCTGAGCGGATGCAGACTACCTCTGGCCGCTCTGCGGGCTGGGTATTCGCGCACCTCATGCCGGGGGTTTCGCTCCGCTCAACCGTCGGCGGCCGTCTATCAACCGTTGGGGTTACCGCGACTGGATGCGCTTGAGATTTTCCTTGGCCTCGAACTGCTCGGGATTGGCTTTGAGCGCATTCTGATACATTTCGGCGGCCTTCCGGAAATCGCCTTTCTGCGCATAGATGTTGCCCATTACCACATAAGCTTCCGCGTTCCGGTCGTTGTTTTCGACTGCCCGTTTGCAATAGGCGAGCGAGGCATCAAAGCTCTGCTCTTTGTAAAGTTTGACCGCCAAGTCGTAGCAAATCCTGGACATCGCTTCTTTCACCGTCGCCACAGACTTGCTGTCCGGATGCCAGTTGTGGTCGGGATAATAGCGGACCGCCCGCTCATAGGAATCCAAGGCCTTCTCATACTGCTTCTGTTCCTCATATTTGACCGCCATGTGGAAATGGGCACGCGGGTTATCCGGCTGATGCACCAGCACACTGGCCCAGAGGGTAGGCGCATTTTGCCAGGCGAAGTTCCGGTCAAAGGTCAGGAGGGCAAACGCGGCGCAGACCAGCAGAAGGCCGGTGAGGCATGCCTTCACCAGCCGCTGGTCTGAACCGTGATAAAATGCGCTGGCGGCCAGAAGCGAAACGCTAAGCGACGGCAGGTACAGGAACCGTTCACCCAGGAAAGCGCCGATGGAAATGATGTTTGATACGGGGAGGATGGTGACAAAAAACCAAAGGATGCCAAAGGCCAGCGCACTGGCGGTGTTTCGCAGTTTCCACGCCGCCGCCAGCAGGATCAAAATAACAGCCAGCGGGAGCATGACCCCAAAGGCGAGTGCCGAGACGGGCAACGGCACGTCGCTATAGTCCGGGGTGAGGGGCCAGGGGATGATCAACAGCCGCAGGTAGCAGCCCAGGGCCTTGATGACCGTTAAAGCCCGCTGAAACGCATGCTGTTGGTCCAGCATCCCGGTCTGGTGCACGGAAGCGAACCCACCCAAAACCGCGAATCTAATGGCGAGATAAAGGAGCACGATTCCGGCAAAGATGAAGTAGTTCCACCTCTCGACCCTCTTCTTATCCAGATACTCGCGCAGGAGAATCACCGCGGGTATAGTCACGGCGATTTCCTTTGAAAAGAGCGCCAGAAAGAAGAACCCGAAGGCAGCCGGCTTCCGGCCATGCAGGTAGCAAATGAAGGTCAGCAGGCCGAATAGCGCGGCCAGCAGTTCGGTGCGCCCGACCACCATGTTGACGGCTTCCGTATGGACGGGATGAAACGCAAAGAGCAGCGCGCAAAGCGAAAGAACAAAGGGTGACAGCCGGTCCTGGAACAGACCGGCGAGCAGCACGAATACCAGGGCCGCGTCCGCGGCATTGATCAGAACGTTGGTCAGGTGAAATCCGGCCGGTTTATCGCCCCACAAGGCGCGATCCAGGGCAAAGGTCGCGACGGGCAGCGGGCGGTAAAGCAGCACCCCCTTTTCATAGGGCGTGTTGGCCCAGTAGTTGGAGACCAGGATCTTCGGCAAGTTCGACAGCCGGACCAGGGAGTTGTTCTGGATGATCGTGGTGTCGTCAAAGTTGAAACCGTTGCGGATGGAATTCGAATAGACGAGGAAGGCGAGCACGAACACCGCCATCACGAAAGGAAGATGCTTTCTCATCTTTTTTCGATTGAACACCCTCCCGGCTAAACTGTCGATTATGATGTTAGGTTTGTTAGTTTTGTTAGTGGTTTTATAGGTGCGACGCAGGTTCGCCTGCGCGCGCGCCTTTTTTTGTTGGCCTCCACTTTGGGCTTGCGCCGTCCCTCGGGTTCCGTAGCGTGTGCCGCAAACTCTTGAGCCCAGCCCCTGCATTGGTTGTTTTAGCCGCCGGCGTCGGCGCCCGTTACGGCGGATTGAAACAGATGGAGCCTGTCGGCCCAGGCGGCGAGGCGGTCCTGGACTACGCGGTGTTTGACGCGAAGCGGGCCGGCTTCGGCAAGTTCGTTTTTGTCATTCGCAGGGAGATCGAGCAGGATTTCCGGGAGGTCTTTGGCCGCCGCTTGGCGAGGCACGTCAACGTCGATTACGCCTTCCAGGCGCTCGACATGGTGCCGACGGGGCGCTACGTCCCCCCCGACCGCACCAAGCCGTGGGGCACCGGCCATGCCGTGTTATGCGCCGCGCCGTCGCTGGACCGGCCTTTCGCCGTCATCAACGCGGACGACTTCTACGGCGCGGAGTCCTTCCGCGCGCTCGCCCGGTTCCTGACGCAGCCGGCCTCGGTCAACCCCGATCTGTTCGCCATGGTGGGTTTCCAACTGGACCGGACGCTGTCCGAGCACGGCACGGTGGCGCGCGGTCTTTGCCAGACGGACGCTGGAGGGTACCTGGCATCCGTTGAAGAACTGACGGCCATTGAAAGGCAGCCCGGCGGCGCCCGGAACAAGGAGCCTGACGGCAGTTTCCGGAACCTGACCGGGCGGGAGATCGTCTCGATGAACTGCTGGGGTTTTACGCTGGGGCTGCTCGGCGCGCTGCGCCGATTGTTCGGTGAGTTTCTGGAGCGCAACGAGGCCGACCTTAAAGCGGAGTTTTACCTGCCAACGGCAGTCAACGCGCTGGTCCAGAAAGGGCAGGCCCGCGTGAGGGTGCTGCCCACGCCGAGCCCTTGGTTTGGCGTGACCTACCGCGAGGACCGCTCCGTCGTGATGGAGAGCATCCAGGCGCTGATTCGCGCCGGCGAGTATCCGGAGCGGCTTTGGAGTTAAACCGATCCATGGCCGCGAGCCAGCCGAAACACGATTTGCGCTCGGTCGCCGCCCGTTTCCAAATCCACGGCGACTTCCGGGAAGCGGCGCCCTGCGGCAGCGGGCACATCAACGACACTTACACCGTGGTCTTCGACCAAGCCGGCAGCCCGATGCGCTACGTTTTCCAGCGCATCAACCACAACGTCTTCAAGGACCCCGCCGGCCTGATGGGCAATGTCGAGCGCGTCACGGCCCACATCCGGCGCAAGCTGGAGGCCGCCGGCGCCGATCAAATCTCCCGCCGCGTGCTGACTCTGGCGCCGGCGCGCGACGGCAAATGCTGGCATGCGGATGCGGAAGGGAATCACTGGCGATGCTGCCTTTTCATCGAGCGGGCGAAGAGCTACGACCAGATTGAAACGCCCCGGCAGGCTTTCGAGGCCGCCCGGGCATTTGGCGAATTCCAAAAGCAGCTCGCCGACCTGCCCGCGCCGCGGTTGCGCGACACGATTCCCAACTTCCACCACACCCGCAGCCGCTTCGAGGCGCTGCGCCAGGCGATCGAGCGGGATGCCTGCAACCGCGCCGGCGGGGTGAAGGCGGAAATCGAGTTCGCGCTGCGGCACGAGCCGCTGGTGGATGTGCTGCTCGATTTGCAGGCGCGGGGTCTGCTCCCGGAACGGGTCACGCACAACGACTGCAAGTTGAACAACGTGATGCTCGATGACGACACCGGCCAGGGCGTCTGTGTGATTGACCTGGATACGGTCATGCCGGGGCTGGCGCTCTATGATTTCGGCGACCTGTGCCGCACGGCGACCTGTCCGACCGCCGAGGACGAGCGCGACTTGTCGAAGGTCGAGATGAGCATGGAGATGTTCGAGGCCCTGGTGGGCGGCTACCTGGCGTCCGCCGGCGGGCTCCTCAACGCGGCGGAGAAGGGCCATCTGGTGTTCTGCGCGAAGCTCATCACCTTCGAGATGGGCATCCGGTTTCTAGCGGACCACCTGGCGGGCGACCGTTACTACAAAGTGCAACGTCCAGGCCATAGCGGCGACCGCGCCAGGGTGCAGTTCAAGATGGTCGAGTCTTTCGAGCGAAACGAGGCGGCGATGCGCCAAGCGGTGGAGCGACTGGCGAGGGTGCCAGTCGCCACACGCGAGGGCGCGTATGCTCCCCCAAACATAAGCGGTCGCAGGTTTGCTTAAACCGCTCGAGTGCCTGATTGTCAGAGTGAGAAGCCAACGGCGAGGCACCGTTGGCAGCACGCGGGGGCGCGTGCGCTCGTGCGCCTGAGGGCGAGGGGATAGAGCAGTGGAAGTCTGCTCCTGTGCGGTGAAGAATCGTGCGGTATCGAACCGTAACTGCGTTGCAGCAATGCGAGGTGGAGAGCAGCGGAACGAGAACGACCAGTCCGTAACACAGGTGGCCCGAGTGGGCCGCCGCCGTGAACTCGATTCGGTTGGTGAGGATGGGCGAGTCTTCGAGTGAAAGACCAGGCCTGCAAAGCGGGCGATAGGCGAGAAGCCGAATCGCCGGGCAGCCGGGCAAACCCCGGTCGTCGCGCCGATGGTTGGAGACGGAATGGACGGAAGCCCCCCTGCCGTAATCAGGGAGACCC
>JBEKJO010000266.1:0-5281 GCA_050011195.1 Verrucomicrobiota bacterium | reverse complement strand
TATGACCTTGCCGATGGTCCGGAAACGACTACAAGTGCCGCTGATCCGGCTCAGCGGAAGGTGCCCAGGGTGCCTAACTGAGTTCGCAGATTCCTGTTGATTACTTAACCTAGTATTACTAAGCCAAGGCCGGCGGGCGTATGCAATCGTCTGAAATCAGGGTTTCGGGCGTGGTAACGCTCGCCGGGATGCCGGGCGGGGTTACGGGCGCGGCTTTTTCGAGGCGCTGTGGTTGCATTGAATTGTTACGGCTTAACCCCACACGCCGGCAATTTTGGCGCCGCAGAAACGGCACTTGCCACCATCGAGGTTCATCGCGGTGACGGCAAAGATGTCGCGCTCGACGACGGCCTTTTTGCAGTTGGGACACCAGGTCGTCTCCGCCCCTTCGAGGCCGGGGACATTGCCGATATAGACGTAGCGCAAGCCCTCGCCGCGGGCGGCGTCGCGCGCCTTCACCAGCGTCTCGACGGGCGTCGGGGTGAGGTACGCCAGCTTGTGCTGCGGGTGGAAGCGCGAGAAGTGCAGCGGCTGGTCCGGCCCCAGCTCCTTGGTGATCCAGCCGCACATCCGGCGGATGGTGCCCAGGTCGTCGGTGTAGGTCGGCACGACGAGGTTGATGATCTCGAACCAGACGCCCAGTTCCTTGAGCGTCTTGAGAATGTTGAGGATGGGCTGGAGCTTGCCGGAGTTGAGTTTGGTATAGACCTCCTGGTCGAACCCTTTGAGGTCCACATGCGCCGCATCAACGAGCTGATAGAGGTCCCGCGCCGGGCGGTCCTCGATCGAGCCGCAACTGACGACGATATTCTTGAGCTTGCGTTCGCGGGCCAGTTTGCAGGTGTCGAAGGTGTATTCGTAAAAGGCGGTCGGCTCTGAGTAGGTGTAGGAAAGCGACGGACACCCCAGCGCCTCCGCGACCGCGACGGCGTCAACCGGGAACAGGCTCAGGCGCGCCATCTGGTCGAGGCTGAAGCCCGACGGCACGGGCGGGCGCACGCGCAGCTCCTCCCCGCGCGGGTCTTTGGTCTCCTCGGGTTTCTTCTGCGAGATTTCCCAGTTCTGGCAGTTGAGGCAGCGGAAGACGCAGCCGGAGGTGGCGAGGGAGAAAGTGTGGCTGCCCGGCAGGAAATGAAACAGCGGCTTCTTCTCCACCGGGTCAATGTGGAACGTGCAGGGATTGGCATAGACCAGCGTGTAGAGCGTGCTGTTGTAGTTGACCTTGTTGCGGCAATGGCTGCGGTCGCCGGGCGTCAGCAGGCAGTTGTTCGGACAGACCTTGCATTGGACGTTGCGGCCCAGCTTGAGGTAATGCGAGGCCTCCTTGACCCAGCCGCGCTGCCGCCACAGTTCCCACAACTCCCCTTTCGGCGCATCGCCCTTGAAGATGTCCGCCGGCGCTTCGGACTCGCGCCACCGGGAAAACAAATCGAACAGCGACGCCGCCCCGGCGAGACCGGCCACGCCGGCAGCTCCCAGCCCAATGGCGGCGCGACGAGATAAGGCCCTGCTCGTCTGCTTTCGCAGTTCGGCTTTCGGCCTTCCGTCGGCCTTCGGGATTCGGATTTCGGGTTTTTCGGTCACAGCTCTTCGCGATGTTTGATCCAGCCCCATCGCTGTATCGCAAGATACACCGCCGGCACGCTATGCGCCAGCACGAGAACGATCAACGGCAGATGCAGCATGCGGTGGAAGGTCAGCGCCCTCTTCTCGTCCAGCACCCAACTGAGGCCGTATCGGCCATCCATAATGTAGCCGGTCAGCAGGAACAACAGGATCAACGGCAGCAGCGGCCAGCCGCTCCACCGCACCATCTTGAGCAGGACGAAATTCAGCTTGTTCATGCGACGAGTTTACGGGGCGTTCAGGTTAATTGGAACGGAATCCTGCTGCCGCCCTCAATCAACCCCCTGCCGCCGGCGATGCTCCGGCAGGGTAACTGTCCGCTGTTGGCTCGTCCAGCCCCGGCAGAACGTCAATTACTTGTGCAGGAGCCGGGCCACCGCCTCGCCTCGGGAATGGACGTGAAGCTTTCCATAGATGCCCTTGATATGCGCCCGAACCGTATCAATGCTCATAGAGAGGGCGTCGGCGATTTCCTTGTACGCGCTTCCCCGGGCCAGATGCTCCAACACTTCCCGTTCCCGGTTCGAGAGCTTCTCCACTTCGCTGTCGTCGCTGCCCCGCTGATTGAAATACCGTACGACCTTGCGGGCAATGTGCCCCGTCATCGGTGAGTTGCCGCGGTGAACGTCGGCAATCGCCTCCAGAATCTCCGCCTGCGGCGTCCGCTTCAACAAATAACCGCTGGCGCCCGCCAGCAACGAGTTGAAGATCTTGTCGCTGTCCTCATAGACCGTCAGCATCAGAATCTGCGCCGAAGGAACCAGCGCCTTCAGTTGGCGCACGCACTCGATGCCGTCCATCTTCGGCAGGTTGATGTCCATCAGGATCACATCTGGCGCCTTCCCCGGGATGTGCGCGATCGCCTCCTCGGCGGTCCGGTAAGCGCCCGTGCAAGCAAACCCTCCCGTCTGGGCAATGCGCGCCCCTAGATTCTCACGAATCCAAGCGTCATCTTCGATGATGGAGACCTTAATGGCCATGACCAGTTGCCTTCCAATCCTGGCAGCCTTTTCTGCCGCCCGCAATCACATGAATATGTATATTCGCGTCACCCTCCGGCCGCCTCCAGCCGGATGCGCGTGCCGCGGCCCGGCTCGCTTTCCAGAACGAAGCGCCCCCCGATTTGCGCCAGCCTTCGGTTCATGTTCTCCAGCCCGTTTCCCTTCGACTGCGCCTGGCCGGCGGAAAATCCGCGGCCGTTGTCCGTAATCGTGATAGCCATCCGGCCATCCATCGCCTCCAGGCCAATCCGCACTTCCGAAGCCTCGGCATGTTTGAGCGCGTTATTCAACGCTTCCTTCACCGCCATGAACAGATTGTGACGCGTCTCGGTGGACACGGGCTGGTCCGGCAATTGCGCCGGCACATCCAGCCGGCATCTGACGCCGGTGTCCTGGAAATACTCCTGCGCATAACGGAAAATGTAATCCGCCAGGTTGTCGAGCGTGTCGTTCTTGGGATTGATCGTCCAGACGATTTCATCCATCGCCTGGGTGATCTCCCGGATCGTCCGGAAGATGTTGCGGATATGGGGCTTATTGGGATGGCTCTCCGTCGTCTCGCGGTCCACCAACTCCGTCACCATCGCCACCTTGGTCAGCCGGGCGCCCACGTCGTCATGCAGGTTCGCGGCGATCTGCACCCGCAGTCGCTCGATCTCGCGCAACCGCTTCACGCGCGACCGATACAGCAGCGTCAGCAACAGCGCGGTGGCTGCACCGATGGCCAGCTTGAACCACCACGTCTGCCAATAATGGGGAACGAGCACCAGCGACAGCGTGGCGCCGGTTTCATTCCACACGCCATCGTTATTGCACGCCACCACTCGAAAACGATACTTCCCCGGCGCAAGGTTATTGTATGAGACCGAGCGGCGGCCGCCGGCCTCGACCCACCCGGGATCGATCCCCTCCAGCAGGTACTTGAACCGGTTCTTCCTGGGCGCCTGAAAGCTCAACGCCGTGTAATGGATTTCTATCCCGCCCCGGCCCGGCGGCACCGTCAGGCTCAACGAATCGCTGGCCGCCAAACCATCCGGCTGCAACGACCGCCCGCCGGCCATCACCTCCTCGATCAACACTGGCGGCCGCCGCTCATTGGTCTTGATCCCAGGCTCCACGGCCACCACGCCCCGGATGGTTGGAAACCACAGCCGCCCGTCTCGGCCCTTCCATCCGGCCGGTTTGGCCACCCCATTGCACTGGACGCTGGGCAGCCCGTCGTCCCGCCCAAAGGCGGTGCAGGAAACCGCCTTGCCCGCCCCCTCATTCACATCCTCCAATTCCTTCTTGTTCACCCGGAAAATCCCCTTGCGGCAGCTCATCCAGAAGTAACCGTAGTCGTCCTCCACAATCTCGTAAATCTCATCGCTGAATAATCCCTGCCGGGTGGTGCAGGCGGTGAACTTGCCCGCTTTCCACCGATTCACGCCGCCGCCCTTGGTGCCGAGCCACAGCACCTTCTCGCGATCCTCGTAAAGCGCATCGACGCTGTTGTGTGAGAGCCCATCCCGCGTTGTGAAGTTGGTGAACTGCCCCCCCTGCCAGCGGCTCACCCCGCCGTCCGTCCCAATCCACATGTTGCCCGCGTCATCCTCCAGCAGGACCCACACCGTGTCGCCGGCCAGCCCGTTGGCGGTAGTGTAGGTCTGGAACTTGCCCTCCTTGTAAGTATTCAATCCCCGGCTCGTGCCGATCCACAGCGTCCCCTGCCGGTCTTCGTGAATCACCCGAATGGCCGCATCAATCAAACCCGGTTGCCGGGCAAAGAGGTTCTTCGGTCCGTCCTTGAGCCGGTTCAGTCCCCCCCCGTGATCCATTCCCACCCACAGACTCTCGTCCCGCCCTTCCTCGAGGGCCAATACCTGATCCTGGCCGGGTCCGCCGCTAGGGCCATAAGGCGTGATCGTTTCACCCTTCATTTGGTTCAAGCCTCCGCCCCAGGTCCCGATCCAGATAGTGCCGGCGCGGTCTTCATAGACCGACATCACGTTATTGCGAGTCAACCCCTGTTGCGTGGTGTAGGCGGTGAACCGGGCCGGATTCAACAGATACAGACCGTCTTCCGCCCCCGCCCAGATGTTCCCCTCGCGATCCTCGAACACCGTGTAAATCCGATCACCAAAAACCCCTTCACGGTTGGGCCGGGGCACGAACCGGCCATTCACCATCCGCGTCAGACCCCGATAAGTGCCGACCCAAAGCTGGCCACTCCGGTCTTCCAGCGCGATGGTGACGATCCTGTCCGGCAGCCCCTCATTCACGCCGTAGGTCGTGATCGTCTCGCCCTCCACGCAATTGAGCCCTTCGTTCAATCCGGTCCAGATCCTGCCCTGGCCGTCCTCGCACACAAACTTCAACGCGTTCGCCGGCGTTCCGAGCTTGATATTGAAGGTGCTGATGGTTCCCTCCTTGTCCAGGCGGCTCAGTCCCCGCAGCGTCGCAATCCGCAGATTGCCCTGCCGGTCCTCGCACAGGCCCCTCACCGAGTTTGCCGCCAGGCCGTTCTTCTCCGTGAAATCGCTGAACTTCCCTTCCCGGTATCGCGTCAGGCCCCCTTCGCTCCCGATCCACAGCGCCCCATCCAGGCCCTCCAGCAGACACCGAATCTGGTTGCTCAACAAGCCGTCCGCCTCACAGAAACGCGTGAACTTCCC
>JBEKJO010000265.1:0-5347 GCA_050011195.1 Verrucomicrobiota bacterium | reverse complement strand
CCAGGTCCCCGGCGCCTTCGTCCGCCGCGCGTCCTTGATATGCACCTGGCGAATCCATGGCCCCAGCACCCGCAGCGCCGCAATCGGGTTGCCCTTGTCATAAAGGATCATGTTGGCCGGATCAAAGTTCACCCCCACATTCGGACGCTTGAGCGTCTGCAAGAGCTGGACCAGCGCCGGCGCCGTCTCCTGTCCCGTCTCCAATCCCAGCGCAATGTTCGCGGCCTGGAACACCTCCGCCGTCTCGGCCAGCCGCCGCAGCATCTTGGCAAAGTTCGGGTCCTTCGCCTCGTGCGGCAGAAACCCCGCGTGGAACGTCACCAGCTTCAGCCCGAGCTGCTGCGCCAGCGTGGCCGTGGCCCGGATGTTTTTCCGGTTCTGCTCCCACGTCGCATCCGGCGCAATCCCCCCCGTCACCCGGATCGTCTCCAGGGTCGAGTAATCCTCTCCCACGCACCCGAGCATGCCCGACACCGTCGTGATGCCCTTCTGGCGGAATAAGGCCGCCGTCTCCCCCCACACCTCGGGGGCCTCGCGCAGCGGATCAAGCGCAAGCTGGACGCGCCGGATGCCCGTGCTCTCCAACTTGGCCGCCAGGTCCGCTGGACTCGCCGGCTGCAACGACCAACTGCACACCGCTAACCGCTTACTCAAAGAATTGTTCTTCATATTCATGTTGTTTCACCAATCACCAGTCACGCATCACGCATCACGCATCACGCATCACGCCTCATCACTCACCCCTAAAACTGATCTTCCTTCTCCTTGAACAGCAGGTTGAACGTCGTTAGCGACCCGTAACAGCGCGTGATATATTGCTGCATCTCCACCTTCTCGCCGTCCGTGAGCTGCTCATGCCCGTTGATCTTCTGTTCCAGCACCCGCAGGTTGTTCCGGATCATCACCACCTTATGGAAAAGAATCTCCAGCGGCACCTCTTTGGTTTGCAACGCCGGATCCGCGGGGTGCAGCACCGCCCGTCCCTTGTGCCACCGGGCGCCGAGTTGGGCCACCACCGACTCCGGTTTCTCCAACCCCAGCCTCTGAATCGTCGCCTCCACCGCTTGTTGGATCACCTGGGCCAGCGGCAGGTCCAGCCCCCGGAGGCTCGCCTGCGCCTCGGCCGGTTCCAGCCCGCTCGGCTCCGGCGCCACCGTCCGCCGCCCGTCCTCGAACTGGATCTCCGCCGTCGTTTCGGAGATGGTCTTCACCACCCCCATGCCATATTGCGGATGCCGGACTCTCATGCCGATGTGCAAGCCTTCAATCTTCATGCCCCTAGTCTAAGCACGAACGCCCCCAAAGGGGAACTCCGAAATCTGAAGGCGGGCGCCAGGGACCAAGGCTCACACAGCCGTTCCATCCTGAGGTCCTTGCCGCTGAACGAGCCGTGGGCTTTTTTGAACGAAATCGCCCCCCCGTAGCTCAAACAGCATAGCGGTGGGCTTGGTAGTGAGCACGAGACCGACGGGTAAACCTCGGCGGGCGCCACACAGGAGCCGCTCGCGAAGACCCGGTCAAAGAGCGGACCGGGGGATAACATGTTCAGACGTCCGAATACAGATGCAGCGGGCAAGCCCTTCGATGAGGCAACCATCGAGGCGGTGTGGAGCAGAGCGCCGGCCAGCAGCGAACATTCGCCGTTGAAAGTCGATGCCTATGGCGCCCTCATTTGGAGAGCGGGTTACGGAAACACCAACAGCAAATTCGGCTGGGAAATCGGGTACAAGAAACCTTTGGCCAGGGGCGGGGGAGATAACCTGGAAAACCTTCAACCGCTGCAATGGGAAAACAACCGGCGCAACGGCCACAGTTAAGCCCGATGGGATTGGCCCGGTGAAACGCTGGGTTCATCGGACAGCACCAGTGGCGCAGTTTCCACGGAGGGGGCTGTTTTCGCGAGCAAAGGCCTGTAAGGCTGTTGCCTACAGAGGGGACCGTACTTTTCCGGGCTAGGCAGGCTCCCGCCGAAGGTGTACATTTGCCGCCAGAAGGGAAAGGAGCAAAGTGACGGGGCATTAGCGCAGCCTAAACAAGCTGCGCTGTTTCTTGGGGTGAGGCCCTGATGGGGTTGGGTTGGGTTGGGGCGGCTCGGTTTCAAAGCCGGGCCGCCTTTTTCCTGTCGGAGAAAGAGTCCTTCCCGGCCTCAATCCAGGCGCACGAATGTCAACCTTTACCGCGGAGTTCGCGCCAGGCAACCCGCCGCAAAATTCCTTGGTGACACCAGGGCAGGGCCCTATAATCCGGCGCATGGTTCATGTGGGCATCGGTTACGACGTGCACCCTTTGGTCGAAGGGCGAAAACTCATCCTGGGGGGCGTCGAGATTCCGCACCCAAAAGGCTTGGACGGGCATTCGGATGCCGACGTGTTGATGCACGCGATCTGCGACGCGATTCTCGGCGCGCTAGGCGAGGCGGACATCGGCCATTTCTTTCCCAACACCGACCCCCGCTGGAAGGGCGCGCGGAGCCGCATTTTCCTGAACGAGGCGGCGCGCCTGGTCGGGTTTCGCAACGGCAAGATCATCAACGTGGACGCCACGGTGATTGCCCAGGCGCCCAAACTCTTCCCGCATGTTCACGAGATGAAGATCAACATCGCCGCCGCGCTCGCGATCAACATTCAGGGCATTGGGATCAAAGCGACCACCAACGAGCGCCTGGGCTTTCTGGGGCGGGAGGAAGGCATTGCGGCCCTGGCCGTGGCCAGTGTCGAGTTGCCGTGAGCCGCTCACGGTCCTCACCCGTCGCGGTTTGAACCGGCGCCATGGCGAAGGCCGAAATCAGTTGGAGACGAATCACCGCCGAGGGCGTCAGACTCCAGGTCTATGCCCGGCACGTCGGCCGCGAGTGGCGGTTCTTCGCGCGCCAACGCCGCTATGACCCCTGGCAGGCCATCCCCGAACCGCCGCTGGAGGATTGGCTGGAACTGCTCGACGCCGTCGGGCGCCGTATCAATCGCCGGTTGCTCCGGCCCGAGGAAGAGGCCCGCGTCAGAAACTCCATCCGCGAGCGGTTCCCCGAGGCGAAACTTGAAGACCGGAGCGGGGAGGTGCCGGGCCTGACGCAGTTTTCACCTGACAACCCGCCCGGCTGATTGCAGAATTCCCGAATATGATCAGACCACCGCTGATTCTGATTTCGCCAAACGTCGAAAGCAAGGGAGACGAATTCGGCGACCTCTCGATCAGCCTTTCGGAAACCTACCAGGAGGCGCTCATGGGCGCCGGGGGATTGCCGCTGGCCCTTCCCGCCCTGGTCTCCCGCGAGTTAATCGCCGAGAGCGTGAGGCGCTGCGACGGCGTATTGCTGACGGGCGGCGAAGACGTGGACCCGCGCCTTTACGGAAACGGGTTGCCGCCGCGTCTGCGCGGCACGGTGACCGTCACGCCGGACGGCGGGGCGCGCGATTGGCGCGAACTAGTGCTGATTGACGAAGTCTTCCGGCAGCGCAAACCGTTGCTGGCGATTTGCCGCGGACACCAGCTCCTGAACGTGGCGCTGGGCGGCACGCTCCTGGCGGATATTCTGGCCCAAAGGCCCCGAGCGATGAACCACCGGCGCATGGACCAGCGCAGCAAAATTGTTCACGAAGTCCAGTTGACACCGGGCTCGTTAATGGCCAAAATAGCGGGCGGACACAGATTGGGTGTGAACAGCACACATCACCAGGCTGTCGCACGGGTTGCCGCGCCGTTCAGAGTGGCCGCCGTCAGCAGTGACGGGATTATTGAGAGTTTGGAGTTGAGGCCGGGCGCGGCCAGGACGCTGCCGTTCCTGTTGAGCGTGCAGTTTCACCCGGAGCGGCTGGTGGACCGATACCCGGAACATCGGGCGATCTTCCGGCTGTTCACGCAAGCCTGCGTCCAGAATAGCAAAGACAACTTATGAAGGGCAAAATTCTGATAGTAGATGACGATGCGGGCTACCGCAAAGTGCTGAACGGTTTTCTTGAGGATGACTACGAGCTCACCGAGGCCGAAAGCGGCGAAGCGCTGAAAAAGGCCCTGTCTCAGGAACAGCCGGACATAGTGCTCCTGGATGTCAAACTAGGCCAAGACAACGGACTCGATTTGCTGCCTTCCATCAAGAAGCGCTGGCCGGACACCGAAGTCATCGTGCTCACCGGCGCGCCGAAAGACGACACCGAGGCGGTCTCCTGGGCGGTGGAGGCCACCAAGCGGGGCGCTTACAACTTTATTCGCCGGTCGGAGCGGTTTGACGGGCAGAAGCTTCTGGCCGATGTCGCCAACGCGCTGGAGGCCCGCCGCCAAAGCGAGGAAACCAGCATTTTGCGGCGCGCCCTGGAAACCATGAGCGGCACGGCCACGCCGGTGTTCCACAGCGCTGTGATGCGCGAGGTCGTCCGCACCGTCGAGCGCATCGCGCCCAGCGACGTCGCCGTGCTGCTGACGGGCGAGAGCGGCACGGGCAAGGAAGTGATTGCCGACCTCATCCATGCCTTCAGCCCGCGCAGCAAGGGCCGAATCGTCAAAATCAACTGCGCCGCCTTGCCGCGCGAACTGATCGAAAGCGAACTGTTCGGTTCCGTCAAAGGCGCCTTCACCGGCGCTCACGCTGATCGCGAAGGGTTGTTTCGCCAGGCCGAAGGCGGCACGCTGTTGCTGGACGAGATCTCCGAAATGCCCATCGACACCCAAAGCAAGCTCCTGCGCGTGCTGCAAGACCAGGAAGTGCGTCCCGTGGGTGGCAAGACCGCTTACAAGACCAACTGCCGCCTGGTCGCCTCCACCAATCGCAAGACGGAGGAAGCGATTCAGTTGGGCAAGCTGCGCGAAGATTTGTTTTATCGCATCAGCGCCATCTCGGTCCACCTGCCCCCGCTGCGCGAGCGGCGCGAAGACATCATGCCGCTGGCCAATGCGTTTTTGAAACGCTTCGCCGCCCAGGCCAACCGGGTCATCAAGGGCTTCACTCCGGCCGCCGTCGATCGGTTGACCGCCTTCGATTGGCCGGGCAACATCCGCCAGTTGCAAAACGAAGTGCAGCGCACCGTGCTCCTGTCCGAAGGCGACCAGGTGGATGCCGCGGATTTGTCCATCAGCACGGCCAAGGTGTCCGGCGAGGACTCGTCGGACACCAACTTCACTTTGCTGGAAGGGGTCGAGCGCAACGCGATCATTCAGATGCTCAAGGAAACTGGCGGCAATAAACTGGAAACCGCCAAACGCCTGGGGATCGGCCGCCAAACCCTCTACAACAAGATCAAGGCCTACGGGATCGAGGTCTAATGACCGCGTCCGGCGCAGGTTCTTCACCGCGAGCCGGGAAGGGCAGAATCCTCATCGTCGATGATGAGGAGGGCATGCGCGACCTCCTCAAGGC
>JBEKJO010000264.1:0-5356 GCA_050011195.1 Verrucomicrobiota bacterium | reverse complement strand
GGAAGGGGTCGGGGCTCTGGTCCCTTAACCCTCAACCCTCGATTCTTAACCCTCAACCTCCTTCAAGGCCGCGCGGCAATACCATTTCACTGCGTTGGTCATCGGCGGCTGGAGGTGGTCCAGGTCTGCGGCGGAGCACCAGCGGATGTCGTGGTGCTCGGAGGCGGCGAGGGTGAGCGTGCCATTCCTGGGCCGCGCCCAATAAATCATGCCGATGTGTTCGTGCGTGTCCGTGATGCGATGGATGTCCAGAAAGCGCGGGGCGATCAGGGCGCGGGTGCCCGGTTCGGTGGTAGGCGGGCGTTCGCCGAGCAGTTCGACCTCGAGGCCGCTTTCCTCTTTGGCCTCGCGCAGGGCGGCGGTTTCCGGGTCTTCGTCCAGTTCGATGTGTCCGCCGAGGGGCAGCCATTTGTTGAGGTTGCGGTGGTGAATGAGCAGGACCTTGCCGTCGTGAACGACAAAGATGCAGACGGTGAAGTCAATTTTCTCGTGGAGGTGGGACATGGAGATTGGTAACTGGTGATTGGTGATTGGTGACTAGGGATTGGTGACTGGTGACTGGATTGGTGACTGGTGATTGGTGATTGGGCTCACGGGTGCTCATCCAGCAAGCCTTCGTCCTCATCGGTGCGGTACGGCACAGGCTCTTCTTGCAGGCTTGAAGCCGTGGCGGCTTTGCGTTCAGGAGATATCACCGATCCCCCTCAATAATCATACAGCCCGCTATCGTGGGTGTAGGGGCCGCCGCCGCCCATGCCGCCTTCTTCGTCCGGCCCGCCCATGAAGTCCCCGAGGACATCGCCCATGTCCTGCTCGATCTTCTCCGGGTCTTCGCCCGCTTCGAGGCGCTTGATGGCGACATCGAGTTCCTTGGGGACGGTACCGGGCGGCAGGAGGTCTTTCATCTTGCGCATCATGTGGGCCATGTGCTTGGGGTTGTTTTCATCCAGATGCTCCATGTCGCGCTCCATTTCCATCATGGCTTGTTCCATGCGGGGATCATCGAAATCGGGCGTGGGCGGCGCGCCGCTTTCCGGCTCGGTTTTGGCCGCCGGCTCTTTCAGCTTGCGGGACATGGCAAAACGGCTCATCTGCCTGGTCATTTTCTTGTTGCCGCACTTGGGGCAGACCGGCAAGCGGCGGGGGTTGATCCGCTTCGAGAGGAAGTTAAAAATCACCCGGCACTTCGGGCAGGCATATTCGTAAATTGGCATAGCGTCTTGATAAACTTGTCAGGGGAAGATTAGCCGAAACCTGCCGTGTCGGAAAGAGGGAAACGGTGGGGGCCGGGATGCGTGATGCGTGATGCGTGATGCGTGATAGGCCTGGTCACCACTGGGCACGGAGTTGCGCCGGGGAGAGTCCTTGCGCGCGCAGGCGGCGCAGGCTCAGGGCGTCGTGGCGTTTTGCCAGGCGGACGCCTTTTTCGTCCGTCATCAACGGGCAGTGATAGAATCGGGGGGGCGGGGCGCCCAGCGCGCGATACAGCAGCAGTTGCCGGGCGGTGGACTTGAGCAAGTCCGCGCCGCGCACCACTTCGGTGATCCGCATCGCCGCGTCGTCCACCACGACGGAGAGCTGGTAAGCCGGAACGCCGTCATGCCGCCAGACCACGAAATCGCCAAAGTCCTTTCCGGCGATGAATTGCTGCGGCCCGCAACAGCCGTCGGCGAACGCAATCGTTTGGCCATCCGGCACGCGGAAACGCCAGTTCCGTTTAAGGGGCGAGCCGCTGGTGGTGTTTGGGTCGAACGCGCACTCCGCGCCGTTTAGCTCGAACTTCCCGCGGCAGGTTCCCGGATACACCGGCTCGTCTTCGCCCTGGTGCGGGGCGGAGAGCGCCCGCCGCACGTCCGACCGCGAACAGGCGCAGGGATAGATGAAGCCGCCGGCCAGAAGTTTTCGCATGGCGGCGAGGTAGAACTCGCGCCGCTCGCTCTGGTTGTAAGGCCCGAACGGCCCGCCGCAATCCGGCCCTTCCTGCCATTCGAAGCCAAACCATTTCAGGTCTTCGAGCATGGCGCCGACAAACTCCAGCTTGAAGCGCGCGGCATCCAGGTCTTCGTTTCGCAACACGAGCACGCCGCCGCCGGCCCGGGCGCGTTGTTGCGCGATCCAGAACGTGCGCGAGTGGCCGAGGTGCAAGTGGCCCGTCGGCGACGGCGCGAGGCGGCCGCGGTAGGTGACGTGTGTTGCGTGATGCGTGATGCGTGATGCGTGATGCGTGATGCAGTGTGAGCAGCCTATCCCGCGGTGTCTTCTGTAACTATTGGCATGGGTCTCACTTCATCGCGTCGAAGGTCTGCTGCAGGATTTGCCAATCCTTGAGGCCCTTGACCTTGGCGCTGGCCTGCGCGATGAGGCCGGCTTCCTTCGCGTTTTTGGTGGGCTTGGTCGCCTTGTAGAAGATGCCGAAGTAACCGGGGAACGGCTCATCCGCGAGTTTATACGCCGCCGCTTCGTTGGTCACGTCATGGTCGGGAGGGACAACGTTGAAGGCGCCGCCTTTGCGCGGGTTGGCGGCGTCAAAGGCCCCTTCGTAAAACTCGACGCATTCGCTGAGGCACTCGATGAAACTAAAGCCGTCGTGGTCGATCGCCGCTTCCATCATCTGGAGGACGTGATTTGGATTTGTGCTCGTGGTCCGCGCGACGAGGGTGGCGCCCGCCGAGATGGCCTGCTTCATCGGGTTGATCGGGTAATCCACCGCGCCCCAGACATCGGTCTTGCTCTTGAAGCCGAGCGGGGAAGTGGGGGAGGTCTGTTTCTTGGTCAGGCCATAGACCCAGTTGTCCATTGCGACACAGGTGAGCTTGATGTTTTTGCGGGCGGTGTGAGTGAAATGGTTGCCGCCGATGGAGAAGAGGTCGCCGTCGCCGCCGAAGACGAAGACGTGCAGGTCGGGCCGGGAGAGGGCAATCCCGCTGGCAAAGGGGAGTGAACGTCCGTGAATGTAGTGCGCGCCGTAGGCCTGCACAAAATACGGGAACCGGCTCGAACAGCCGATGCCGGAAATGGTCGTGAACTTCTCCTGCCATAGCTTGCGCTTTTCAATCAGTTTGAAGTAAAGCGCGAGCACGGAGAAGTCGCCGCAGCCGGGACACCAGGTGGGATGATCGGCGGCGATTTCCTTCTTGCTCAGCGGTTTGCGTTCGGTGGAAGGCGGAGCGGCAACCACACTGGCTTTGGGGGCAGGGAGCTGTGTTGCGGGGGCAGTCATATTCGTAAGGCGTTAAAGTGGTGATTGGTGATTGGTAATCGGTGATTAGTGATTGGTTATTGCTGGCGCAGGCCGGCGCTGATGGCGGCCTGGGCGTGTTCGAGGATTTCCTTCACTTTCCAGGTCAGGCCGTCGGTCTTGTTAATGCCGCGAATCTTGGGCTCGCAATAGCGCGCGCGCAGCAGGCCGGCAAGCTGGCCGTAGCCGTAGAGGCCTTCATCGTTCATTTCCACCACGCGGATGGCGTTGAAGCCGGAGAAGATGTCCTCCAATCCCGGCGGGAGCGGGTTGAGGTACTTGATGTGCAGGGCGGAAACGCTGTCGCCCGCCGCCCGGGCCCGGTCCACGGCTTCCCGGATGGGGCCCTGGGTCGAACCCCAGCCCACCAACAGCAGATGGCCCTCGGGCGGGCCATACACTTTAGGGGTGGGCAGCGTGGCCGCCAGCGCCTGCAACTTCTTGCGCCGCTTGGCGGTCATCTGCATATGCAGTTCCGGGGAGCCAGTCGGATGGCCGAGTTCGTCATGTTCGAGGCCGCCGGCAATGGGATAGCGGCCACTCAAGATCGGCGTGCCGGGCACCACCCGCGGCGTGACGCCGTCCGGGGAGGACAGGTCGTAGGGTTTGTAGTCGGCCACGGGCGTCAGGTCCGGCGTAATGTCCTGGCAGACTTTCTCCAGGTTCGGCTCGGCCAGGGCCTCGATGCGCGTGGCGATGGCCTGGTCGCTAAGGATGAACACGGGCACATTGTATTTGCGCGCGATATTGACCGCTTCGATGGCGGTATAGAAGCAGTCCTCGACGTTGGCCGGCGCGAGGACGACGCGTGGGGCGTCCCCGTGGCTGCCAAAACAAGCGAGGTTTAAATCCGACTGCTCGACCTGCGTGGGCAGGCCGGTGGAGGGGCCGCCGCGCTGGACGTTGATCACCACCAGGGGATTTTCCGCCATGACCGCCCAGCCAAGGGATTCCATTTTCAGCGAGATGCCCGGTCCGCTGGAGCCGGTGACGGCGACGCGGCCGGCGAAACTGGCGCCGTTGGCCATCGAGATAGCGGCGATCTCGTCTTCACATTGCACAAAGGTGCCGCCGTATTTAGGCAGCTCGCGGCGCAGGATTTCCATAACGTCGGACCAGGGGGTAATGGGATAGGCCGCGCCGAAGCGCACGCCCGCGGCGATCAGCCCGTAAGCCAGCGCCTCGTTGCCGTTCATTACAACCTGGTTGCCATCTTTGCCTTGGCTCTCTATAAACTTGAATGTCTCCAGCACGTCGCCGAGGGAGTGGTGGTAACCGGCTCGGAACGCGGCCAGCGCATTATTCAGCACGCTGACGTCCTTGCCGCCGAAGCGCTCGCTGATGAGCGCCTCCAGTTTCGTCACCTCCAGATCGAAGATGCGGGCCACCAGGCCGAGGGCAAAGATATTCTTCCCTTTGTCCTTGGCCGTGCCGCCGATGGCCTCAATGGTCAAACTCGAGATCGGAACGCCCACGTGATGATACTGCGGCTGCCACTCCACTTTGGGTTCCACGTGGTCGGAATCGTAAAGGACGACCCCCCCCTTCTTCAGCGAGCCAATGTGCTCTTCGTAAGAGTGCTGATAGAAGGCCAGCAGCACATCGGCATCGTCACCCGCGCTCAGCACCTCGCCCGAACCGATGCGCACCTGGAAAATCGAAGGCCCGCCGGAAATCGTGGACGGAATGGTCATAAAGGTCATGACCTCCTGGGCGCTGCGGCCAGCCAGCCGCGCCAGGAAACCGCCAATCGCCTGGATGCCGTCCTGGGAATTGCCCGCAATGCGGATGACCGCCTCCGATATCTTCGAGACTTGGGGCGTTCCGCCCTCAGCCCGGTTGGTCACTATTGTATCGCTCATAAAATCTATTAATCAGAATCTATCCACATGCCGCAAGGTTAGACAACTGAGGCCAAATCAGTCCGTATAACCATTGATATAAAGTACTGTCATCCTGCTCCCCGTGTCAAACCCTAACCGGGAGATTTCATAGTGTGTAGCCGCCGACGGCCGTCGAATGGCGCTTAGATAAGGCCTAGAACCCTCTTTCCCAGGCGTTTACGGCGAGGCGGATGGGGTAGAGTGGCAAAGAGCACTTGGCGTGAGAGGCGTTGCA
>JBEKJO010000263.1:0-5385 GCA_050011195.1 Verrucomicrobiota bacterium | reverse complement strand
TACCAGACGAGGGGGCAGCCCTTGAGGAGGACGCCAGGCCGGGCGCGGCGGGTGCAGCGGGGATCGTAGTTGTAGTGGATGATCATGTTGGCCTTCTGAGGGGCGGTTCAAATCTGAGCTTAAATTGTCTTACATGGGGCAAGATATGGCAGAAAGAGGCACACTTGTCAAATGCAAAATGCGGATGGGTGATTGGGGTCTCCCCCGCACCCGCAAAATAATGATTGATCTCCGGCATCGGCTTTGGCAGAAAGGACCTCACAGGAATCGGACCGGGTATGGACACATCGCTTTCTTCCAACGAGCCGCGCGGAGAATCGCTCGGCGGCCTCGCGCTCAAGAACGAAGCCGGCGAGGGTTGTCCCCGCCGGCTTTGTTTAAGAAACGCTTTTGAACAGGTGTATCCGCATGGCGGATAGGGAACCAGTTTGCGTTATCTAACTTTGTCTTGATTCCAATAAGACGGTGAAACTTTTACCAAATTGACGGCATGAAGGACAAGCAGAAAATCACAGAAAAAATCACCAGCCCGCCAGCCCATTCTGATCTCGAATTGGCTTTCGATGTCGGGCACAGTTCCATTGGCTGGGCGGTGCTGCAAACCGACGGCAAGATGGAAATAAGCGGGTGCGGGGCGGTTATCTTTCGCGCGGATGATTGCCTGGCGAGCACACGGCGGGGGTATCGCCGGCAGCGGCGGCACATTCGCAGCACGCGGCAGCGGGTAGCGAGGATGAAGGTTTTGCTGAAGCACTTGGGCGTACTGTCGGGGGAGCAGGTCGACAAACCCGGATGTGCCTGGCCGTGGCAACTGGCGGCGAAGGTTCTGCGCGGCGGCGGTTTGCTGGCGTGGTCGGAACTTTGGGATGTGCTGCGCTGGTATGCGCATAATCGCGGCTACGACGGCAATCGCCGCTGGAGCGCGGCGGAAGCGGAGGCCGCCGCCGAAGATACGGAGAAAGAGGAGAACGCCAAGACTCTGATGGGCAAGCACGGGGTCAACAGCATGGCGGAAACGTTTTGTGCGGAGCTGCAAATCAATCCGCTGGGCGGGAAGAGAGCATCGGCCATTCGGTTCAAGGGCCTGAATGCCGCATTTCCCCGGGCGGTGGTGGAAGGGGAGGTTCGCCGGATTCTCCGAGCGCACTTTGGCAAGTTGCGTGGGGTTGACGCGGCGCTGGAGCGGGCGCTGTTGGGCAAAGACAGTCAGGACAAAACCGCGTGGCAAAGCATTCCCTGCCCTCAGTTAAAGGTTCCCAAGCGGTACGAGGGGGCGCTGTTGTTCGGGCAACTGGTGCCCCGGTTCGACAACCGCATTATTTCCAAATGCCCGGTCAGCGGCCAAAAGGTGCCCTCGCGCAACTGCCCCGAGTTTCTTAATTTCCGCTGGGGGATGCAATTGGCCAACGTCCGAGTGACCCGCTTTGGCGAGAAAGAGCTTTCGGCGCTGACGGCTACAGAGCGCAAGCAGGTCGATGCGGTGATGCGGGAGCGGGGCGGCATGGGGGTGGAGGAATTCAAGAAGCAGGTTCGCCAAATTGCCGGGGCCATTCGGGACAATCTGGACACGATGCTGCTGCACCCGGACGCCAAGGAAGCGCTGTTGCTGGACCCAGTGCAAAAGCTGGTTGAATCGAGCGAAGTCAAACCGTTCTGGCGCCTGCTGCCGGAGCGGCTGCAAAAGCGGGCACGCGGGCAATGGCGCCGGGGCAAGACTATTACGTTGGCCAAGCTTCGCGCGGAGCTTGAAGAGTTGGGCTTGTCGTCGGCCTCGTTCGACGCGGAGGTGACGAAGCAGCTTGATGCGGCGAACACCAGGGGCCGGAAAAAGGACAAGCAGACGAGCCGCGAGGAGATGCTAAGCCGGCCTTGGTCGGTAAAGCGGCTGGAGCAACGGGCGGCCTACGCGCGGCCCTTGCTGAAAAGGGCGTTCGAGGAGGTGATGGCGGGCAAACATCCAAGAGAGGAGGGCGGCTGCCTCTTCGTCACGGAAGCAATGCGGCAGGCGCAAATGGCGCGGGAGATCGCAGAACAAACCAACAACCACTTGGTCCGGCATCGCTTGCTGATTCTGGAACGTCTGGTGGGCGACATCATCAAGGAATACGCGGGCGGTGACAAAGCGCGCATCGCCAAGATCACCATCGAAGTGAACCGCGACTTGCGGGAGATGTCGGGCATGACGGCCAAACAAAAGGCGCAGGATTTGGGTCTGCGGATTGCCAATCACCATCAAGTTGTGAAGAAGTTGGAGGAGGATGACTCCCTGATGAAGGTCTTACGGCGGCAGAAAACGCGGATTTCTGCCGGACTGATTCGCAAAGCCCGCGTTGCGGAGGACCTAGGCTGGGTCTGCCCTTATACCGGCCAGCAGTTCGAGCCGGTTGATCTGGTGACCAGGCGGGTGGACAAGGACCACATTGTTCCGCGCGCTGATCGGGCCTCAGATTCACTCGACTCCCTGGTGGTGACCTTCTCCGCCATCAACAAGTGGAAAGGCAAACGAACGGCCTGGCAGTTCGTCGAGCAAGAGCAGGGCAAGCCCGTACCGGACCTGCCCAACCTGTCGATCATGAGCCTGTCGCGCTACAAGCAACTGGTCGAGAGCTTGGAAACTTTCAAAGGGCACGATGACGACAAGCGCCGCAAGAAAAGACGCAAAGAATGGATGCTGCTCCCGAGCTATGAGGAAAAAGAGTTCACTCCACGCGATCTCACCCAGACTTCGCAACTGGTCCGGCTCGGGGCGATGGCGCTAAGGAAGGCGTTTGTCAGTTGCAAGCAGCAACCGGTGGTTATCTCGCTCCCTGGGTCAGTCACCGGCGCCGTGCGGAAGGCGTGGAAGGTGCTGGGGTGCCTGAGCCTCGCCGCCCCGCAAGTGCTCGATGAAAACCGCGAAGTGAAGACCAAGCAGGAGATTCGCGACATCACCCATCTTCATCACGCGCTCGACGCGTGCGTGCTGGGGCTGGCGGCGCATTTCATTCCGAACAATGGGCGGGTGTGGGAACTCATTGTGAAACGGCAATGGACCCCGGCGGAAGAACGCGAACTCAGGGCGCTCGGGATTTTCGACAAGGATGCCGAGGGCCGGTTTCAAATGCGGGACCTCGACAGCCGTCTCAAAGAACAAATCCGCCAGCAGTTGGCCGAGAGACGAGTGGTCCAGCACATTCCGGCCCGTATGGACGGTTTGCCAGTTGACCAGAACATGTGGCGGTTGAGAGGATGGGGCTCCGAGGGAAAGGCCATCCTTGAAAAGCATTCGCGTGACGCCTCGGGCAAACGGCAGAAGGACAACCCGAAGCCTGGCGCGGACAATCGAGATCGGCTCATAGGATGGCAGCCGGAAAAGGGCGACGGAAAGCTCCAGCGCCTCAAAGCGGTGTTAATTACGAATGAGAACTTCGGGGTAGCCCTCACCAAGCCCCAGCCGGTCATCGTCCCGTTCCACAAGGTGTGGCCGCGGCTATCAGAACTCAAGGCGGCGAATGGCGGAAGGATGCCGACCATACTGCGAAAGGGGCAGCTCATCCGTGTTCCATGCGGCAAGAACTTCAAGGGCGTTTGGAGGGTGTTTTCCGCTAAGAACAACGCCTCTGGCATGGCATTGGACATCGGCTCGCCGGATGTCGTCCGGCTCAAGAACAAGACCGAGGGCCACAGAATCAACGTTCGTCTCGCAACTCTAATCAAAGATGGAATGGAAGTGCTCAAGACTCCGCTCACAGGTGTCGCAGCCTGTCCTGCCATGTCCTCAGCGTAGCAAGCCGGCACCGCTAGGTTAAACGACGTTGCGGACCGGGCTGACGGGCGCTCAGGCGCGGGGCCGCCCCGCCAACCGGCCCGGGATTGGCATGGAACTGGCTTGTTCTGGTCATGCAGGACGGGCCGTATGTCGTATCACATCGTCAGCATAGACAGTCCGCAGTGCAGCCTGAGTTGCCGGGACGGACAGTTGACGTGCAAGACGGCGGAAGGTGAAAGGAAACTTCCGCTGGAGGACGTGGCGTCTATCATTGTCACGAGTTTTTCGGCGTCCATTCACAGCGAGCTTTTTCTCCAGGCGGCGAAGCAGGGGGTGGCGCTGATCATCTGCGAGGCGTTCAAGCCGGTGAGCCTGGTTTTGCCGGCCAACCGCTCGACGGACACGATCCTGTCGCGGGCGCTGCTGAATCTGAGCGAGGGGACGCGGCGGCAGCTTTGGCAAAAGACGGTGGATGCGAAGTGCCAAAACCAGCATTCGCTGGCGAGCCACATCGCGCCGGGGGACCCGAGGCTGGAGGCGATGGGGCGCGTAGCGGGCGGCAAGAGTCCGCACAAGGAGGCGACGTGCGCCAAGGCGTTCTGGCAGGTGCTGGGGCGGACGCTGGGGGACGGGGAATTCGTCCGCCACCGCGCAGGCGGCGGTTTGAACGACCTGCTGAATTACGGTTACGCGGTGCTGCTTTCGACGGTGTTGCAGAAGCTGTTTGGGGTGGGGCTGGACCCGACGTTCGGCATTTCGCACGCGCCGCGGGAGCGGAGCACGCCGCTGGCGTACGATTTAATGGAGCCGTTCCGGCCTTGCGTGGATTGGCGGGTATTCCAGTGGGCGAAAGAGCATCCGGACCGGAAGGATTGGGCGGTGAGCAAGGAGTTCCGAAAGTGGGTGACGGGTTTTCCGCTGGAGCGGGTGGAGTATCTGAATTTCACTCTGGAAATCCAGGGGTGCATTGAGGGGGTGGTGCGGGGTTTCCGGCGGGCGGTCATCGAGAGGCAGGCGCGGTTTTACCGGCCATGGACACCGAGAAATTCAAAATGGGCTGGCTAGTGGTGGCATTCGATCTGCCGGTGATCACGCGAAGCCAGCGCAAGGAGGCGACGGCGTTCCGCAAGTTCCTGCTGGATGACGGCTACCAGATGATCCAGTTCAGCGTGTATGCGCGGGCTTGTGTTTCGTTCGCCCGGCAGGAAACGCATCTGGCTCGGGTGAAGGATAATCTGCCGCCGGAGGGGAGCGTCCGGGCCATTTACGTGACGCGCGCACAATGGGAACGGTCGTATGTGATCCAGGGTTCCCCCG
This sequence comes from Verrucomicrobiota bacterium, assembly GCA_050011195.1. Classification (GTDB taxonomy): domain Bacteria; phylum Verrucomicrobiota; class Verrucomicrobiia; order Limisphaerales; family UBA8199; genus PALSA-1440. Next base: position 320 of record JBEKJO010000263.1, on the reverse strand, counting down.
CTTCCGAACAGGAAGCGGAGGACCTGCCGGAGCAGATACAATTATGGTAACCCGCGCTTTGCGAGCGGGTTACCGTCACCTATTGTGCCCCCCCCGGATTTGGAATCAAGGCAAAGCGTTGTAATTACGAACACGCTGGGGGGTGTGATTGTGCCCCCCCCGGATTTGGAATCAAGGCAAAGCTTACTCTTACTCCAGTCGGTGTCACGCTGCATTGTGCCCCCCCCGGATTTGCAATCAAGGCAAAGCACGGCGGCTTTTGTCATTGCGCACCTTCAATTGTGCCCCCCCCGGATTTGGAATCAAGGCAAAGCGGCGCG
>JBEKJO010000262.1:0-5862 GCA_050011195.1 Verrucomicrobiota bacterium | reverse complement strand
TGGCCCCCTGGATCGGCGGGTGGTTTGGCAACGACCCGCCCAGGTGCCCCCGGGCCTGAGCCGGCTCCAATGGAGGGTCTTGCCCCCCACCCTGACAGTGCGCCTGGTCCGCTTGCGGGTGACCCAAAAGGGCTTCCGCACCCGCCAAGTAACGCTGGTCACCACCTTGCTCGACGCCCAAAACTATCCTCCGGCCGCCCTGGCCGAGCTCTACTGCCGGCGGTGGCAGATCGAACTGTCGTTCCGCCAGATCAAGATCGCCCTGGCCCTGGACCATCTGGAAGTGCGCCACCCCCAAATGATTGCCCGTGCGCTCGCCATGCACTTGTTGGCCTATCAACTCATTCGGGGCCTGATGCAGGAGGCGGCCTTGACCGGGCAGGTGCCCCTCTCCCAGATCAGCTTCCAAGGGGCTCTGGATGCCGCGCGCCACTTCGGCGAGGCGCTCTTGCGCGCCAGTTCTGCGGCCAAGCGCGAGTTATTGCGCATCCTGGCCACCGATGCCGTACCTCACCGTCCCGGTCGGGTCGAGCCTCGCGCCCTCAAGCGCGGGGCAAAACCGTTTCCCAAATTGAATTGCCCCCGCCGGCAGTTTCGAGAAATCCCCCATCGACATGAGGTGTTGGCCGCTCGCGCCGAAGCCCGCAGAAATCGAGCCCTTATCTAAGCGCCATTCGACGGCAGTCGGCGCTGATTTCTGTGACTGAAGAAAAGTGCGCCGACTGCCGTCGGCGACTACAGTTTCGTGGATTGAATCCGCCGTGCCGTCCCTCGACACTTACCCCGTTCTTTGCTGCGACGCCTTCAGCGCCTGGTCAATATCCGCCTTGATGTCCTCCACATCTTCAATCCCAATCGAGAGACGCACATAGTCCGGCGTCACGCCGGTGGCAGCCTGCTCCTCAGCGGTCAGTTGCTGGTGCGTGGTCGAGGCGGGGTGAATGACCAGGCTCTTGGCATCGCCGATGTTGGCCAGGTGCGAGAAGAGCTTGACCGAGTTAATGAACTTCCGGCCAGCTTCCAGGCCGCCCTTAATGCCGAAGCCCAGGATGCCGCCAAAGCCCTGCTTGAGGTACTTGGCCGCGAGCTTGTGATTTGGATCATCCGGCAGCCCGGGATACGTCACCCACTTTACCAGCGGATGTTGTTTGAGGAACCGCGCCACCTCGAGCGCATTCTCCGAATGCTGGCGCTGCCGCAGGGGCAGCGTTTCCAGCCCTTGCAGGAACAGGAACGCGTTGAACGGGCTGAGCGCCGCGCCGATGTCGCGCAACAGTTGCACGCGCGCCTTGATGATGAACGCCACGTTGCCCAGGCCCGGGAAGTTGCCGAACACGTCCCAGAATCTCAGGCCGTGATAGCTCGGGTCCGGCTCGGTGAACTCCGGGAACTTGCCATTGTCCCACTTGAACTTGCCCGAGTCCACAATCACCCCGCCGATCGACGTGCCGTGGCCGCCGATATACTTGGTCGCCGAGTCAACGATGATGTCGGCCCCATGATCAATGGGCCGCACCAGGCCCACGCCAACGGTGTTGTCCACCACCAGCGGCACGCCGGCTTCATGGGCGATCTTCGCGATCACCTCGAAGTCCGGCACGTCCAGCTTGGGATTGCCGATGGTCTCGGCATAGACGGCCCGCGTCTTCGGGGTAATCGCCTTCCGGAACGCTTCCGGCTTCTGCGAATCAACAAACTTCACCGCGCGGCCCAGCTTGGGCAGCGTGTAATGGAAGAGCTGGTAGGTTCCCCCGTAAAGGTTGTTGGCCGACACGATCTCGTCGCCCACCTGCGTGATGTTCAGCAAGGCCAACGTCGTCGCCGCCTGGCCGGACGACACCCCCAGCGCGCCGGTGCCGCCTTCGATCGCGGCGATGCGCTGCTCGAAGACGTCGGTGGTCGGGTTCATGATCCGCGTGTAGATGTTTCCGAACTCCTTCAGGGCAAACAGGTTCGCCGCGTGGTCGGAGTCTTTGAAGACGAACGAGGTCGTCTGATAGATCGGCACGGCCCGCGCGCCGGTGGTCGGATCGGGCACCTGGCCGGCGTGCAGCGCCAGCGTGCTGAGGTTCTTGGATGAGATGCTCATAGGTTTTGTGTATAGTAGTGATTTATTGTGATTAAGCAAACGATGATTCAGTTCTGTCGATTTGAGATGCAGTTTTCATGGTCACAGGCATAGTCACGCCTGCACCTGCTTTCGTGCCTCGTCCGCCAGTGCTGTGCTCAGATAACGCTCACCCGTGCTGCATCCGATCGTAACGATCAATTTGCCTTTGTTCTCCGGACGCTTCGCCACTTGCAGCGCCGCCCAAACGTTCGCGCCCGTCGAAATCCCCGCCAGAATCCCCTCTTGCAGCGCCAACTGTCGCGCCATGGCAAAGGAGTCCTCGTTGCTCACGGTGATGACGTCGTCCACGATTTGCAGGTTGAGGTTCTTCGGGATGAACCCCGCCCCCGCGCCTTGAATCTTGTGTGGCCCCGGCTTGAGCGGTTCCCCATTGCGCGTCTGTGTGATCACCGGCGAATCTTTCGGCTCGACGGCGATGGACCGGAACCCCTTCTTGCGCGACTTGATCACTTCGCTGACGCCCGTGATTGTGCCGCCGGTGCCGACCGCCGAGACAAGGATGTCCGCCTTGCCATCGGTGTCCTTCCAGATTTCCTCCGCCGTCGTGCGCCGATGAATCTCCGGGTTGGCCGGGTTGTCGAACTGCTGTGGAATCCACGAGTCGGCGATTTCCTTGTGCAGGGCTTCCGCCTTTTTGATCGCCCCTTTCATGCCCTCGGTGGCCGGCGTCAGGACCAGCTTGGCGCCCAGCAGCGCCAGCAAGGTGCGCCGCTCGACGCTCATGCTTTCGGGCATCGTCAGGATGAGCTTGTAGCCCTTGGCGGCCGCCACGAACGCCAGCGCGATGCCGGTGTTGCCCGAGGTCGGCTCGATGATCGTGGTCTGGGGCGTGAGAATGCCCTCGTGCTCGGCGGCCGCAATCATGGCGTAGCCGATCCGGTCCTTCACGCTGCCGAGCGGGTTGAAAAACTCACCCTTGAGCGCAATGGTCGCGACCGCGCCTTTGGTGATACGATTGAGTTTGATCAGCGGGGTTCGCCCCACGGTGCTGATCACGTCTGGATATACTGGCATAGTTGTTTTCCTTTCTTTGTTGTTAACGTGTTTAACTTATTCAACTCTCACAACTTGGTGTTCGAGTTACAAATTCGGCGCGTAGGCGATGAACTCGCGATACCGTATGAGGATCATCCGCAGCGCCGCCACAAGAGCCGCTTCCTTCAGGTAATTCGGCGGCGCCTGCGGCGTTTCCAGCACGATCTCGAATGGCCGCGGACGCACTTTGGGGGGTGCGCTTAACACGCCCGGGTAGCTCTCGCGGATGATCCCGTTGCGGGCGCGAAACCCGTCAATCGTCTCATTCCCGTTGCGCGGCAGGAACTGCTCCGCCGCCTGCAGCGCCGGCTCGATCAGGTTCTTTGTCAGCGTCGCCCCGTGCGCAAACCCATAGAACCCCTGACTGCTGTTGTCGGTATGCAACGAGATGATCCCATGGAACGAGTGCGCCACCAGTTCCGACTGCAGCAGCCCCACCTCCGGCTCACGCGACCCGTTCCAGAACTCCCGGTTCAGGTCCTTCCCGCTGCGCGCAGGGCGCGTGCGATCTTCGAACCCCGTCGGGTTGCAGACCGGGTAGATGAACAGGCAATACCCCGTGGCCAGCTCTGGCCTGCGCTCCAGCAAGTTTAGGAACTGAATGAGCGCATGCGCCCCCTCCGGCTCATCCCCATGGACCCCGGCGAACAGCCCGACCCGAATCGCATCGTCGCCGCCCTTTGGGCCGATGAACAGGTAACGCGGCAGTTCGTAAGTCTGGCCGCCGCTCTTGAACTGGGCACCATGATCCGCCACCAGGCTCGACGATGCCGCCGCAATTTGCTCGAGCGGCGCGAGCAACTCAGGGATTGAGCGTTTGGCTGGGACAACTGGTTTGGCGGGCAGAGGGTCGATCACGGGCAGAGGCATGTTATTGATGAACTTGAGTGGTTTGGCGGCATAGGGCCATTCGCCGCCGTTCTGGCTGGCGTCGAGGCAATCGGTCGAAAACGGTCTTTGTGCTGCCGATGTATTCATAGTCACTTTGCGTTAAAAGCAAGTGGAGTATATCCATATACAACCAAATATCAATAGACTTACTCACGATTTCATTTTGGCTGATTATATTGGGGTATTTGCGTCACTTTTCCTTATTGCCGCCCATTTTCTTTCAGGCTGATGGTTTGACAGGTGGCTTGCCGATCTGCCATTCTCGTTTCTTAGGCTCAATGGGCCTTGAGGGCAACCGGCTTTGCCAGCTGGCAGAGGCCCTTGAGGAGAGGCTGTTTTGATTGCGGAGTGCGGGGTTTCCGCCTAACTTCCGGGTGTGAAGCTCTCGGTCAAAACCGATTATGCGGCCCGGGCTGTGCTGGGACTGGCGCAGCATTACCCCGCTGGCCTCGCGCTGCCGGCAGAGACGCTGGCGGCAGCGCAAGGTGCCCCAGGAAAGTTTCTCATTCAGATACTGGTCGAGTTGAAGGCCCAGGGCATCGTCCGCAGTGTCCGGGGAATGGCCGGCGGCTATTTGCTCGCGCGCCCGCCGGCAGACATCACCTTGGCGGATGTGCTGGAGGCGGTCGATGGGCCGCTGTTCGATGCGCCGGCGTTGAGCGCGAAGGATTGCCCGGCAGAACTACGGCGCGCCTGGAAGAAACTGCGGCAATCGTTGGAATCTGCGGCCCGCGCGACCACCTTCCAGCAATTGCTCGAGGAGAGCGCCGAGAAGGAGAAAATGTACTACATCTGAGGGGTGACAACGGGGTGAACTGTTAAGGGAAAACCCTCAATTTGCCAGGAAAGATGGTGCGGCGCGGGGCCGCGCGCCGGGGGGCTGGGTAATCCGCTTGGAAAACTCTGAAAGTGTGGCATGATTGGGATAGCATATGACTAACCATCTAATCTGGGGGATTTATTGCCGTGGGTGTGCTCTGCCCTTGGTCAGCGTCGCTTGGTTGGTGGCGTTTGGTCTGGCGTCGGCCGCCGGGGCGGCCGAACGGCAAAAGCTGAATGGCGGCCACGTCCCGGCGGCGGTGGCGCGCCTGGCGCCCGTTGGCCGTCTCCCGGCCTCGCAGCGTTTGAACCTGGCCATCGGCCTGCCCTTGCGCAACCAGGCCGAGCTCGACCGCCTCCTCCAGCAGCTCTATGACCCCGCCAGCCCCAATTACCGCCGCTACTTCACTCCCGAGCAGTTCACTGAGCGGTTCGGGCCGACGGAAAAAGATTATCAGGCGCTTATGGATTTCGCGAAGGCCAACGGCTTGACGGTCACCGCTACCCATCCCAATCGCGTGGTCCTGGATGTCTCCGGCGCGATCACCGACCTCGAGAAAACCTTCCATCTGACCCTGCGCGTTTATCCGCATCCGACCGAAGCGCGCACATTCTACGCCCCGGACGTGGAGCCGTCCGTGGATTTCGCTCTGCCAATTCTGCACATTAGCGGCCTGGACAACTACGCTCTCCCGCACCCGAATCTCGTCCACCGGCCCGCGAGCAAGTCGGCCAACGCGATCCCGAACGCCGGTTCCGGGCCGAACGGTCCGAGCGGCACCCCCACCTATTGGGGCAGCGACTTTCGGACGGCCTACGTGCCGGGCACCTCGCTGACCGGCGCCGGGCAGAGCGTCGGGCTGTTGGAGTTTGACGGCTTCTACACCAGTGACATCAACGCCTACGAAAGTCAGGCCGGGGTGCCCAACGTGCCGCTGACTGTTGTGCCGGTTCAGGGCGGCATCGGCACTCCCGGCAGCGGAGCC
>JBEKJO010000261.1:0-5422 GCA_050011195.1 Verrucomicrobiota bacterium | reverse complement strand
CTTTGACAGAGAAGATACTTGCCCGCGCGGCGGGCAAAACCCGGGTTCAGGCCGGAGATAATGTTTGGGTCCAGGCGGATGTGCTGATGACGCACGACGTCTGCGGGCCGGGGACCATCGGCGTGTTCCAACGCGAGTTTGGCAAAGGCGCCAAAGTGTGGGACCGGAACAAGGTGGTCATCATCCCCGACCATTACATTTTCACTGCGGATTCCAAGTCGAACCGGAACGTGGATATCCTGCGCGAGTTCGTGAAGGAGCAGGGCATCACGTATTTCTATGATGTCATTGACGACCCGAACGGGCATTGGGTGTTCGATGCGAGCCAAGGCATGCTCAAGCGCCAGCACGGGTCTCATTACGCGGGCGTGTGCCACACGGCGCTGCCGCAAAAGGGCCACACGCGCCCGGGCGAAGTGTTGTTGGGGACCGACTCGCATACCTGCATGGCCGGGGCGTTCAATGAATTTGCCACGGGCATCGGCAACACGGATGCGGGATTCGTGCTGGGCACCGGCAAGTTGCTGCTCAAGGTGCCGGAAACCATGCATTTCCGCCTCGAAGGCAAATTGCAACCGGGCGTCATGGCCAAGGATATTATTCTGCATTGCATAGGGGAAATCGGTTTTGACGGCGCCACTTATCGCGCGATGCAGTTTGACGGTGCGGGCGCTGCCAGCCTGAGCATGGATGATCGCATGACGATCGCCAATATGGCGATTGAGGCCGGCGGCAAGAACGGGATTTTCGAGTTCGACGCCCAAACGCAGGCTTACGTGGATTACCGCTGCAAACTCAACGGTACCAAAGACGCTTACGAGCCGGTCACCCGTGACAAGAAACAGAAGTTCGTCTATGAACTGGTGCTCGATCTGTCCGAACTGGAACCGACGGTGGCCTGCCATCCCAATCCCGGGCAGCGCAAGCTGGCGAAAGAGCTTGGCCACATCCAGCTTGACCGGGCTTACATCGGCTCGTGCACGGGCGGCAAGACGAGCGATTTTCTCGAATTTGCGCGCGTGCTGCGGGGCCGGCGCGTGGCCATTGACACCTTTGGGGTGCCGGCGACGCCGGAAATCGTGCATGACCTGCAGACCGCCCGGTGGGGCGGCCAGACCGTTTGGCAGATGCTCACGGAGGCCGGGGTGCAGATGACCGAGAACGCGGGCTGCGCCGCGTGCCTCGGAGGGCCGGTGGACACGTTCGGCCGGATGAACGCGCCACTCAAATGCATTAGCGCGACCAACCGCAATTTCCCCGGCCGCATGGGCCACAAAGATGCACAAGTCTTTCTGGCGTCCCCGGCGACGGTGGCCGCGAGCGCAGTGACGGGTAAGATTACCGATCCGCGGGAGTTACTGCCGAAGGGCTGATGAACCGCCAAGCTTTGGATCGCTGGTGCGAGCGGGGCATCCTCGCACTGGTGCTGGCCATCCTGGTTTTTGGTCCGCTGGCAACGGGCGCGGTGCGCACGCGGTCGTTTCTGATTCTTCAGGGACTGACGCTGGGGGTGATGCTGCTTTGGGGGGCGCGGTTCTGGCTCAACCGGCGGCCTCAACTGCTGTGGCCGCCGATCTGCTGGGGGGTGGTTGCCTTCACGGTTTACGCGATGGTCCGGTATCTCAACGCGGACATTGAGTACGTTGCCCGGCAGGAACTGATCCGCATCCTGGTCTATGGCTTCCTGTTTTTCGCCATCCTCAACAACTTGCACCGGCAGGAATTGACTCAGATCATCAGTTGCACGCTGGTCTTTCTGGCGATGGCGATTTCATTTTACGCGGTTTACCAGTTCCTGACCCACTCGAGGTGGGTGTGGCATTTCTACGTGCCCCATGACTTTTCCGCCTCGGGCACCTACATTTCCCGGAACCACCTGGGCGGATTTCTGGAAATGATTCTGCCGCTCGGTCTGGCCTACACGTTGACGAGCCGGCTGAAGGCTGTGGTCAAAGTCTGCCTGGGTTACGCCTCGCTGGTCATCCTGGCGGGCATCGCGGCTACTAATTCGCGTGGGGCCTGGGTTTCGAGCGCGCTGGGTTTGCTGCTGTTTTTCGGCGTGCTGCTCTTTCATCGCACCTACCGGCTGCCGTCGCTCGTGTTGCTGGTGGTCCTTCTGGGGGCGGGAGCTTACTACCTGCCCAAGACCTATCCCATTCAGGCACGCCTCAAAACAGTGCTTGCGGGGGAGTGGAGAATGGAGGATGACTGCCGGGTGCCTCTCTGGCAGTCAGCCATTCGGGTCTGGCGGGAGAATCCCTGGTGGGGCGTGGGGCCTGCGCATTACGATTATCGGTACCGTCAATTCCGGCCGGCGGAAATTCAGTTGCGGCCCGGCTGGGCGCACAATGATTACCTCAATGCCCTGGCCGAATGGGGGATGGTGGGGGCCGGGCTGTTGGCCTCGGCGTGGGTGTTGCTGGGCTTGGGGGTGTTAAAGACGTGGCCCTGCGTGCGCGGCAAACCCAGAGATCTCGGGAAAGAAAGGGCCAGTAACAAATTTGCTTTCGTGCTCGGCGCCTCGGTCGGTTTGGCTGCAATTCTGGCTCACTCGGTGGTTGATTTCAACATGCACATTCCGGCCAACGCGATTTTAGCGATTGCGCTGATGGGGTTGTTGAGCAGTCATCTTCGCTTCGCCACCGAGCGGTATTGGGTGAGCGTAAACAAGTGGGGGAAAGTGTTTGCCAGCGCAGTGGTGTTGGCCGGTGTGGGTTACTTGGGGCAACAGGGCTGGCATCGTGCGGTCGAATATGTCTGGCTGCAGCGCGCCGCCCGCGCGGCGACCTTCTCGCCCGCGCAGGCCGCTTGTCTGGAGAAGGCGTTCGCGGCCGAGCCGAGGAATCCGGAAACCGCCTATGCGATAGGCGAAGCGTTCCGCATCCAAAGCTCGGAGGGGGGCGATAATTACCGGGCGTTGGCGGAGCAGGCGATGGAGTGGTTCGGCCGCAGCATGAAATTGAATCCGTGGGACGGGTATGGGTATTCGCGCTATGGCTGGTGCCTGGACTGGCTTGAGCGGTTCGCCGAGTCGCCGGTGTATTTCGAGCGGGCGGCCCAACTCGATCCGAACGGTTATTTCATGGCGGCCAATATCGGGTTGCATTATGTCCAATCGGGGAATCCAGCGGCTGCCAAGTCGTGGTTCGAACGCTCGCTCCGCTTGGAATGGCGGGACAATTCCATCGCCCGGAATTACCTGCAAATCGTAAGGGACAGGTTGCAGGAGGCTGCCACCAACGAAATGAGCGCCAAACTCATTTTACCGCTGCATTGACTGAGAATTGGCCGGAAATCTGCGGCCGAAAGGGCATGATGGGCAAGGGTTCGGACCCCAATTGAGGGGGTCAAAAAAATGTGTAATATTCCGTTGACAAACCACCCCGGGAATCTAAAATTGAACCATGATTAATGCAGTCCACTGACCAGGAGCAAATATGAAAGAAACTCGAAGCTTGCTAAACAGTTTGGTTGCATGCGGGGTTGCGCTCGCGATGGTTGCCACTCTCGCGGCCCAGACGGTTAACCAGGGCACCGCGAAAGTCGTCCGTCTCAAAGGCGGCGCCCGATATAAAACGGGCAGCACTGACTGGCAGCCGCTTAAGGTCGGCGACCTTCTCAAGCCCGGCACCATCATTCAAACCGCAGCCAAGTCCCGCGTCGATCTTGCTGTGGGCGACAGTTCTGCGCCGATAGCCCGCCCGGTCCCCAGCCAGACGCTTACTTACCAACCCCGCGCCGAGCAAAACATGGTTCGAATCTGGGAGAACACACTGCTGGGCATCGACAAGCTGACTTTTACCGAGACGGGCGCGGACGTGGTGACGGAAACGCAACTGGATTTGAAGGCGGGCCACATCTTTGGAATTACGAAGAAGACGTCCGCGGCTTCGAAGTACGAAGTGAAAATCCCGAATGGCGTTGCCGGCATTCGCGGGTGCGTTTGGGACACTAGCGCAGAGGGTGTGATCAAGGTCTTCGAGGGCTCTGTCGTGCTGGCCTATGTTGGCCCCAATGGCACAGTGGTGACGCAAGTCATCATGGGCCTGCAGGAGTTTGATGCCCGCACCGGCGTGCTCACGCCGCTGCCCGACCTCGACAAGACAGCAATGGACGTCCTGGTCACAGAGGTCCCCACCGGGATCCACCCTCCCATAGTGCCGATCGCTCCTAATAATTCGCTCAACTTCATTTCGCCGCATTAACGGCAGGATCGGGCCGGTTGATCGCCGGGCCTTTTATTCGCCAAGACCAGAGCAGCCTTGTGGTGCTCTGGTTTTTTTGTTTACTTCGTTGCAGTGAAGCGGCAGCCCATCAAGCGCGTTCCTGTCCTGATTGCCTCTGGCGTCATTATGCTGATCGGCCTCCTGCGATGGGTGCAGGTGGGCTTCTTCGAGAGCCTGGAGCGGATGACCTATGACATGCGCGCCCGCGAAGCGCTCAAGTTTGCACCGACCGTCGCCACGAACCTCGGTTTCGTCTTCATCGACGATGCCAGCATTGCGTTTGTGCGCACCAACCGATCGCTCGGTTATCGAGCGGGTCTGTATTGGCCCCGCCACGTTTACGGCCGGTTGGTCGAGGAACTGGCTGCGCAAGGCGCGCGCGCGGTCGCCCTCGACGTCATTTTCGGCGAACTGCGTCCTTTCGATTCGATGGTGCAGATGGGTGACCAAAGCCCGATGGAATCGGATGATTTCTTCGCGCTCCAAATGCGGCGCGCGAACAATGTCATCCTCGCGGTGCCGCCGGGACTGACTCCGCCGTCGCTCTTTCTGACCAACGCGCTTGCCCGGGGCGACATCTCGACGCACAAGGACTATCCGGAAGGAGTGTTGCGCCGGGCGCAGGCGTTCCGCGTTAGCCGCAAGTGGCACTTTGCCTTTCGACAGGTGGCAGCGGACCCGGAATTCGGCGTGGATTTGGACCAGGCGCGCGTAGAATCCGGCCAAGTGGTTTTGCCTCGCGGCGGCGGCGACGACATAAAAGTGCCGCTCGACCGGGAGGGCAACTTTGATTTGGCGGCCTTTGGCGGTGAGAACCTGCCGCCGGGCATGGCACGCAAAGCGAAGCCGTTCACGGAGGAGCGCCTGTGGCACATGGGGGTGGTGCTGGCGGCCCGGGAATTGGAGCTCGATCTGACCAAAGCCGGGGTTGACCTCAAACAGGGGCGGATCACTTTGCGGGGCGCCGGCGGCGTGGAACGGGTCATCCCGGTCGATGCCGAGGGTTACTTTTACATTGACTGGTGTTTGCCGCCGAACCATCCGGCACTGACGCAGGAAGCCATTCAAGGGCTCCTGTGGCAGGACCGCTTGCGCCTGGAGGGACGGACGAATGAACTCCACAACCGTTGGAATGGCAAGCTGGTCGTCGTCGGCTCCAGCGCCACCGGCAGCGACCTGACGGATCGCGGGGCTAC
>JBEKJO010000260.1:0-5500 GCA_050011195.1 Verrucomicrobiota bacterium | reverse complement strand
GACTGGTTCCGCCAATAAGGTTGTTCGCCGAGCCGTTCCACAAGCCGATACCGTCCGTTTGATCACTATTGGCCAGCGCCCTTTTGCCGCTGCTGTCGGTGCCGATGTCATTGCCCTGAATTACATTGCTACTCGCGCCGATCACCGCAATCCCGTAACCGGGATTGCCGGAAAGAAGGTTGCCCGCACCGGGGGTTGCGCCGCCAATGGCGTTCCCGCTGGTGTGGCTCAAAATCCCGATGCCCATGCTCCCATTGCCGATGGCGTTTGTGCCGGTGACATCAGGGCCGATGAAATTCCCGAGCACAGAATTGTTGCTCGTACCCGGATCAGAAATGTAGATGCCATACTGCAGGTTGCCGGAGATCACATTGCGCGCGCCGGCACCGGCGCCGCCGATGGTGTTGCCGCTCGCGCCGTTGATTACATGAATTCCGTCGGAAGTGTTGGACACTCCGGCCGTGCCAGCGGCGTTCAGGCCGATGTAGTTTCCCAGCACGGTAGCATTGCTCACGCTCGCACCGGAAAGCCAGATGGCAGCGCCGCCGTTGCCGGAGATGACGTTGCGCGCGCCCGCGTCGGTGCCGCCGATGACGTGGCCGACGCCATTGGTAAAGATGCCGATGCCGCCGAGCGGGTTGGGGACGGAGAACGAACCGCTGGCGTCAGTGCCGATGTAATTGCCGAGAATCACGTTGCCGGTCGTGTTCGTGTCGGACATCCAGAGGCCGTATTGGCTGTTGCCGGAAATGACGTTTCGCGCGGTGGCGTTGGTGCCGCCGATGATGTTGCGGCTGGCTCCTTGCACAAAGAGAATTCCCTGAAACGCGTTCGGCGCCGCGTTGCTGCCGGTGGAATCCAAACCCAGCCAGCAGCCGGCGATGGTGTTGTTGGTCGCGTCGGCGTATTCCAGCGTCAAGCCATTCCAATTGAATCCCTGGAATGAAATATTCTTCACTTGGTTGCTCGCCGAGAAGATCAGCAGGCCGGAATTGGAGGTGAAAGTTTCGGGGATGATTTGCGAGCCGTCCACCACGATCAACGGTTTGTTCGTGAAGCCGGGCTGCGTGGAACCGTCAATAACCATTCCGTTTGAGACAAGCGGCGGCAGGTGGCCGGAGAGATGGATGTTGTAAACGCCGTTGCTGTGTCCAGCGTCGCTCGTCGGAATGTTGAATTTGACAATGGAGCCGGGGTGATCGGTGACGTAATAGAGCGCGGCCCGCAAGCTTCCGGGGCCGGCGTCGGTGGTGGTGGTGACGATATTGGTGAGCGGCACAGCGGGCGGGCCGTAGAGATATTGGAGCGCCGCACGGTCGCCGGGGCTGAGACAGAGGTTGCCCATGCGAAATTGATAGCGCGGAAAGTAAGGCGGTTTGGGTTGCTGCGTGGCGAGCGCGCCCGGCTGCACAGAGACAAAGTCCCAGCCTAAATGCATCACCGATTCGAAATCGTAATTTCCATTGGTCACACTGGTTGGATCAATCGTGAACCAAAAGATGTTCGACGCCTCGTTGGAAATATTGTTCGTGACCACCGTGAGATAATTGGTTTGATCAGGGCGGATGTTTTCGTGTGTGAATCCAAACGAGTGGCCCATCTCGTGGCAGACTTGTGCCCGGCTGAGACTGGAGACGGTAACCAGTTGCGGACTGTAGCCACCGGCCACGAAGTCGAGAAAGTTGGTGTTGTAGGCGAAAAGAACCCACCGCGTTTCGGTGGTGTGCGGAACGAAGCTGACGTTCGCGGCCAGTTCCCATTCGCGCAGGCCGTCGAGATAGGTTTGCTGCTGCGCGGCGGTCAGTGTGTTCGTGAATTCATAAGGCACAATGCCGTTTGTCCACGGGACGTTTGCGGGCGAGGTGCCGGCATAGAAATTTCCGCCGCAGGCAGCAAACGGCAGGAATGACATCCAAGCCAGCGCCAGAAATTTATTACTGATAGGAATTTGCTTTTTATTCATTGACGCTGTCCGCCTCAATCATCGCATCAATGGTTTCAAGCGCATTGCCCTCCAGACGATTGTTCACATAGATAAACGTCTTGCGCTCCGGCCCAGACGCTCTGCCCTCAACGATTAAAGCTTTGCCCGCCGCCCGTGCCTCCGGGTTTGGCTCCTTCACCCTGTCGTATGGTTGGAACGTCTTCACGGCTTCTTCATATTTGCGGCCCGGCTTCAAAAGAAAGCGCGCAACACAGAGATTGGGATTCGTCCGGCTGCCCGGCAGCGCCATTTGTTCGCTGACGGGCGGCATCGCATCCCAGGAATTGAAGACGTGCGTGACGCCGTGCCGGGCGAGACAGCTGAGGTATTCGTCACGAAGCCACTGTTTGTTACGCATCTCAATCGCATACGGCCAGCCCCTCGGCAGCTTTCCGAGGAACGAGTCAAGGTCGCTGACAAAATCGCGCCCGTGCTCGTAGTCGCTCGGCCAGAAGCGCGAAAACTCGAACATGAGCACGCCGATCTTGTCGCGGATTTCCTCGCACGGTTTGAGGAACGCGGTTGCGAACAGGCCAGCATTTAGAAAGTTCTGGTTCGGCTTGCCCGCACGAATCCCAAAGCGCGGCAGATTGGGGAATTTCTTGAGCGTCACCGCATCGGTCACTTTGAAGCCGAACCGAAAATCTTCGGGCACCGCCTCCGCCAGTTTTTGCAGATACTCGCGACGCGGAAAATCGTAATACGCGGCGTCCACGCAGACGGTCTTGAACATCTCGGCGTATTCGCTCAGGCAATCCCGCTCGAACCGCGACTTTGCGACCTTGCCGCGATACTCATATCGCGCTGGCGTGTAGAGCTGGCCAAGCCAGCCTTGGTATTTCCAACTCGACGTGCCGATGTACACGCCGCTGGCGGAAAGTTTCGCCGCCCTTTTTCTCATCTGGTCCCGGTCAAAGGCCATGCGAAAAGTTGTCGCCGGTATGGTATGAAGTCAACTGGTCGCAGAAGTCCCCCAAACGAGGTTCATCATTTGGCCGCTTTGCCAAAAGTCCGCTTTCAACGAACCGGTCGGATTGCGTCACCCCACTCCCGAACTCCCTCCGCCCCGCTCCGGCCACGCCTTGCACAACGCCCACTTCATTTCAGCTAACGCACTTGACTTTCAGCATGGCCTTGGCAACTTGCCGCAACCCATCGTCCGGCACTTTGGTCGGGAGAATTTGCGCGAAGCGCCCTTTCATTTCGGCCATGCTGGGCACTTCGGATTCGCCGAAGCCGAAAAAATTGCCGTTGTCGCTGCGGATGATGGGCAAGAACTTTTGTTTCTGCCCGTTGCGCGATTCACCCATGAGCACCACCACCTCTTGCCGGTCGAACGCCTCGGACGGCGCTTCAGTCAGGTCCAGCTTTTCACCGGGCGTGGCGGACTTCATCCAGGCTTCCAGCGTCATCACAGTCGCGGTCGCGGCGTGGGCGATGCACAGGAGGCGCGCGGTCGCGGCGAAGTCATCCTTCGCGCGGTCATCGGCCAGGTTCTCCGGGATGAAGATGACCGGGCCATCGGCGCCGATCAGGAATAGTGTCGGCGGCACACGCCCCATGTTGCGCATGGAATAATTTGCGTAGTGCTCGGCCTGCGCGAGCAGGTCGTCAAGCGTCTTGAGTTGCCGGGGCATTTGCACTGGCGGCATAGTGCAACAAAAGCCGCCCCTTTGTAAAATTCTCCGCGCCCTCGCGGAAAACAGGAGAGGCTTCCACGGCTCACCGTTTGGTGACCGAAGCCAGCCCGGTTCCGACTGGCGAGAGCGCCGGTCGGAACACGCGAGGGCGCGTGTGCTCCCCGAAACGAACTGCATACTTCCGGCTCAGAAAAGTCGGAAAAAGCGGAGATGCACAATCATCAATGATGACGCGGGATTTCCACTCATCACGCAAAGTCACTCAAAAATGGGACTTGATTCAACTCCCGCTGCGTCCACCAGCTTTTGCGGGTGGTCTGGAGGGGCGGGCTTCCTCGCGAGCCCTGGAATCTGCGGAAAGTGGGGCTCGCGAGGACGTTCGCCCTCCCTGTCCCGGCTTCACCGACCGGCTTAGACCGCCCGCCGTCCAGGCCGGGGGTCTTTACTCCGGGCGGGTGTGCTGGCGGCCATCGTGTCCGCTGCCGGGTTCGCCTTGCTCCGTCTGGTAAGTCGGGCGCCGCTTGAGGTTCTGTTGCCGCGCGGCCAACTCGTTCATCAAACCCTCGGCGCTATCATACTTCACGAAACCGTTCGGCGGCAGAAACAGGTCCTCCGGCATGGTCTCCAGCCGGACTTTCGACAAGGTGAGAGTGATCGGCGTTCCGTTCGCGGCGCAGGTGATGCGCACCGGGAGGCCTTTCAAATCCGTCGCCCGCCAGAGACGAAACACCGTTGCGGACCCATCGCTGGCCGCCACCGTTGCTTCCGCCGGTTGGCACGAATGACCGGAGACTTTCTCCGGCGCGGCGCCGTTCAGGGCGGTGCCGACCGTGACGTTGGTGAACCGGCGGTTTGCGGGGATGGGCGCGTAGGCTTGCAAGGGATCGTTCAGCAGGCAGCCGCGGTTGGCGGTGACATCCCAGATGAAGGCGAAGCCCGCCGTGTGGGAGCGCTTGCCGGCGGAGCTGCCTGGCGCGGGCGCGAACAGCAGTTTGCCGCCCCGGCCCATGAGTTCACCCGCCACCGGCTCGGCTCCTTTGGCCGAGGCGCCGCCCGCCAGCTCCGCGCGCGCGCGGAACCCGTCCACGTTGGTGAGCAGCAGGGCCATAGGGCCGTTGAGGAAGGCGGGAGGCTGTGGCGCGGGAGCCTCTGCCGCCGCTCCGCTGGGGTGTTTATGCGAGTGAGCGCAGCCTCCGGCCAGGGCGGCGATGAGCAGCAGGCACAGGCCCGATACTCGGATGCCAGCCCACCGCAATTCCCGCCCATGCCCCAATCCGCAGTTCATGATCAACATATTGCCGCGGAATATACCCCGGTCGTTTGCAAACGACACGTCCGAAAGCTGCCGGGCGGGTTGGATTTACGATTTACGATTTACGCGAGCAGTGGCATTGGCCTGCGCCACATTCCGCGATTTTATGTTTGACAGGCCGATGCCTTTATGTTAAGGGTTTCATACTTGGGGACCGCTGCGGCGGTTGCGCCACACCAAGGGGGGCGGGCTGTGGATGTCTGGCCTGGGGGGGCAGGGCGAGAGAGAGAAGGGTGCGGAAGCTCAAGAATGCTTGCAACATCCTTGAAACATCCTTGAAACATCGTTGAAGTGTCCTTGGAATATGCTTGGAAAATCCTTGGAATAGCCTTGGAAGAGGCTTGGAAGAGGCTTGGATTATCCTTGAAATGTCCTTGAAATGTCCTTGAATTACCCTTGAAGTACTCTTGAGACATGCCTGGAACTGGCGTGGGGCAACGGTATTGCAACGGGCCCGCTATGGCCCTGCTCCGGCCCCACCACCGCGTCCCCGGCGGCCCCGCCCAGGCAGCAACGCCGTCCCAGAGGGCAAAAACCTCTCTTTCTGCTGTTTTTAGGTTCAAA
>JBEKJO010000259.1:0-5576 GCA_050011195.1 Verrucomicrobiota bacterium | reverse complement strand
CCTCGACAAACTCGCGCCAGTCCAAGGCGCCCAGGAAACGCAGGCTGTTGATGGTATGGCTAACCAGGATCTGATCGGCGGCCTGGTTCTGGCTGTCGAGGTGGACCAGTTGCTCGACGGAAAGTCCTTGCTCCGTGAGCCGTTGCTCAAGCCAGGTCCGCGCCAGGTGCATCGCCGGGCTTTGGCGGGACAAGCGTTCAGAGAACTCCACCACGAAGGCGCTGGACAGCGGCAGAGTGGCCTGCGCCATGTCGGCCACCACGACGACGAGGTGAGAGGGATTCTTCTCCGCCATTTCCTGCAAGCGCTCGACCCACAGGTCGGCCAGGTCGCGCTCGTGCCGGGTGATCACCAGCCGCGAGGTGACTCGTCGCAGGTTTTCAATTAAGGCCAGTCGGAGCATGATCGGAATGGCCCATAACTCGCCCAGCTTCAGGGTTGACACGGTTTGGTAAGCCGCGATGAAGGCGCGCAGCGGTTCGGCATCAATCTGCGCATCGACGTGCGAAATCAATTCGAGCACGAGGTCATAGACGCGCGGCAGCCCGGCGGAGGGACCCGACCGGAGGCGGGGCAGTTCCCGGCTGTAACCCCGGGGCAAATGCCGGCGGGCCATTTGGATTTGCTCCTCGATCAAGTAGAAATTGTCGAGGAGCCATTCGGCCGCGTGGGTAACGCGTCGGGTTTGGTCCACCGACTGCGTCGCGCGGTTGTAGGCTCTCAGTATCTGTTCATTTTCACCCAGCCGTGCGAGCAATCGGTTGGCACCCCGTTGCGCCACGACCGAGTGGTTTTCGGCCAGGACCTTGGCATGGTGGACCAGTTGTTCGAGGCTGAACACCTCCGCGCGCAGCGGCGCTTCATTGGAGGAGGTGCGCGCCTGCACATACGCAGTCACTCGGCTGAGCAAAGCTTCCAGCCCGATCTTTTTCCCGGACACAGCGTTCACAATGAAATGCCTGGATTGTTCCTCAGCTCGTGTTCACCGTCTGCTCCCTCGGCTAACGGGTCGGACGGCGTCCACCGGCGAATAGTGCCGCCTTACTTTTTGCGAAACCTGGCGCTCCGTCATCTTGTCGGTCGTTTCGAAGCAGGTGATGCGCAGATCGAGTTTGTCCCGCTCGATGCGCTTCCTTAACTCGCCCTTGGCCTCGCCGGGGCCGAAGATCAGAATCGCCTCGGCCGGACGAATACACGAAATGACTTCGTCGTAGTAATTCGCCAGATGGCCCGTGTATTCTCGTTCGCGACAATTATCGGCCGGGACCATCTGTGCCTCAAACGGGTCTTGGGAGGGCGAGCGACCGGAGCGACGAAGCTGCTTTTCGACAAAGGATTTTATCCGCCTCGTTTCCTGCCGTTTGCCTGAGACCAGCACGATTAGGGCTTCTCGATGGTCAATCCACAAACCAGCTAATGTTTTCATCATGTTTCTCCAAATCAAGGTCCTGCACGCGACACGGTTCGGTTTGCTTTCTTCTCACAAATCACCCGCCACACGGCGGAAGTGATAACCGATGATGGCCAGTTCCATGGCTTTGGGGAACTGGCGCGGACGCCGGAGCAGCGCCGTCAGAACGAATCGCCAGTAGGCCAGGCGCCCGCCATGCCACACCCCGAGCAGCCATAAGGACTTCACAAAGGCTTCCAGGTCCCGTCGCGAGAGACGGAGGCGCGGTCCACGAGGTTGCTGGTGCTGCAGGAAGATGCGAATGCGCTGGTAATAGTGCCGCGGCTCATAAAGGCGTTTCATCAGGTCGCGGTAACCATTGATGAGGAATTCCCGGTTCAATTTCGGACGGAAATTGAGCGTGGCCTCGGTGTTGTTGCCGGTGGTGTCCGATTCGAGCCGTCCCTCTTTCATGAGCCGGCGGTAGAGGCGAGTCTCCGGCAAGGCGTTTAAAAGTCCCACCATGGCGGTGACGACGCCTGAGCGCTGAATAAACTCGAACTGCCGTTTGAAAATGTCCGTGCCATCGTGGTCGAACCCGACGATGAAGCCGCCCATCACTTCCAGGCCCGACCGTTGCAGGATCTTGACTGTTTCGGCGAGGTCCCGATGGCAGTTCTGCAGTTTCCGGCATTCTTCCAGGCTTGGGGCCGAAGGCGTCTCGATCCCGACGAAGACTTTCTTGAAGCCGGCGCGCACCATGAGGTCGCAGAGCTCGGGGTCGTCGGCCAGGTTGGCCGAAGCCTCGGTCAGGAAACCCATCGGGGACCGGGTGCGAGCGCGCCATTCGATGAGTTCTTGCAGCAATGCCTTGGTCTGCTTCTTGTTGCCAATGAAGTTATCATCCACGATGAAGACCTTGTCCTGCCACCCGCGCAGGCGGAGTTGCTCGAGTTCGGCAACCAGTTGGCCTGAGGTTTTGGTGCGGGGCAGGTGGCCGCTCATGACGGGAATATCGCAGAACTCGCAATCGAACGGGCAGCCTCGCGAGAACTGCACCGCCATGGCAACATAATGCTGGGGGTCAATGAGATCCCAGCGTGGCACCGGCGAGCGAGTGATGTCGGGCCGGTCCGGCGCGGCATAGGTGGGGCGGAGCGTTCCGGCGCGCAGGTCTTCGATGAGCTGCGGCATGATGTCTTCGGCCTCACCCAAAACGAAATGCTGGATGTTGGGGAAGGCCGCCCGGCCAGTGGAGAAGAGCGGTCCTCCTGCAATAACGGGTTTGGAAAACCGGCGGCAGCGCTCCACCAGGTGGGCCACCGCGGCCTTATGCACGATCGGCGCTGAGCATCACATAATCCGCCCAGCGCAGGTCAGCGTCGGACAACGGTTCCACGTTCAGGTCCACCAGCTTGAGTTCCCAGTCGGCGGGCAACAGCGCCGCCACCGTCAGCAGGCCGAGGGGCGGGAAAGTCGCGCGTTTCGAGACGAAACGCAGTACATGCTTGAAGCTCCAGAATGTTTCCGGAGTTGGCGGATAAAGTAAAAGAACTTTCATATAGTCTTGGCCTTCGGGAGTTGGAGTGGGCCGGAGCCAGTCCGGTGGCTACGCCTTCAACGTCCCCTGCAGGAACGGTGTGAACAAAGTAATGTGGACCGGCAGGAAAGTGGCGGCGTTATGCTCGCTCGCAGTTTCTCGCATGGTCCGGAGGAAGCGCAGTTGGAGGGCCGATGGGCTCCTGGCTGATCAGGGCGGCCGCCCGCACCATTTTCTCGGCAGCTTGAAGTCGCCCTCGGCGCTGGCCATGCTTGTTTTCGTAATTATGTCTTTCACTCTTATCATTCCTAATGCGAATCAGGCCGCCTGGCTATCCGGTGGACTCCTGAAAATATCTCATCCAAATGCTGAGGTGGGACATTGCGGCACTACCCGCAGGGAACGGCTTTCTGAGGTGACGAACTTCGCCGGAAGGGGATGGATTGGCACAATGGGCTTTTGGTTGAATGGTAGCCAAGGGTGGGCCGTCTGATGCAACGGGACTCGGCCTGGCGGGCGCAGGGGTCAAACTCCCAGCTGATCCCCCGGCATGCACAAGGGAAAGAGGAGACCACCAATAGAGGAACAATAGAGAGCATGCCGCGGGCATCTGGCTTGCGCCACGCTGGCAGGTCCGCATGGTCGGGCTCGGGTCGAGGCCGACTTCCGCGTTCTGGACAGGTCATCAGGCGACGCCCCGGACCCAAACTTCCCGGATGAACCGGGCTACCTCGTTCGCGAATCGCGGATTGCTGGCTGGACCGCCGAACGACTTTTCCGTAGTCTCCGGTGACGTGCTGGCAGACGTGCTAATGAAGAACGATTTAGAGAAGAGCCAATGTCTAAAAGGAAAACCATACGGAAGCGTTCGCGGACTTCCCGGCCCGCGCGGGCAGCGCGTTCGTCCGGCAAACTTAGGTTAAACGCCGCAGCGCTTTCGCACGGCTCCATCCCGCCGGCCTTTCCGGGCAAAGCCTTTCCCATCGTCGGTCTGGGCGCTTCGGCGGGCGGATTGGAGGCGCTGGAAGAGTTCTTCCAACAGATGCCGCCGGACGGCGGGATGGCGTTTGTGGTGGTGACGCACCAACATCCCGGCCACACCAGCTTGCTGCCGGAGTTGCTGCGCAGGTGCGCGGCGATGCCGGTGGTGGAGGCCAGCGACAATGTGCGCGTGAAGCAGAACTGCATCTACGTGGCGCGGCCGGAGGGCTATCTGGCGATGGTCAACGGCAAATTGCAGTTCATGGATTGCCCGGACTCATCCGCCGTGCGGTTGCCGATTGATTATTTTTTCCGCTCGCTCGCGGAGGATCAGCGCGAGCGCGCGGTGGGCATCATCCTGTCCGGCACGGCCAGCGACGGCACGCTCGGGGTCAAGGCCATCAAGGGCGCCACAGGCATGACGATGGCCCAGGAGCCGGAATCGGCCAAGTATCCCGGCATGCCGCGCAGTGCCATTGCCACGGGCTTGGTGGATTATGTGCTGCCGGCCGGCCAACTGCCGCAGCGCTTGGTGGCTTACGCCAAAGGTCCCTACCTGATGCCGTCGGGGGCGGATGCGGAAGCTGATGCCGCGCTGCCCGAGCCAATGCCAAAAATCATCGTGCTGCTGCGCAACCGCACGGGCCACGATTTTTCCTCCTACAAACCGACCACCATCCGCCGCCGCATCGAACGGCGGATGAACCTCCACCAACTCAAAGGTCCACAGCAGTATTTGAGCGTCCTGCAGGACAATCCGCACGAACTGGACCTGCTGTTCAAGGAACTGCTGATCGGCGTGACGAGTTTCTTCCGCGACCCGGGCGCCTTCGAGGCGCTGGGCAAAACGTTGAAGACAATGCTCGAAGCCCGGCCGGACGACGCGGTGGTGCGCGTGTGGGTGCCCGGCTGTGCGACCGGCGAGGAAGCATATTCGCTGGCCATCCTCCTGCGGGAAGGCGCGGAGCGGATGAAAAAGCGCGTCACCGTGCAGATATTTGGGACGGATTTGAACAGCGCGGGGATCGACGCGGCACGCACCGGGGTTTACCCGGACGGCATCGCCGTGGACGTGTCGCGCGAACGGCTGGCGCGGTTCTTTACCAAGGAAGACGGCCACTATCGGCTCAAGAAGGAAATCCGGGAGATGGTCATCTTTGCGCCGCAGAACGTTTGCAAGGACCCGCCGTTCACGAAACTCGACCTCATCTCCTGCCGCAACCTGCTCATCTATTTGAACGGCGCGCTGCAACAGCGGCTGCTGGCGCTCTTCCATTACGCCCTGAAGCCAGACGGGCTGCTGTTCCTGGGGCCGTCCGAGAGCATCGGCGAGTCGCGCGACCATTTCGCCGTGGTGGACAAGAAGGCGAAAATCTTCCGGGGCACCGGCCAGGCGTCGGCGCTTCAGGCCCCATTGGAGTTGTCCGCCAGCGCGGGGGAACCGGCACCCACCCACGCGGGCATCGCCGCGGCGGCTGTGGCCGCGCCGCAGCCGCGGCTGTCCGCGGCGTTTGAGCGGCTGCTCCTGGGTCGCTTTGCGCCAGCCAGCGTCATCGTCAATGAGCGGGGCGACATCAGTTTCATTCACGGACGGACGGGCAGTTTTCTGGAGCCGGCGTCGGGTCAGCCGCGCCACAACCTGCTGGAAATGGCGCGCGAAGGTTT
>JBEKJO010000258.1:0-5589 GCA_050011195.1 Verrucomicrobiota bacterium | reverse complement strand
TTTCATCGGCAAGTCGCGCTCGGTGCGGAGGACCGAGGTGTGGGCGGCGGCGGCAGCCCTGAAGTCCGACAGCCCGGACCGGATGCTATTCAGGATGATCGGCAGCGACCGCAGCAGGCTGATGATGCCGCCGGCGGCGACCGCGCCCGCGCCGATGTACAGGATGTAGGCACTGCGGATGTCGCCGGGGCTCATGTCGGCAATGGGCTTGGCGCCCGGCGCCAGCACGACGCTCAGGCCCTCGCCGAAGAACTTGATCAGCGGCGTCAGCACCAGGCAACTGAGCACGCCCCCGGCCATCATGATCGAGCCAATCCGCGGACCGATGATATAACCCACGCCCAGCAGTTCGGGGGAGATTTCCGCCGAGATTGAGCCGCCCTTGAGCGGAGCGTCGAAGACTTTCTCCGGTATGTCTTTCCACAACCTGAAGGCGGCCATAAGAGTCTTGTAAGCCAGGCCAATCCCGAAGCCGGTGAAGATGGTCGAGGCGTTGACCCCGGCGCCAGCGAGCGGCCCTGAACCCCCAGGCAAAGACGGACCCCTCACCCCGGCCCTCTCCCCTTCTGAAGGGGAGAGGGGGTTTGGTGGCCAGTTCTCTGGCGAATCAGGGTTCATGGGGAGGGGTACCCCACTCCCAGCCTTAAGCACTTGGGCGCAGGCGGTGCCCTCGGGATACTTGAGTTGCCCATGCTGCGCGACGATCAGCGCGCGCCGCAGCGGGATCATCATCAGGATGCCCAACAGACTGCCGAGCAGCCCCACCAGCATCACCCGGCTAATCTCGAGGTCAAACCCGAGAATCATGATTGCCGGCATGGTTACGCCCAGGCCGAACGCGATGGACTCCCCCGCCGACCCGGCGGTCTGGACGATGTTATTTTCGAGGATAGTGGCGTCGCGTCCGCCAGCCTTCGACCACAGCCGGAACAGCGCCAGGGAAATGACCGCGACCGGGATTGACGCGCTCACCGTGAGGCCGACCTTAAGGACGAGGTACAGCGACGAGGCGCCGAACACCATGCCCAGCAGGGTGCCGAGGATGATGGCGCGCGGCGTGCATTCGCGCAGGTTCGCGCCGGGCGGGATGCAAGAGTGCGAACCGGTGCCGGAGCCAGTGGCGGCCAGCACGTTTAAGGATGCATCCCTCATTTCAGGCCGTGCCCGGAGGTCAAGCCAGCAACATGCGCATGGGAATCAGGCGGCGCTTAAATGGGTCCAGCACCAGCCCGAAGCTCTCCAAGGTCGTCGCGCCGAGCAGCGGCTCGTCGCCCCTCTCGCCAAAGATTACCGGCGCGGCGCCGCCTTCACCCTGAAGCTCGAAGTAAGCATCGCCCACCTTGCGAGTAATGGTCGTGCCGTCCGCCAGAGAGAAATCAACCTGGCGATGGGGGCGAATGCCGAGCTTCTTGAGGGTGGGGCCGGGCACCAGGCTGTAAACCGCGCCGGAGTCAATGAGAAAGGTCACCGCCGTCTTGCGCCGGGCACGGCGGCTTTCCTTTACGACCAGCTTTTGATTTGTGAGGCCCATAACAACGCTATGTTAATGGAACCGCCCGCTTCTGCCAAGCTCACGTTTCAGCTCGCATTTCTGCCGCCAAGAACCTCGCGCCCTTCGGCAAGCCGCAACCCGCACCCTGCAACTTGCAACCCCGCTGCGGCAATCCTACCTTGCTCCTGCGATGCTGAAATCGTCTGCGCGGCCCGCCATCCGCCTCCGGGGCGTCCGCCATAACAACCTGAAGAACTTCGATCTCGACCTGCCGCTCAACCGGCTCGTGGTCATCACCGGCTTGAGCGGTTCGGGCAAGAGCAGCCTCGCCTTCGACACGCTCTTCGCCGAGGGCCAGCGACGCTACATCGAGACCTTTTCCCCTTACGCCCGCCAGTTCTTCGACCGCATGGACAAGCCCCAGGTGGACAGCATCGAAGGCATTCCCCCCGCCATCGCCATCGAGCAACGCAACGCCGTTAAGACCACCCGTTCCACCGTCGGCACGATGACCGAGATTTGCGATTACCTGAAAATGCTCTGGCCGCACGTCGCGCAACTGCACTGCCGCCAGTGTGGCCGGCCCGTGCGCAAGGACTCACCGCAGCAGATTTGGAATGGCCTGCGGACGCACCACGCAACCCGCAACACGGAGTTGCTCGTCACTTTCGACCTTCCGCTCTCGGAGAAGCTCTCCCTTGAAGAATCTCTCGCCCTGGTTGCCAAACAAGGCTACCAGCGCCTGCTCCTCGACGGCCAAATCCTCCAGCTCGAAGACCTCCCATCACGCATCACGCATCACGCATCACGCCTCCCTTTCCTCACCGTCATCCAGGACCGCCTGCGCCTCACCGAGGCCAACCGCCCGCGCTTCGTTGAGGCCTGCGAACAAGCCTACCACTTCGGCAAGGGCAAGCTTGCCATCCACGAACTCGCCTCCGCGCCCCCCGCATCACGTTTCACGTTTCACGTTTCACCCACCCCGCATCGCTTTTCCAACCGCTTGCACTGCGCTCCCTGCGACCTCGAATACCGCGAACCCTCCCCCGCCTTGTTCAGCTTCAATCACCCTGTCGGCGCCTGCCCGGTCTGCCGCGGTTTTGGCCGCGTGATCAGCATAGATTACGACCTCGCGTTGCCCGACCGTTCCCGAACCCTGGCGCAAGGTGTGGTGAAACCCTGGCAGACCGGCCTGGGCGCGGAGTGCCAGGACGATTTGCTGCGCATCTGCCGGCAGTTTCGCGTGCCCACCGATGTCCCGTTCAACCGGTTGCCTAAGAAGTGGCAGGACCTGGTCATCAACGGCGAGCCGGACTACGGCAAGGACGAGGCGCACGAATGGCCGCGCGCCTGGTATGGCGTCAAAGGCTACTTCCGCTGGCTCGAATCGAGGGCCTACAAGATGCACGTGCGCGTCTTGCTCTCGCGTTACCGGGCCTACACGCCCTGCCCGGATTGCCACGGCAAACGCTTCCAGCCCGAGAGCCTGCTGTACCGGTGTGAAGTGGAAAGGCAGAAGGCAGAAGGCAGAAGGCAGAAAGAAGGCCGAAGTGCGAAGTCCGAAGTCCGAACTGGGCTGGAGTCTGCCCCCTCCGATTTGAATGGCTCGCTCACCCTGGCCGATCTCTACCAGCTTCCAATTCGCGACAGCTTGCCCTTCGTCGAGACCCTTGCCGCCCGCCACCGTTTGCGACCGAATGACCCTCTGGGCTTGGTCCTGAACGAGGTCCGCTCGCGCCTCGGTTATCTCAACGAGGTCGGCTTGGGCTATCTTACCTTGGACCGCCCGACGCGCACGCTGTCCGGCGGCGAGACCGAACGGGTGAACCTCACCACCTGTCTGGGCACGCGTTTGGTGAACACGCTTTTCGTGCTCGACGAGCCGAGCGTCGGCCTGCACCCGCGCGACACCGAACGGCTGGTCCGCCTGCTCGCGCAACTGTGTCATGCGGGCAACACCGTCGTAGTCGTCGAACACGAGGCCAGCGTCATCCGCGCGGCGGACCAGATCGTTGATTTGGGTCCCGGCCACGGCGCCACCGGCGGAGAAGTCGTGTTTCAGGGGACTTACCCTCAGCTTCTGAAATCCCAACACTCCCTGACCGGCCAGTATCTCAGTGGCCGCAAGCGAATTGAAATCCCGCAACGAAGAGCGGTCAAAGCAGACAACTCCTTAGCACTGCTACCGGGGGCTTCTCCCTCTCCCCGCCAGCGGAGCGCGGGGAGAGGGCTGGGGAGAGGGGCACAAACGCGATCACAGACGCGGGCAAGGGCGGCGTCCGGGCGTGGTGGCCTCCTCTCCCCACCCCTCTCCTCCAAAGGAGGAGAGGGAGATCGAGTTGTCGGCTGGTGGCGGTGTCAAGATACACTCAAGCTCAGCCACGCCACGCGGCACAACCTCAAAGACCTCGGCGTCGAAATCCCGCTGGGCCGGTTTGTGTGCGTCACCGGTGTCAGCGGCTCCGGCAAAACCACCCTCGTCCGGGAAGTCCTCTTGCCAGCCTTGGTGGATAAACTCAAATCCGCACCCCCCTCTGTCAAAGCCTCAGACCGGCTCTCACCCGAAGGTAACGGCGAAGCCGAAGCCAGCGATTCGCCCCTCGCCCCTCGCTCCTCGCCCCTCCTTGAGGGTTCAGAACACCTCCGCCGGGTGGTACTGGTGGACCAATCCATCCTCGGCAAAACCCCGCGCTCCAATCCCGCCGTCTATATTGGCGCGTTCGAGGACATCCGGGCCTTCTTTGCCCAGTCCGAGCTGGCGAAGCAGCGCGGGCTGAGCGCCAGCGCCTTCAGCTTCAACTCCAGCCAGGGGCAGTGCGAACGCTGCCGCGGCGCGGGCTTCGAGAAGATCGAGATGCAATTCCTCAGCGACGTCTTCATCCGCTGCCCCGATTGCAATGGCCGCCGCTATCGCCCCCACATTCTCGAAGTCAAGCTGCACGCGCCACGCACCACGCAACACGTTTCACGTTTCACGTTTCACGTTTCACGCTCCTTCTCCATCGCTGATCTCCTTGATGCCACCGTCGAAGAAGCCGTCGCCTTCCTCTCCGCATTCCCCGAGTCCCGTCCGGCGGAGCGCGCAGTCGAGAGTTTGAAGCTGCTGGAAGAAGTGGGCCTTGGCTATCTCCGGCTCGGCCAGCCGATCAACACGCTCTCCGGCGGCGAAAGCCAGCGCCTCAAGCTGGTCCGGCACCTCGCCGAGGTAATGGTAGCGGGCTATGCGAGCAGTTCCACGGTGAAATCCGAAATCCGAAATCCGAAATCCGAGGGCAGTCAGAGCCTGCTTACGTCGGCGGCCACACTGTTTTTATTCGACGAACCGACCACCGGCCTGCACTTTGACGATGTGCGCGTGCTGCTCAAAGTCTTCCAACGATTGGTGGATGCCGGCCACTCCGTCCTCGTCATCGAGCACAACCTCGAAGTCATCAAATCCGCCGATTGGATCATTGATCTTGGACCCGACGCCGGCGACCAGGGCGGGCAAATTGTCGCCGCTGGAACACCCGAGGAGATCGCCGCTTGCCCCGCGAGTCACACGGGCCGGGCGCTGCGAACGGTGCTCTCTGCGGCAGAAACAAGCGCGGCGCTACGGCACTGCTCCGGGGCCACCACGGCGGCTACTGCTGATACAGCCGGTAGAATTGTCTGCCGGCAGAAAGGGCATTCGTGACCGTGTATTGAAAGCCGACAATAGCCGGCACGTTCGTAACGGGCGTCCATGAGTTTGTCCCGGCGAGGCTGGCGCAGGTTTCGAGCGCGTAGCCGTTCGCTGAGACTGGCCACGTGACGACCAGATTGGTCCCGAATGCCTGCGCCTGGAGAGAGGGCGGGACCACTTCGCAGCAGGGAACTCTAGTGTCTCAAGGTGTTATCCTTCGGTTTGAGTTCGTCTTGGACTGGCGGTGAGGATCAGAACGTGAATACTTCACACGAGGCGCGAATCGCGGACACGGTGTCGGCGCATTCTGGTTGATGGGGAAATTTGCGCCGACTGCCGTCGGCGGCTACGAAGGCCGTTATGCACGCCAGGCCCGCGCGAAACTGCACGAGCTTTCCCCGGGCCACCCAACTGTCTTCCGACTGGCCACAAC
>JBEKJO010000257.1:0-6931 GCA_050011195.1 Verrucomicrobiota bacterium | reverse complement strand
TGTCAAAACTCATTTGAAATGTCCCCCTGTTAACTCACGAGAAAATGTCCCCTTCTCGGGTTGTTATTCGTTGATCTGTTCCCCCCGGCTGGCGGCGAGGGACGCAGGGAGGCCGGAGCGTAGCGGAGGCCGACCGGAGTCCCTCGCCGCCAGCCGGATCGCCGCGCGTTGGGCCCGCCCCTGCGCTTTGACTCCGCGCCAATACTCCCGCCCAACCCCCACTCCTAATTGCCGCCACGGATGTTTCGCCGCGGGCTTCACCACCGCACGCGGTTCTTGGGCTTTGCGCTCCACCACGCTCCGCCGGGGCCGTTCCGGCAAGGCTCGCCAACTCAGTTTCTGGCCCCGATGCACCAACTGCACCCGTCCATTCCGCAGCGTGCGCACCACCACTTTCTTGCCCGCCAAACTCAAGGACTCGTGTTCCCGTTCCACCTGATGCCAACGCCCCCCGCACGCCACCGTCCAGTCCCGCTGCACCACTCGCTCTTCTTCCCAGCTCAACACTTCGTCCAAGTTCCGCGGCACCCCCCGATGCACGTCCGCAGGACTAGCCGCCTCCCGCTGGAACCGCCGGTTCAACGCGGGTAGGAATGTTTGGGCCAGATACTCGTTGGCCCGCCCCAGTTCGCTGATCCCTTCCAACCGCAGCGCCTTGACCAACCGG
The DNA here is from genome assembly GCA_050011195.1 of Verrucomicrobiota bacterium. Lineage (GTDB taxonomy): Bacteria > Verrucomicrobiota > Verrucomicrobiia > Limisphaerales > UBA8199 > PALSA-1440. The sequence continues at coordinate 6,264 of JBEKJO010000257.1, read as the reverse complement.
TCTTGCAGCACGCCGTTGGTTCGCTCCACCCGCCCTTTGGCTTGCGGACTGTTGGCCAAAATCAATTCCACCCCCAACTGCCCCATCGCCCGGCCAAACTGCGTCTGCGGCGCTTGGCCGGCCAATTGTTCCGCCACACTGCCCACTCCTTCACACCGGTAGATGCTGTCCCGGTCCACATACAGGCTTTGCGGCAGCCCCCGCCGGCGCACCCAGCCCTCCAACACGTCATAGCTGGCCCGCGTCGTCTCCGCCTCGAAGAACTGCGCCCACACCTGGTTGGTCGCGTCATCCACCATCACCATCAACACCGCCGGGGCTCGCCGCCCTTCAAACCAGTCGTGGTGCGACCCGTCCAGTTGCACCATCATCCCAAAACAGGCCTTGCGTTCGCGCCAGGCCCGATGCCGCTGCCCCCGCCGCCGCACGCTCCGCGTCCCTTGGGCGATCAACCACCGCCGCAGCGTCTCGTGATCCACCGCCAAGCCCTCCACCGCCAGATACTCCGCCGCCAGCGTCGGCCCAAAATCCGGATACCGCTGCGCGTAGCGCGCCAGCACCCGCTGGCGTAACTCGGGCGGCTTGCGCCGGGGACTGGGCCGTCCGCGCGACCGATGCACTAACCCGGCATCGCCCTCCATTTCCGTTCTTTTTGACTCATCAGTAAGCTTCCTTCCAGCATCCGCCACTGTTCCCCAGCGGCGTCGAAAGGGGACATTTTTATCGAGTCCGCAAGGGGACATTTTCATAGAGTCGCGACAGCCGCCAAAAATTCATTGTCCCCCGCCCGAAATCCCGGCAAGCTCTGTGACCATTATGCAGCAGGTGAATCTGGGAATGATCGGCGGCGGGACCGTGGGCAGCGGCGTGTTTCACGCCCTCCAGCTCAACGGCGATCTCGTGGCCTCGCGCATCGGCGTCAAGGTCCATGTGCGCAAGGTCGCGGTGAAAGCCTTCGACGAACCGCGCCCGTACCGGATTCCGGCTTCCTGCATGACGACGGACTGGCAGAGCGTCGTCCGCGACCCGCAAGTTGATGTGGTGGCGGAGCTGGCCGGCGGCACCACCATCGCCCGCGCGATGATCCTGGCCGCCCTGAAGCTCGGCAAACCCGTCGTCACCGCCAACAAGGCCCTGCTCTCGGCGCACGGGGAGGAGCTGTTCGCCGCGGCGCGGCAATACGGCACGAACCTCTACTACGAAGCCAGCGTTTGCGGCGGTATTCCCATCATCAAAGCCCTGCGCGAAGGCTTTGTCGGCAACCGCATTACCCACCTCTACGGCATCGTCAACGGCACCTGCAACTACATCCTCACCCGCATGAAGCTCGAGGGGGCCGACTTTGCCCCAGCCCTCAAGGACGCCCAAGCGCAAGGGTACGCCGAGGCCGAGCCATCGCTCGACATTGACGGCCACGACGCATTGCACAAGATTGGGATTCTGGCCTCCCTGGCGCACGGCTTCTGGGTGGACCCGAAGGACATCTACGTCGAAGGCATCCGCGCGATCACGCGGACGGACATTCAATTTGCCAACCAGCTCGGCTACACCATCAAGCTGCTGGGGATCATCAAGAGGGTCGAGGGTCGAGGGTCGAGGGTCGAGGGAAAGGCAGCCGCCCGGCGCTCGGCTGCCGCGCGCATTCAAGTCTCGGTTTACCCGACGCTGGTTCCGAACGCGCACGTCCTGGCGAGCGTCAACCACGTCTTCAACGCGGTATTCGTCCGCGGCGATGTAGTGGGGGATACCCTGTTTTACGGGCGGGGCGCGGGCAAAGACGCCACCGCGAGCGCCGTTTTGAGCGACCTGGCGGATGCCGCGCTGGATTTGAAGTTCGGCACCAAACACCGCCTGCCGCCGTTTGTGCCGCACGAACGCAATGGCGCAGTCGTCCCCATCGCCGAAGTTGTGTCGCGCTATTTCATCCGGCTTAACGTGGTGGACAAACCCGGCGTGCTGGCCCAAATCTCAACCCTCTTCGGCCAGGCCCGCATCGGCATTTCCTCGGTGATTCAACCCGAGGGCCACGAAGGCGCGAGAGTGCCGCTGATTCTCATGCTCCACGACGCGCCGAACGGGGCGGTCACCCGCGCTTTGCAGCAGATCGGCCAACTCCCGGCGGTCAAGAGCGCCCCCGTGATGATCCGGGTCGAGGACTTTGGATGAAAAGTGTCGCGCGAAGAACGCGAAGGATGCGAAGGAAGAACTTATGGCATTGATTGTCCAGAAATACGGCGGCACCTCGGTCGGCAACCCCGAGCGCATCAAGAATGTCGCGGCCCGCGTGGCCCAATATCGCGCCAAAGGCGACCAGATTGTCGTCGTCGTCTCCGCCATGAGCGGGGTGACCGACAATCTCATCAAGCTGGCCAAGGAAATCATGCCCCTGCCCAACGAGCGCGAGATGGACGTGTTGTTGGCCACCGGCGAGCAAACCACCATCGCTTTGACCGCCATCGCGCTGCACTCCCTGGGGATTCCCGCCGTTTCGCTCACCGGCGCGCAGGCGGGCATCGTGACGGATGGCGTGCACACCAAAGCCAGGATTCAAAACATCACCCCGAAGAAGATTCACGACCTGTTGAACCAGGGCAACGTTGTTATCGTCGCCGGCTTCCAGGGCCAGACCATCGAGGGCCAGGTCACTACCCTGGGGCGCGGCGGCTCGGATTTGACCGCCATCGCCCTGGCCGCCGCGCTCAGGGCCGGCCTCTGCCAGATTTATACCGACGTGGACGGTGTCTATACCGCCGATCCGCGCATCGTGCCCGCCGCGAAGAAGCTCGACGAGATCTCCTACGACGAGATGCTCGAACTGGCCAGCCTCGGCGCGAAAGTCATGCAATCCCGCTCGGTGGAGTTCGCCAAGAAATTTGGCGTCATCTTCGAAGTCCGCTCCAGCCTTAACGAAAACCCAGGAACCATTGTGAAAGAGGAAACCAAGAACATGGAAGACGTCGTCGTGCGCGGCGTCTCGCTCGACAAGAACCAGGCCAAAGTCACGCTGGTGGCCGTGCCCGACAAACCCGGCGTGGCCGCGCGCATCTTCAAAGTGATCGGCGACGCGAACATCAACGTTGATATGATCGTGCAAAACATCAGCCACGGCAGCGGCGCGCCCGCCACCGACCTTTCGTTCACCGTTGATAAACCCGACCTGCTCAAGGCGCAGAAGGTCATTGATGGACTCAAGCCGGAGATTGGCTTCGGCCAGGTTATCGCCACAGACAAGATCGCCAAGCTCTCCATCGTGGGCGTGGGCATGAAGAGCCACACCGGCGTCGCCGGCAAGATGTTCGAGACGCTGGCCCGCGAAGGGGTGAACATTGATATGATTTCCACCAGTGAAATCAAGATCTCGGTCATTGTTGACCTCGCCAAAGGGGAGCAGGCCATGAGAGCGGTGCACGCCGCGTTCCTGGGATAGGCTACACAACGCGTTCGACTGCGCTGGCGGAGGTGGGCGCGCTGAGGACAGCGCGCCCTGCCCACTGGGTGTGTCGCCTATCTCAGCGGCTCCGCTGTAATACCACTTCGCAATGGAACTCGGTAGGAATGAGTGGAAGCCCCCGCCCCTGAACCCCCAGGCAAAGACGGACCCCTCTCCCCAGCCCTCTCCCCTTGGGAAGGGGAGAGGGTGGTCGCAGGCCAGGGGAGGGGAACATACCGATTGTGACAGTGAAATGGTATAAGATGCTCAGGGGAAGACCTGCGGGGGGCGCCGGATTGAAGCAGCAGTGCCAGGCTCAGGGAGCCTTAAAATAGCTCTGAATGGGCTTGAGAATCCCAAACTTCACCAGCACCACGATTAACACGGTGTAGAGCAAAGAGATGCCCACGTCTCGCAGCAGGTCACGGCGCGAATAACGCCCTGGTTTCTCCGACAACACTTGTTGCGCGCCTTTGTGCATCAGGATGAAACCGAGGACATTGGTCAGCCAGTAGCCGACCACCAAAGACACGGCAAACGCCGGCTTGTAAAACCAACTGACCACCCACGCAAACGCCAGCGCGAGCGGCACGTTGACGAACAAGTCATTCCACCAGGAGAGCGGCGAAAGCATGAACCCGATGCTTGCCAGGACCCCGCCCGTCACTTTTCGTTTCCAGGCCATAAGCCGAGCGCCAGTGTCGGCGGCCTCTCCCAGCCCAAGCAAGCGCCAACTTCCAGCGGGCCACGCCGCGTGTGCCACACCCACGTGTGCCACACCCGCATGTGCCACACCCGCATGTGCCACACCCGCATTGACAGGCCGGGGCGGTTTGTGTAGCTTGGCCCCAGTTGGATCGGATATGAGTTCTATGCTCAACCAACATGTGCTGGTGCTGAATCGCCTCTGGCAGGCGGTGAATATTTGCACGGCCCGCCGGGCCCTGACCCTTTTGTTCCAGGGCCACGCCCAGGCTGTGCTCAATCGCAACGACGGGTCGTTCCAGACCTTTAATTTCAACGAGTGGCACGACTTCTCCCAGCAGGAACCGCACCCCGAATCGGTCCGCACGGTTTCGTTTCGCATCCGGGTGCCGCGCGTGATTCTGCTGATCGTCTATGACCATCTGCCGAAGAAGGAAGTGAAGTTCACCCGGCACAACATTTTCGAACGGGACCAGAACACCTGCCAGTACTGCGGCAAGACCTTCGATCGCAACGACCTGAACCTGGACCACGTGATCCCGCGCGACCGGGGCGGCCCGACGACCTGGGAGAACATCGTGTGCTCCTGTATCGAGTGCAATACGCTCAAGGCGAACCGCTTGCCGCAGGAAGCCGGGCTGCGTCTCATCCGCAAGCCCAAGCGGCCGAAGTGGCGCCCGTTCGTGCAAATCACTTTCACGCTGCACCAGCACGACAGTTGGAAACACTTCATTGACCTCGCCTATTGGAACGTCGAACTGGGCGAGGACGTGCGCTAGCCGGGAAACTCCATAGCGTGTAGCCGCCGACGGCGGCCGGCGCTGATTCTCAGTCCCGAAAGATGGCGCCGACTGCCGTCGGCGGCTACAGCCTGTTGGCGGTTCGTGCGAGGTATGAGAATGCCGGGCTAATGCCGGCTTTGGTCAGCGGCTTGGCTCGGGTTGCGTTTGAACACACTGTACTTTTCGTCATAGGCCAAATATCCGCGACCCGGCAACCAGTGATACGCGCTTATTCGATCGGAAACATCAAAGGTTTTGACCGCGGAATAAAGTTCAGTCAGTACGAGTGGGGCTGCCTGCTGGATCCTGTCCTCTTCCCCCGGTCTTAGCACCAGCCAGTCGGGGCGCAATTCCAGGATAATCTTCGCCAGGCTCGTTGATCTCAGTCTTTTCTCAGCCGCAACCACCTCGGGCGCACTGAGGCCGGGGAAGTCGAGCATCTTTAATTGCGAGAAGTACCCGATGTAGCCCAGAGGTTCCAGAAAGACCGTGTCGGTCGGTGCGGCGGCATGTTGCCGCAGCCAGAGGCCGATTTGCTTGCGCAATCCCTCCTCGATCTCGCGCTGCTGAATGCGTAATTGGTAGGCTGAACATAGCATCAAGAACAAAGTGGCGGATAAAACCATTGCTGCCAGAACATGAATGCCTGTCAGCAAACGGTGAAAGTTCCTATCGTCCTTGTCTTTCAGGGAGAAGGCGAGGTCCAGGCCGTGCTGGGCGATATGAGCGAGGACAAAGATGCCCAGGATCGCACAGCTCGGCACATACCAGGGAAAAGGATTCCGGACGGCGAGGGAGAGGTAAAGATGGCCGAGCATAAAGGCAAATGAAACCGCGCGGGCTTGCGGACGGGCAAACGGCAGACACCAGTAGAAAACGCACACACATGCCAGGCCTCTGCCGTACAGGGTAACCGCCCAAGGCCAGCCTCCCAAACCATAATAGGCGGGCAGAAACGTATTGCCCGCAAACGGTCGCAGCGTCCCGATGGGAGAGGTAAGCAAATTCAGGAGCAATGAGCGGGTCGGCCCGGAAGTGGCGTTGCGAAGCAGTCTTTTGGCAATAATGGTGTGGGGTATGGGCGACCCGTAGTAGTGCCAGGCCCACAGAAACCAAGGCAGGTATAAAACGACCGTCAGCACGCCCGCCCCCAGCAGGATCTTCAGCAGCCCCAGCCGGGACTGCCCAATCGGCCGCCCCGCGTTAAACAGCAGGAATCCCAGCCCTACCGCCCCAAGATAGATAAAACCGTCCGGCCGCGTCCACATCAGCCCCGCCCCGGCCAACCCCAACTTCCAGACCGTCCACCCCGAGCGGACCGTCAGTGCGTGCAGCGCCAGCGCCAAA
>JBEKJO010000256.1:0-5767 GCA_050011195.1 Verrucomicrobiota bacterium | reverse complement strand
CTCTCGTTGGTTCTTCTGGTCGGAGCGGCCCTGATGACCCGAACTTTCCTCGCGCTGCGCAACGTGCAACCCGGGTTCGACGTGGCTTCCGTACTCACGATGAGCAGTTCTCTTGCCGGGGGGAAATATGGGACGGCCGTCGAAGTCGAGCGCCTTGCCACGGAGTTCACGCGCCGCCTCGAGTCGCTTCCAGGGGTCCAAGCCGCGACCTATGCCCTCGCGCTGCCGCTCCAGATGGGCCCCGATCTTCCCTTCTCCATTGCCGGGAAAGCTCCGGCCGACGGCGGATCTTCGAATGGCGACGAGTTTTATCGCCCGGTCGGAGTACACTACTTCCAGACGCTCGGCATTCCGCTGCGCCGCGGTCGGGCGTTCGATGAGCGCGATAGCAGCGCGGGACCCTGGACGCTCATCATCAATGAAGCGATGGCGAAGAAGTACTGGCCCAAAGAAAACCCCGTTGGCGCGGTGGTGACCATCGGGAAAGAGATCGGCCCGGACTTTGAAGACCGTCCGCGCGAAGTTGTCGGCGTCGTCGCCGATGTGCGCGAAAGTGGCATCGACCAGGATCCGCCGCCAGTGATGTACGTTCCCATCGGGCAGGAGCCGAACGGCTTGGTCGCGCTCGGGAACCGCGTGCTTCCGTCCTCGTGGGCTGTCCGCTCGGCGGGCGATCCGGCCACGCAGGCTCGAGCGGTGCAGCGAGAATTGCTGCAAGTCGATCCCGACCTGCCCATGGCCAGAGTGATGTCGATGAACCGCATCATCGCCCGGTCCGTCGCGCGCCACGATTTCAACATGATCCTGCTGAGCATCTTTGGCTGCGTGGCCCTGGTGCTTGCGGCCATGGGTAGTTACGGCGTTATGTCGCATACGGTGCAGCAGCGCACCCATGAAATTGGCATCCGCATCGCTCTGGGAGCGGGAGCGGGCGAAGTGCTGCGCCTCGTTGTCGGTCGCGGTCTGGCGCTTGCGGGCATCGGCGTGACGATTGGTCTTGCTGCGTCCTTCGGACTGACACGCCTCATGTCCAGCCTGCTCTACGGTGTGAAGGCCAGCGATCTCGCCTCTTTCACTGCCGTCGCGGCAACGCTCTCCGCCGTCGCAGCTGTAGCCTGCTTCATCCCAGCCCGGCGCGCCACCCGCGTGGATCCCATCACGGCATTGCGCCACGAGTGAACCGCCGTCCCCCCGGAGCCCACTGACTTCCTCGGAACGGCTGTCTATAAAGGGCGGCATAAATTGAAGCGTTGATACCCGATCGACGGCGCTCAGACCCCTGGAGTTCGCGCCTTTCGAAGGATCCCAGACCAGCCCCCTAAAGATCGCAGCGGGTGGCAAAGGTGGCCAGCCCTCCAGAGAGTGGTGAAGCCTGACATCGATGGGGAAGCAAAGGGTAAAAGCACTCGTCGGACCTTCCGAGGTGGTTGGAGACAGCGCGCGGAGACAGATCAGCCGAGGAACTTGGGAGACCTGACCGGGCGGGGAAGAGCAAGGCAGCGGGGACCTGTTTTTGAAGGTCCACGGCTTTTTGTTGTGATGGGCGGAAGAACCGCGGACCTAATAAACAGGTCCGAGCTGCACGTCGTGGATCAATCCAGTTGGTCATATAACGGCCTAACAGTGCTTATGGTTCGGCGTCGGTAAACTCCAGGTCAAAAGAACGGTTTTCCGACTATACGGCCAGGTGACCACAATCGTCAGAGGACGAACCGCACCGCACTGGGATTGTTTCCGAGCACCCGACTGCCCCGGGCTTGAGTTGTGATGGTTTGCATTACGTCGTTATCCTGGCACAATTCCATCGGGTTCGGCGCGTGCGCACTACACGGAGGTTCCGCGGTCCACAATTTGTTACTTCAGCCCATCGACGACATAGAGGGTCGACAGCGCGCGGTACTGGGCGTAAACATACTGTTTCTGGTCGGCGGTAAACAGCACCGGATGATCAAACAAATAAAACCCGGCGGGGTCGGTGGGTTCTAGGGCCACGTACGGCTGCCGAGCGCCTGTTACGATGTTGAGCAGTGAGATTTTGAGCGGTATGGTAGAAAAATCATCCGGCGTTACGTAGAGGAAGTTCGCGGACGGTGTGCCTCCAAGCACCTGGTCGGCATCAGTAACCCCAGAAGCGGGTTTGGAATCGCCTCCGTCGATAGGATAGAGTCGGAGCATTCCTTTGGGGTCTCGGGCGCTCACGTAGTCGGAATGGTTGACGGTTACGAAGAAGCCCCTGACTCCTTCCGGGGTCACAGCACGAGGTGAGCCACCGGAGACGTCCTGTACCCAAGACCTGAGGGGATGCCCGGACTCGCTTGCATCGACAACCAACCTGCGTCCGTCGCTTGTCCACTCCGCCTGAATGTAGCGGAAATTTGGTGCTGTCACGCTTTTTGTATCCCCCATACCAGTAGGCAGGAGCAGGACCTTTGTCGTATCGCTAGGTAGGATGGCGGTTACCCAGTTATTGTCAGGAGAAATGCCACCCCCGATGCCATTCCCCAGCAAAACAGCGGGGGAACCATCAAGTCTCGCCAGGTAAATGTTGTAGTCCGTACCACTGCTCTCCGCCTGGCCACCCATAACGGCGAACTTGCCGTCGCGAGACAGGGAATTTACCCACATGTATTGGAGCCAACTCAACTGCCGCGACACGCCGCCGGTTCGGCCAATCATAACTTCGCTTCGAAAATCTTCACGGGCCAACAGAACGCGGCCATCCGGCGCGATGTCGTCTAACAGCAAGCTGCCGGGGCCCTGCAAGACCAGGCGCTGCTTGCCCTTGCGGCTGACAGCGTAAAGCGCCCGGTCGCTCGTGCCGCCCATCGAGGCCGTAAACCAGATCTCCTGACCATCGGGAGACCAGGCTAAACCTTGTTCACCGGACCATTCGCTGGTGAGCGTTCGCTTGTTGCCCCTGAGGTCCACCACCGCAACACTTCCACGGTCATCGGCCACGAGGGGGTGGTCCATGAATGCAATCATATCTCCCTGCGGCGAGAAGTGAATGTAGCTAATCCAACCCACCGTCTCGTAGAGGACCTTGCGAAGAGGGTACTCCAACCGACATTTTCCACCTTCAAAACGTGCGACCGCGAGTCGGCTGGCGCCAGGAGACCAGGCGGCGCCGATTACATTGTCGACTAATTCGCGGGGTGCGCCCCCGCCAAGCGGAGCCTGAACCAGACGGTCCCCCCGCCACCCATAGTTCTTCGTGCCGCCCAATGCGATCGCTAATTCGTCCGAACGCGACACCGCCAAGATGTCTCCCGACGGCAAATCCAAAGCGCGTATATCGGTGCCATCGACGCGAGAGCTGTAGAGCTTGCTCGGGGGGCGCTCCCACGCGGCGCTGTAAACAATAGTTTGTCCGTCGGACGTGAAATGCGCGGAGAGGATGTATCCCCTGCGAAACGTCACTTCTCGATAGCTAGGTTGTGGCGGAGGCATCAGAAACCCGCGAAGGCTAAGAACCAAAGCCGAAATGGCAATTATCGCCAGGGCAAAACTCAAACTGCGCCAAGGATTTCGTGCTGGTGAAGTGGTCAAGATGGCTTGCTGCTGACCCATACCCGCGCTGAGGTTCTCGATTGCGAAGCTCAAGTCTCTGGCCGACTGGAAACGCTGCCCAGGGCTCTTTTCCAGGCATCGGCGCACGATGCGCTCCAGACCCGGCGAAATCTGCCGGTCTCCACTGGACTCAAGCTGAGTAGGATCGTCTTTGAGAATCGCGGCCATGGTCTCCACCGACGAAGTCCGCTGAAACGCGCGCCGACCGCTCAGCATCTCGTAGAGCACGGCACCGAAAGCAAAGATATCGGTGCGAGAATCGACCGCTTCGCCCTTCACCTGCTCCGGTGCCATGTACCCAACTGTGCCGACTACCATCCCCGCCGATGTGTGCGCGGTGGTACCAAGCGTGGGAAGGTCATCCCCTGCCGGCGTGGAGGCTATCGTCTGCTTCGCCAGGCCGAAGTCAAGAATCTTCATCCTGCCATCTTTTGTGATGAACAGGTTCTCGGGCTTGAGGTCGCGATGCACTATGCCTTTTTCGTGCGCCGCGGCCAAACCTTGAGCGGCTTGTATCGCGCACTCCACTGCCCGTCTCGACGGGAGAGCGCCGCCGGTGAGCCTTTCGCGCAGCGTCTCACCTTCCAGTAATTCTGTAACCATGTAGTGGGTGCCGTCCTGCGTCCCGATGTCATGCACCGACATAATATTGGGATGGTTCAGGGCCGCGACGGCGCGAGCCTCTTGTTCGAAACGCTGAAGGCGGTCGGCATCATTGGCAACCGACTCAGGAAGGACCTTGATCGCCACCTCGCGTGCCAGTCGAGTGTCGCGTGCGCGATACACCTCACCCATGCCACCTGCACCGATGGGTGCGAGGATTTCGTAGGGACCCAACCGAGTTCCAGCAGTCAGGGGCATAGGGTTTCTCATGATTATATCCTATGGAAGTGCGCGGGATATGGATTCTGGATGGATGACAGGGCACTCGGAAGCAATTCACATGGCCGTATAACGGCTTTACGTGAAAAGTGCCCTTTTCACTCTGGGTAGCACCAAAGCAGCAGTCACGGACGAATTCCATGATCGACGGTGCAACCCAACTAAGGTGACGGGCGAGATGATTGGTGCGGGAACGAGAGGTGGAAATGCTTTTGCGCGGGCGCAGATGCACCGCAGGCTGGGTGGTTAAAAAGGATAGCTGCCGGACGGTGTCTAAGTGCCGTGTTTTGAGCGGCAGCATCGGCACGTCGGGGTGGTCAATTGGCTACAGACTGTGGACCCAGCTATACTGAAGGCATCACAGTTCGGCCGCCGTCGCGCCAAGGGCATGGGCGAACGGAAGCACCTGATAAGCAGCACCCATCCACCCAGGCGCGCTCGTTCGCGTTTCTTGACCAGCCTTTCTTTTTCAGACCCCCTCGGCGGAGGCGAACTTGGCTAGTATCGCCTGAATGGTCCGCATTGCTTGCCTGGGATCAGGCTTTCGATCCACGAGCGGGAAGCCTTCGGCGACCCATTTTCGTTCGATGGCATCGTACTCGAGGTCCAATTCTGTGGCGTTGTAGACCATGCGCTGATCCAACTTGAGGGCGTTGCGTAAGGTGCGGATCCAAATGATGACCCGCGGGTGATAATATCCCTGCACCAACTGAGGTTGAGGTTCAGCCTCACCATTCCAAGCCCGCCGGTTTGGATGTTGTGAGCACGACTCTGCCGAAGCTCGTGCAGTAGCGGGAGAAGGCTGGGTTAGGGCCGATTGATTCTAAAAGGATTGGTATGGTGGACCTGGAGAGGTTCGAACTCTGGAATCAGGCAGCGGATCGGGTGCTTGAACGCGACCGTTCCCTTTAGAAATTAGGGGCTCTGGAGTGCTGCGTTGTATTCGGAGATCCGGAGACCGTCAAAGCGATTCTTCCCAAAGCCAAAGCTTTCCGTACATTGGCGAAACCCAAGTCCCCTTGCGTGGATCATCAGTAGTTAATACCGCTGCGGTGGCTTGATGTGGCATTCTTCGAGTATCAGGATTGCTTTCGGTAGAAGACGTAAAAGAACACCAACACACTGAGACTCGCGAACAGATGAACCAGCGACGTCAGCAGCGCCACCGCTGGAATCAGATCACGGATGACCCCCAATATGGTGGTAATGAAATGTGCCAGTACCAAAACCGTTAGCAGGACTGTCCCGATCAATGCCAGGAGTGCCGCATTCTTGAGGCTCATGGTGGGAGTATGAATGCTCTCAGCGTCATTTG
>JBEKJO010000255.1:0-5811 GCA_050011195.1 Verrucomicrobiota bacterium | reverse complement strand
GACCCATTCACCCAGGTTGTGCCATTGCAATACGCACCGCCCGTGCCCACCACCAGCAAATATCCCGGACTGGTGTTGCCGATGCCGACATATCCGGAGTTGTTCCAGTATAGCACCAGGTTAGTCCCATAGTTGTTGTTATGATATCCTAAGCCGCCCCCGGAGTATCCGTAGAGCACCGGGCCGTCCACGTTCACGCCGCTGAACGGTTTGCCGGTGCCATACCAGCCCACGCCGTGGTTGAGGTCGTTGCGCAACTGGATGTCATTGTTGTTCATGAACAAGTTGCTGGAAACCTGGATCATGCCGGCGAGATAGGTGGTGTTGTGCGTTCCCGGAGTGCCGATACGGATGATGCCGTTGTCGCCCGCAACGCCCGTGTTGCCGATGTAAATGTCGTTGCTGCCCGCGCCGATACCGGAACCCGCCTGATAGCCCAGTGCGATATTGTTGTTGCCGGTCGCGCTTTGCAGCGCGCCGGAACCGCTGGCCGTGTTGTAATTGCCGGTCACGTTCACCTTAAGCGCATTGAAACCGCTGGCCGTGTTGTCGCCGCCCATCGTGTTCTGCTGAAGCGCCATGTAGCCATTGGCCGTGTTGTCGCTGCCCGTCATGTTTTGCTGAAGCGCCAGACTGCCACTGGCCGCGTTGTAACTGCCGGTCGTGTTGAAGGTCAAAGCCGAATGGCCAACCCCCACGTTGTAGCCACCGCTGACCCCCGAATTGCCCGCGCCGACGCCGGCAAAGAAGTTCTGGTTGTTGTCGGCAAACAGAAGGGTCGCGATGCCGGAATAGATGGCGTCAGGCGCCGTCGTGGTGGCGGGCAGGAACAAACCGCCGTTGAGCGTTACGTTTCCGGTCTGGCCGTTCGTCAGCACGGCTCCCGGCAATTGCGCCAGCGAAATCGTGCCGCCCGTGAGTTGCGAAGCGTTGAGATTCGTCAGACCCGCGCCGTTGCCGTTGATTACGCCGGCGATGAACGCGCTGGTCTGGCCCGAGCCGATGCGGATGATGTTGGTGTCGCCTGCAACACCCTGATTGCCGATGTCAATATTGGAACTACCCGTGGCGAGGTTGGCACCAGCCAGATAACCCAACGCGATGTTGTTGTTGCCGCTGGTGTTAATGGCAAGAGCATCAAAGCCCAGTGCTGTGTTGTCGCTGCCGGTCGTGTTGTAGAAAAGCGCTTGGCCGCCGATGGCTGTGTTGTAGCCACCGTTGGTGTTGGCGTAAAGCGCATTATAACCGTCGGCCGTGTTGCTAAAGCCATTCGTGTTGTTATAAAGCGCATACGCGCCGTTGGCCGTGTTAAAGTAACCGCTCGTGTTGTTGTGAAGCGCCAGCTCGCCGATGCCAGTGTTTTGGTCTCCGCTCATCGTCAGATTGCCCGCACTGCCGCCGGCGAAAAAGTTGTTAATCCCATAGGCATGAATAAACGGGTTACCGCCGGAATAAATGATGCCCGCGCCGGCCGTTGTCGCCGGCAAATTCAAGTTGCCGTTGAGCGTGATGCTGGTGTTCGTGAAGCTCCCACTGGCATCGCGCTTCACAATCGTGTTTGCCGTGGCGGCGCTGGTGGCGGCGTTGGCCACACTCGCGCCGGAAGCGATGTTCGCCGCGCTCTGCCCGCCCACGGTGGAAACCACCGTGGCGCTTTGCGTGCCGGTGACATCGCCGCTCAAACTGCCGGAGAAATTGTTCGCCGTGGTGGCCGTCGTGGCATTGCCGCTGAACGTGCCGCCCAGCGTGATGCCGGTTTCGCCATTCGTCAGGACGGAGTTGGCAAATTGCGCCGTGTTGAGATTGGTCAACCCGCTGCCATTGCCGATGAATGCGCCGGCGATGACGTTGTTCACGTTGGTGGCGACGGTCACGCCGGGGAAGGTGTTCGTGCCGGTGAAACTGTTCGTCCCGTTGAGGCGCGGGATGTTGGCCGAAAGCTGGGAGTCGGCGACGTTCCCGATCAGATTCGTGGCGGTGGTGGCGGTCGTGGCCGTTACGGCGGTGTAGGCCATCGCCGCCGAACCGGCGTAAGCGGCGCTCGTGGCGGTGCCGGCGTTGCCGGTGATGCTGATGTTGGCGGTGCCGGTGCCAACGCCGGAAGCCGGCACGCCCGCCGCCGTCGTGGCGCTGCCGGCCAAGATGGCATAGGGCGCCGGCGTCAAGGGCTGCCGCGGCGCGAGCGTGACAAAGCCGGACGCGCCGTTGGTGCGGACGGCGATTTCCAGCCAGCGGGCTGTGCCATCGAACACGCCGGAGCCGAAGTCGAGCGTGACGGTGAACAGGCCGTTGCTGACGGCGGTGGCGGAATTGGTTAGCGGCCCGGCGACGGCGCTGCCGCCGCTGCCGGCACTGAACAGTGTAAACGTGAGGTCGTAGCTGCCATTGGCGGGCGTGCCGGCAGCATCGAGCTGACCTTGGTACGTGAACGCCGTGCCCTGGGCAGAGGCAGTTGAGAGTTGAGAGTTGAGAGTTGAGAGCAGCGCCGGCAGGATGAGCCAGCCGGCGAGCCGATGAGATGTTTTCATAATGGTTAATTATTGAAGATTAGCTTTCACACGCGGAATAGTTAAGCAACCGCCCCAGGTTTTCAACCCGAAAAATGGGGTAGCCATCCTTTTCCAGCGAAGTCACGGACGCAGGCATAGGGAGATTAGGATTAAGATCAGGATTAGGGCAGGAGGCGGCGGTGATGGCGGGGGGCGGGGATGTTTGTGGCTCGCGGGGACGCTCGCCCTCCCGGGTTCAGCGGGGGCAGCTTGACCGCAGCGCCGGCGGAGGGTTACTGTGCCTGTAGATTCACGACCGCACCGGATGGCGGCGAGGGTATTTGCGCCGCTATCGGGCAAAATCATGTGACTTTCATGCGCGCAGCAGAGTATTGGCGAGCCGCGTCAGCCTGTGGGCTGGTCGCGGCCCTCTTCACTACGCCCGCGTCGCAGGCCGCTGCGCCACCTTCTGCCGCTGCGGATTCCGCCCAGACGAACCGGCCCGCACAGTCAGTCAGGATTGCACCCAAAGAACCGGCTCCCGACACCGATGTCTGGGCGGTTCCGGCAGCGCCCAAACCCACTCCCTCTCGCCGCGCGGATCTGCCGACTGCTTTCACCTGGGACGCGCCCACCTCGATTGCCGACCTCAAGTCCATGGAGCGGCACGTCAAAGCCCTGGCGGCGCGCGTGTCGCCCGCGGTGGTGGAGGTGGAGGTCGGCAGCGGCAGCGGCAGCGGGGTAGTCATCTCGGCGGATGGCCTGGTGCTGACCGCCGGGCACGTCTGCGGTGGGGTGAATCGCAATGTGCGCTTCACTTTCCCCGACGGCAAGACGGCGCGGGGCAAGACGGTGGGCGTGGATTACGAGAGCGACACGGGGCTTATGAAGATTACCGGCGGCGGCCCCTGGCCCCATGCGGCCATGGGTGATCTGGTACAGGCACGGGTCGGAGACTGGGTGCTGGCGCTGGGGCATCCGGGTGGCTTTGACCTGCGGCGCTCGCTGGTGGTGCGGCTGGGGCGCATCATCCGGTTCGCGCCGGGCGCGCTGCAGACCGATTGCACGATCAGCCCGGGCGACTCGGGCGGACCGCTATTCGACATGCACGGGCGCGTCATTGGCATTCACAGCGCCATCAGCAGCTCGGTGGCGGAGAATTTTCATGTGGCAGTAACGGAGTTTTATGATAGCTGGGACCTGCTGGCCAAAGGGGCCAGCGGGGAGGAACGGGTTTCGGCGCCCCGGGCCTATATCGGGGCCAGCGGCGTGAATGATGCCGGCGGCTGCCGGCTGACGGAGGTGGACGAGAATGGTCCGGCCTCGCGGGCGGGCCTGAAAGCGGGGGACGTGGTGCTCAAGGTGAACGGGCGGGAGATCAAGGTGTCGGCGGCGTTCCGGCGCTGGGTGGACGAGGCCGAACCCGGCGAAATGCTGAACCTCGAGGTCAAACGCGGCGAAGAAGTGCTCTCGGTTGAGGTCAAGCTGGAGGCCCCGCAAGCGATGCACCCATGAAGGTCCAAGCCACGGATGTTAAACCAAAGACGCGGCGCGGCAAAGACGCAGTCAATGAGTTAAAAGAGTTAGAAGAGTTAAAAGAGTTAAAGGAGTTAAAAGAGTTAAAGGAGTTAAATAGGGGACCGTGTTTCATTCGGTGCCGCACGATGCTGGCTGTCGTCCTGGCGCTGGGGATGCTGGCACAGCTTGCCGGAGCGCAGGAATCTTCCCTGTCGGCCACGCTGCCGCGGAACCGCTATCGGAACGGGGAAGAGACGTTGCGCGCCTTCGCGTCAATATCCGAAGCGACGCGCTATTCCATTGTGAAGTTCAACGTGGACGGGGCCACGGTGGCGCTCGGGACCGTGGTGGATACCAACGGACTGGTGCTCACCAAAGCCAGCGAACTCAAGAAGGGCAAACTGACGTGCTGGCTGGCGGTCGAGAAAGAGGTGGAGGCGGAAGTGATCGCCACGGATGAGGACGAAGATGTGGCGCTGGTGCGGGTACATGCCTCGGGCCTCAAACCGATCCAGTGGGCGGCGGGCGAGGTTTCCGTCGGGCAATGGGCGATCACCCCCGGCATCGCCGAGACTCCCCATGCCGTCGGCATCATCAGCGCCCTGCCGCGGAGGATACGTCCCCCGCGCGCGCTCATTGGCGTCCAGTTCGACTTTAGCGGCTCAGCACCCAGGATTGACGAACTGCTGCCCGGACTTGGGGCGGAGAAGGCCGGGCTGAAGCCCGGGGACGTGATTGTGGGCGTGAATCACGTGACGGTGACCAACCGGGAGCAAGTCGTCGAGGCGCTGCGCGAGTTCCGCGAAGGCCAAACGGTCAAACTGCATGTCCGGCGCGCGGAGAAGGAGTTTGACGCGGAGGTGCGCATGATGGCGCCCCGGTCCGGCCAGTTGGGCGCCGAGGTGAATCCACAGCAGCGCCAGAGCCGCCTGAGCGGGGAAGTCAGCCAGCGCGCGGAAGGGTTCGAGCAGGCCATCGAACACGACTCCGTGTTGCACCCCTGGCTTTGCGGCGGTCCACTGGTGAATCTGGACGGCAAAGCCATCGGGCTTAACATTGCCCGCGCCAGCCGGGTCTCCACCTACGCTCTCCCGGCAAGATTGGTGAAGCGGATACTGGACAACCTGAGACCCAAGGCCAAATCAGCCACCGCGACCGGCGCGTGAGATTTCCCTCAACCAAGGCCCTAAACCAAGCCATCAAGCGCAACGCCGAGCGTTTCCCGGATGACTTCGCATTCTTGTTCACCCCAGCGGAGAAGGCTGAGGTAGTCACAAACTGTGACCACCTCGCCCGGCTGGAAAAGTGGGTTCAGGCCGGAACACAAGAGGCCCTGCTGGCGGGAGAACCGCCCCTGCCCAAGGGGCGCATCCGCGCACTGCCCCCGAGAGGGGTCTGATCTGGTCGAATCTCGCGCCGGCTTCGACCCAAACGCCCCTCCTCTCCCCAGCCCTCCTCCATTTCATGGAAGAGTCAGGGCTCGGAGGGAGGCTCCCAAGATTAGGATTAGGATTAAGATTAGGGAGGCGATAGGGTCGCCCCCGGAAAGGCGGGGGGGGCGCGCGCTGGCGGGAAGTAACGGGATGGTTTGGGGGAGCGGCAGGGGGTGGTTGCGCGCCCAGGGGCGGTGAGAGCCAGTGAAACGTGAGGCGTGAAACGTGAAACGTGAAACGTGAAACGTGAACGGCACAGGGGCACCGCGCGCGAAGGGGCGGTGGGAGCGGGTAAAATGGGGATTTCCCTTGTACAGGCAGTGTGAGGACGGGGCGAGGGCGGGGAATGGACGGGGAGGGGTAAGGAGGGG
>JBEKJO010000254.1:0-5907 GCA_050011195.1 Verrucomicrobiota bacterium | reverse complement strand
AAACCCCCTCTTATGTCCGCCGAAGCCGACATCCACCCCCCAAATCCCGTACTCTCTTGCCATCAAACACACTTCCCCGTTCCTTTCCAACTCCTGCCCCCGGACCGCCAGGCACCCAAAAACCACCACTCCCGTCACGTCCGGCCCCCTGCCCAGCCTGGCTATTCCCACCCTCCACTTGGAATCTACACCATCATAAGTCTAATTGCAAGCTCAAAAACGCCAACGGCACGCAGTCCTCCCATCAACTATCAACTCTCAACCATCAACCACTTCACCCCACCTCCACCCACTTGCGCTCGCGCGCGGCTTTGTACATCGCCTCCATCACCGTCACGCGGGCGGCGGCTTCACGCGGGGGAACCAGGGGCTGGTCCTTTGCGCCGCCGATGGCATCCACAAACTGATGCATCGGAGGTCGCAGCGCCGGGGGCAACTTCGTGTAGGGTTCCTTGCTCTCCGTGCCGGGCACCTTGAGGCTCCGGTAATACAAAAAGTTGTCCACGATGACCGCATGGCCCTCCGTGCCGCTGATGAGCAGTTGCACCGGGTCGTCCACGTCCACCCAGCCCGCGGCCAGGGTGCCGATGACCCCGTTCTTGAACTGAATCAGCGCCTCGCCCGTCTCGTCGCAATCCCCATACCGGCCAGTGACGGATCGAACGTCGGCGGTCACCGAGTCCACGTCGCCCAGGAGCCACATGAGGATGTCCAGCTTGTGCGTGCCCAGGTCGCCAAACGCGCCCACGCCGGCGATCTTCGGATCGGCCATCCAGCGCCAATCCGTGTCGAACCAGCCACCCAGGGAACCATTGTGGCAGTTGGAGCCGCGCACGCGGGTAATCTTGCCGAAGTTGCCCTTGGCAACTTCACCCCGGAGAAAGAGGTGCTTGGGATCGGTGCGCATGAAGTAACCGGTGGTAAAGAGGAGTTTGGCCTGCTCGATGGCGTCCGCCATCTCACGGCTCTCTTTGGATGTAATGCCCAGCGGCTTCTCGACGAACATCTGCTTACCCGCCTTCGCCCCGGCCAGCACGAGCTCGAAGTGCCGATTGGTTTCCGAGCAGATCACCACCGCGGCGATTTCCGGGTCGGACCATATCTCCTTCACATCCTTGGCCACCGGAAAGCCGGTTGCCGCGCTGCATTTTGCCACACGGGCGGCATCGTGGTCCCAGACGCATTTCACCCGCACGTCCTCGCGCTTCTTCAACAGGTCCATATAGCTGGGCGTGTGAATGTGGGCAACGCCCACAAAGGCGAGCGTGACTTTCTTCTCCGTCTGGGCCAGAGCGGACGGCAGGCTGGCGGCGGCGAGAGTGGCGGCACTGGCGGTGCGGAGGAATTCGCGGCGCGTAAAGGACGTGTTCATGGCTTTTCTCAGTAGTCTGTTCGGTTCCGGTCGGCGGACCTTATCACGATCTGGAATCCCCTGCCAAGGCCAGAATCTCTCGCGACGCGCGCGCGCCCGGACCATGATCGAAACGGTGCCAATGGGGCTTTGACACGCCCACTCCGAGTCGGTAACATCCCGCCATGATGACTGAAACCAAAACACAACGTTCTTGTCGATTTTCCTGGGGAGGTTATGCGCTGCTTGGCGCTCTTATGTTATGTCAGACCGGCTGCAAGACGGTATCCGAGGGATCGCCCGAGGTGAAGCAGCAGGCCTTGGCGTTTGCGCCTCAGGCGGGAAAGGCTAACATTTACGTCATCCGCCCCAGTCGCCTCGTTGGCAGGTCACTCAAATATAGTGTGACTTTGGATCTGGCGCCGTTTGGCACCTTGGAGAATGACTCTTATCTCTTCGCCGCAGTCTCCCCGGGTAAACACGGTCTTCAAGGGAGTTTCCTAGAGACAGGCCTCATCCTGGGCGAGGCGACCCGCACGGGCGCGCTGTTGAATTTCAACGCTGAGGCCGGTCAGAACTATTATTTCAAGATCGAGCCTCCCATTTGGCCGGGGATGGGGCCGGGTATCGAGCAGATTGCCGAACCGGAGGGCCGGGACCGCGTTCAAAAGTCCAGGCTCAGCGCCGTAAACCGCTTTGAGTATCAAAAGTAAGACACCGCCGGCCGGTTCACCCGCGCAGCGCTCAGTACGGGCGGGCGCGCAAAAGCGATTTCCTATCAGTCAAGGGCAGATTTGCCCAAAGACGGACCATGATCGGACCGCTTGCCACTACTGCCATTGTCTGCAACAATAACCTTATGAGCAACCGAGAAATCGCCATCGATCTGATCCAAAAGCTGCCCGACGATGCCTCTCTTCTCGACATCGCGAGAGAGATAGAGTTCGTTGCTGGTGTGCGCGAGGGATTCGAGCAAATTGAACGCGGGGAGGGCGTCCCAGCCGAAAAAGTCAGGGAGATGATACCCTCATGGATTGTAGGGCGCTGTTATTGATTGTCCTGCTCGCCGGCTGCGCCCGGCCTGCGCCAGCGCCGCGCTCCTCCACGCGCGAGGCCGACGCCGCCTTCGCCCGGTTAGCCGACGAATACATTGCCGGCTACCTCGCTTGGCGCCCCCAGACCGGCACTTCCCTCGGCCTCCATGAGTACGATGGCAAGGTGACCGATTACAGCCAGCCTTCCCTGAGCGCCGAGCTGACGCGCCTCAAATCCTTCGACCAGCGGTTAGGCCAATTGAACGCCAGCCGCCTCAGCCCGCAAGTGTTTTACGACTGCCGCATTCTGCGCAGCGCCATTCAACGGGAGATGTTCGGGTTCGAGCAGATGCGAATCTACTCGGACAATCCCATGACCTACGCCGGCGCCCTGGATGTGAACATCTATATCAAACGCAACTTTGCCCCGTTAGAGGAGCGAGTGCGCTCCCTCGTTGCGATTCTCAATCAAGCCCCGCAGATCATGTCGGCGGGCCGGGCGAACCTTGCCGAAGCCCTGCCGCGGCCACAGGTGGAAACGGCGATTGAAGAGGCCGAGGGGACCGCCGATTTCCTGGCCAAAGACCTGGTCGCCGCACTCAAGGACGTGAAGAACGAAACCCTCATGGCCGCATTCAACGCCGCCAACCAGCGGGCCATCGGCGAAATGCGCGGTTATGCGGCTTGCCTCAAGGAACAGAAGCTCCCCAAAGCCGCCGCCCCTTATGCGCTGGGCCGGGAGAAGTACGTAAAGCTGCTGGAATACGGCGAGATGGTCACGTTGTCCCCGGAGCAACTGCTGGAAATCGGCTTGCGCGAATTGCAGCGCAAGCAGCAGGTCTTTGCCGCAGCGGCCCGGGAGATTGATCCCACCCGGACGCCCATCGAGGTCTTCCGCGCCATCCAGAAGGACCATCCCACCGAGCAGAACCTGATTCCCGACACGGCGAGGGACCTGGACATGATCCGGCAGTTCGTCCTCGACCGCCGGATCATCACCATTCCTTCGCCCGTCCGCGCGAAAGTGACGGAAACCCCGCAATTCATGCGCGCCACCAGCTTCGCCTCGATGGACACGCCCGGCCCGTTTGAAACCAAGGCCACTGAGGCCTATTACTACGTCACGCCCGTCGAAACCGATTGGCCGCCGCAGCAAAAGGAGGAATGGCTGACCGCGTTCAACTACTACACCACGGACATTGTCACGATTCATGAAGCCTACCCGGGCCATTACGTGCAGTTCCTCTGCCTCAACGCCTCGCCCGCTACGAAGCTGGAAAAGATATTCGGCAGCTACGCCTTCATCGAAGGCTGGGCGCATTACGCCGAGCAAATGATGGTGGATGAAGGCTTCGGCGCCCCTGCCGACGATTCCGCACCCCGAGCCCCGCACTCCGCACTGGAACGGGCGGCCAAATATCGGCTGGCGCAAACCGACGAGGCGTTGCTGCGGATTTGCCGGCTGTGCGTTTCGATTCGGATGCACTGCCAGGGAATGAGCGTCGAGGAAGCGACCAGGTTCTTTCAGGACAACTGCTATTACGAGCCAAAGCCCGCGCGGCAGGAAGCCATCCGCGGGGCCTACGATCCCGAATACCTCTACTACACGCTCGGGAAGCTGGAGATTCTAAAGCTGCGGGAGGACTACCGGAAGCAGGAGGGGGCGAAGTTCACGCTGCAAGGGTTCCACAACGAGATGCTCCGCCACGGCGCCCCGCCCATCCGCCTGCTGCGCGAGGTAATGCTAACAGAGCGTAGCACCTGGGATGAGGTCTTTTAGTCCAGCACTAAAGCTTGAACTCTCGCCACGGAGTCGCTAAACGGTCGGGCGCAAATGATGACGGTTGCCAACTACTAATCACCAGTCACGAATCACGAATCACGAATCACCCACCCCTTATGAAGAAACTCAACGTCGGACTCATCGGTTGCGGCTTCATGGGCCGCACCCACTCGAACGCCTCACGCAAGGTCAACAACTTCTTCGACCTCGAATACCAGCCCGTCCTCAAGGCGGTCTGCGACCTGGACGAGGCCCGGGCCAGGGCCTTCGCGGCCAAATGGGGCTACGAATCCTACGAAACGGATTGGCGCAAGCTCATTGCCCGCAAGGACATTGACCTCGTTGATATCACCGTCCCGAACGACATGCACCGGGAAGTCGCCGTCGCGGCGGCGCAGGCCGGCAAGATGATCTTGTGCGAGAAACCGCTGGCGAGGACCGCGCCGGAGGGCTTAAAGATGGTCGAGGCCGTCGAAAAAGCCGGCGTGCCGAACATGGTGTCGTACAATTACCGCCGCATCCCCGCCATCACGCTGGCCAAGCAACTCATTGATGAGGGCCGGCTCGGGCGCATCTTCCACTACCGCGCGAAGTTCCTCCAGGACTGGACGATCTCAAAGGACCTGCCCCAGGGCGGCCCGGGGTTGTGGCGCCTGGACGTGAAAGTCGCGGGCAGCGGCGTGACCGGCGATCTGCTGGCGCATTGCATTGACACCGCGCTGTGGCTCAACGGCGGCATCGACCAGGTGAACGCGATGACCGAGACGTTCATTAAGCAGCGCAAGCACACCGAGACCGGCAAAGTGGAGAAGGTCGGCATTGACGACGCCTGCGCCTTCCTCGCGCGCTTCAGGAACGGATCACTGGCGACGTTTGAATCCACCCGCTATGCGCGCGGGCACAAAGCGCTCTACACCTTCGAGATCAACGGCGAGCACGCGTCCATCTTTTGGGACCTGCACGACCTGCATCGCTTGCAGTATTTCGATCATCGCGATGAAGGGCGCGTGCGCGGCTGGCGCAACATTCATGTCACCGACGGCGATCACCCGTATATGGGCAAGTGGTGGGTGCCGGGCTTGCAGATCGGCTACGAGCACAGCTTCGTCCACCAGTTGGCGGATTTCCTCGACGGCGTCGCCCGGCGGAAACCGGCCCGCCCGACCTTCCGCGACGCGCTGGAAACCCAATACGTCTGCGACGCCGTGCTCAAGTCGGCGAAGACGAGCCGGTGGGTGAAAGTCGCGAAGGCGAGGTAGCTTAACCCACGCTCATGCTGAGCAGGAACTCGATGTTGCTGCCGGTCTTCTTGAGCTTGTTCAACACCAGTTCCATCGCTTCGACGGGCGGCACGCCCGTGAGCGCGCGGCGGAGGATGACCACCTTGTTGTATTCGTCCGGGTGGTAGAGCAATTCCTCTTTGCGCGTGCCGGAACGCTCAATGTTGATGGAGGGGAAGATGCGGCGGTCCACCAGCGCGCGGTCGAGGCAAATCTCCATGTTGCCCGTGCCCTTGAACTCTTCAAAGATGACCTCGTCCATGCGCGAACCGGTATCCACCAGCGCCGTCGCAATGATTGACAGCGAGCCGCCTTCTTCGATATTGCGGGCCGCGCCGAAGAAGCGCTTGGGTTTGTGGAGCGCGTTGGCATCCACGCCGCCGGATAGGATTTTGCCGGAGTGCGGCTGGACGGTGTTGTAGGCGCGCGCCAGGCGGGTGATGGAATCCAGCAGGATGA
>JBEKJO010000253.1:0-5926 GCA_050011195.1 Verrucomicrobiota bacterium | reverse complement strand
GCCGCAGACTATCAACCGCGTCATCTACTACAACGGCTCCTACACCACGAACGGCAATGGCGTGTTCGCCGATGAGTTCGGACTGCAATTCTCGCCGGACGGCTCAACCTGGACCAATGCCGGCCCCGTCTGGACCGTCGCTCCTGCTTACGTTTACAACTCGGCGGCCTCCGCCAACGCCAGTTTCACTTTCACTGGCGGCGTGGCCACCGTGCTCGGTGTTCGGTGCGTCGGTCGCGTCCACACAGGCCAGACCGGCAATTCCTGGGCTGCGTTCGCCACTGAGGTGCAGGCCTTCGCCGCGCCAGTGCCAGCCCCGCCGATGCTGACCGCCAGCGCCGCCTCCAACGGCATCGCCATCTCCTGGCCCGGCTCTCCGAGCAACTACGTGCTGGAAGCCGCCACCAACCTGCTCCCGCCCATCACCTGGTCGCCGGTGGCTAACACCCCGCAGACAGCCGGCGATCAACAGCGCGTTATCGTGGCCCCGGCGAGCAATCAGCAGTTTTTCCGGCTCCATCGGCAGTGACGGAGCGCAGCGTGATTCCCGGGGTTCCGTAATTCACCCGAAAGCCCATCCGTAATGATGCCGGTTTGTAGTATCAAGAAGAACTGTTAACTTGCAGTCGGTATGTTTAAGCATGAGACGCTTTGACCATTCTCTATCTGAAGTGATCTCGGGATGTCGGCGGATGAAGACCTTGGTCATTGCGCTTGCTGTGGTGGTGTGCCTCGCCCCGGCGGTTTGGGCTCAAGTGACCCAACCACTGGTGGCAATCCATGATTCCGAGTTGACGCGCGCCTTGGCGTCCATGCCGGCTTCCGGGGCGACTCCGACGGGCAGTGGCACGACCGGTTACCAATGGTGGCCAACCGACTGGAACTATTTCGTAATGCCTGATTCCCTCAAGGAGGCGCTGCGCTCGGATGGCACGGCGGCTACGGTGGTGGGCGACTCGAATATCACTGCCGGGGTGTTGCTGACCAACGGTTTGCCCCAATACCCAATTGTCATCAGCTTGGCGTCGGAAGCGATTCGGAACGATGAGATCGCCCAGTTGACCAATTATGTTGCGGCCGGCGGGTTCTTGTTCGTCGGTTCCTCGGCGTTCACGCGCAGCACCAACGGCACGGCGCTGGGGGACTTTGCCATTGCCAATCAGATGGGCGTCCACATGGTGGTGCCCGGCCTGACAAACTGGACCAGCAACAACACGTTTGCCACGATCACCAATCACCTTCTGGTCAGTGACATCCCCAGTGGCCAAGGCCCACTCACCTGGCGGATGCCATCCTACGCCGACGAGATTAGTTGGGGCATTGCTTCAACTAACCCATCATTAGATCATGTGTATCTTGGTCCTCACGATCTGTGGCAGGTTTCCGCCGCCAGCAGCGCGACCGTTCTGGCCACGGGAGACAGTTATCCCTATCTGGTGGTAACGCCCTTTGGGAAGGGCTATTTCATTTACGACGCCGCTTTCCAGCCTTTGCTCGGGCATGGCGGCTTTGCTCCCGGCATGTACGCTTACATGATCTTTCGGCGGGCGATCGAATGGGCTTTCCAGTCGGCGAACCTGCCGCTGCCCAAGCTCAGTCCGTGGCCGTATCCTTACGACTCCGCATTCATGGTCCGGCACGATTTGGAGAATTATACCAACGAGATGCTGGATGTCGCGGCTTCCGCCCAGGTTGAATACAACAATGGGGCGAAGGGGGACTACTACCTCTGCACCGGCACAGTCCGACAAGACGTAGCTGGCACCGCCACCCAGACCAACATAATTGTGGGGTTGCGGCAGGCGACGACGAATTATGGCGCGACGATCGGTCCGCACAACGGCGGGTTGAAGAACCCTAACAACCCTGCGCTGGTTCCTGGGGCGTACGAGTACTGGCACTGGGGGCCGGACGAAGCACTGGATCTCACCCCTCCGGGCTATGCCAGCGGCATGGCCTACGCCTCCGCCTCGGTATCCAATTCGTTTAACGACGTGGAAGGCTGGCTGAAGGGGATCACCAACGGCCTGCGCGCCTGGGAGGGCTGTTACTTCAACGCCACGCGTGAGGAGTCCTACCAGATCGAGGCGCAATTGAACGTCAACATTGCCGGGGACGACAAACTGACCCCTTTCCCGCATTGGGTGCTCTCCACGCAGACGACCGATAAGCGTTACAGCTTCCTGACCGAGCCGGTGAGCGACTGGTTTGTGGGGGGGCTGGTCGCCCAGTCGCTGGAACCGTGGCATCCGCCGGGCGTACATACCACCAATACGCTGCGCGCGGCGGTGGACTACTTCTACGGGCTTGGAGCATTGATCAATATTTATTCGCACGAGTTGTCCACGGGACTGGCGAGCGATGCCGCTCCAAGCAGCGGCAACGCCATCTTGTTGCTTCAGGATTACCTGGGCTACGGCCTGAATACCAACCTGCATCCAAGGTTGTGGTCCGCCAATGCGGTAGGCGTGTATCAGTGGTGGCTGCAACGCTCCAATGCGCAAATCAGCGTCAGCTACACTACCAACGGCAGCCAATCGATTTTAACAGCGAAAATCAAGGGAGCAAGCAATACCAACACGGCCATTGAAGTTCTTTGCCCCGGCGCCAACTTTGGCAGCCTCGTGGTTTCAACGAACGGTGCTGTCGCCGGGGGCAACTCCTATCGGACTTCTATCGACCCGTTGAACGGTCAACAAGTCCTCAAACTCTTGGTCGGCAAGTCGGTCACCAACGCTGTGATCAGCTACAATCCCAACGCTGTGACCATCTCCGTCTTCTATGAGAACTTCGACGAGGTGACGGCGCCGGCCTTGCCCTCCGGCTGGACCACCTCCGCCACCGGCGCCCAGACCGCCTGGGTGACCCGCACCAGCGCCAGCGACACCCCCCCCAATGCGGCCTATGTGCCCGACCCGCCCAACGTCGGTGATAGCTACCTGGTATCCCCTGCCATCGCGCTGCCGGGCGGCCAGGCGCAACTCACCTTCCGGAACAATTACAGCTTCGAATCCGACGCCAACGGCTATTACGACGGCGGCGTCCTGGAAATCAAAATCGGCGCCGGCGCCTTCACCGACATCCTGGCCGCCGGCGGCAGTTTCGTCAGCAACGGCTATAGCGGCACCATCTCTCTTCTGTACAGCAATTCCCTGGCGGGCCGCCAGGCCTGGAGCGGCAATTCCGGCGGCTTCATCACGACGTTGGTGGATCTGCCCGCGGCCGCTGAAGGCCAGACCATTCAATTGCGCTGGCACTGCGGCACGGACAATGGCAACGGCAACCCCGACACCAACGGCTGGTATATCGACACGGTGGCCATCACCAACTGCGCTTGTGCCTGCTGCTGGAATACCCCGCCGGTGTTGCCCGTCCAAAGCAACCAGACTGTCAGCGCATTGACTACCCTCACAGTCACCAACACCGCGACCTCCTCGGACCTTCCGCCGCAGACCCTGACTTACACCCTGCTGGCCGGGCCGACCAACGCGTCGATCTCAGCCAACGGGGTCATTACCTGGACCCCCACCTCAGCCCAGGCGCCCGGCACCAATACCATTACGACGCGAGTGACGGATAGCGGCTCGCCACCCTTAAGCGCCACCAACAGCTTCACCGTGGTCGTCCTGGATGTGAACGTCGCCCCGGTCCTGCCGGTCATTTCCTCTCAGACCGTCAACGAGTTGACCCTGCTGACGGTGACCAACACCGCTTTCGAGACCAATATCCACGCCACATCAAGTTACACTCTGGTTAGCCCGCCCTCCGGAGCCGCCATTGACACCAACGGCATCATCACCTGGACGCCCAGCCAGACCCAAAGCCCGAGCACCAACACCCTCACCACCGTAGTCACCAACACCGATCCCTACGACCTGGTCAACCCGCATTTGAGCGCCACCAACAGCTTCACGGTCGTCGTCCGGGAAGTGAACATCGCGCCGGTCCTGCCCGTCCAGCCCAACCGGATGATTGGTGTCCTGACCACGCTTTCGGTGACGAACACCGCCACCGAGACGGACATTCACGCCACCTTGGGCTATACTCTGGTCAGCCCGCCCTCCGGGGCCAGCATCAACTCCAATGGCATCATTACCTGGACGCCCCAAAGCGCGAGCACCAACACCCTCACCACGGTGGTCACCAACACCGATCCGTATGACCTGGTCAACCCGCACTTGAGTGCCACCAACAGCTTTAAGGTCGTGGTGAGCGGCCCGCAGGTGGTACTGGCTTCGGCGGTTTTAGCCGCCGAAAGCTGCCTGCCGACCAACAATGTGATCGACCCGGGCGAAACCGTGACGGTCCTCTTCGCGCTCCAGAATGTGGGCGGAGTCAATACTACCAACCTGGTGGTGACACTGTTGGCCACCAATGGGGTCACAGGGCCGAGCGGGCCGCAAACCTACGGCGTCTTGGTGGCGGGCGGCGCCGCGGTGAGCCAGCCATTTACCTTCGCCGCCAATGGCTCCTGCGGCAGCAACCTCAACGCCGTCCTCCAACTGCAGGATGGCGTAGCGAACTACGGCACGCTGACCAACTCTTTCATCCTCGGCCAGGTGACGGTGCTGACGCAGAACTTCGACTCGGTCACCGCGCCGGTTTTGCCGTCCGGCTGGACCACTTCGGCCAGCGGCGCTCAATCCGCCTGGGTCACCACCAGCGTCCTGGCGGACACCCCCCCCAATTCCGCCTACTCCACCGATGCGAACAACGTCGGCATCAATGCGTTGGTATCGCCCCCGATCTTCCTGCCGTTGGGCCAGGCCCAATTGAGTTTCCGGCACAGCTATGCGTTTGAGATTGACACCGCCCATGCCACTAACGGGTATGACGGCGGCGTGCTCGAAATCCAAATCGGCACCAATGCTTTCGTGGATATCACGAACGCCGGCGGCGCCTTCCTCAGCGGTGCCTATAACGCCAGGATTTCAATGTTATGGAGCAATCCCCTCGCCGGCCGGTGGGCCTGGAGCGGAACCAACGGCGGTTTTGTCACCACCACGGTGAGTATGCCGCCCGCCGCGGCCGGGCAGACTAACCAATTGCGCTGGCGGGCCGGCACGGACAACGGCAACAGCGGCGGCGGCTGGTGGGTGGACACGATCTCGGTCGTCGCCCAGACCTGTTGCGTCAACGCGCTGCCCATTCTGCCCGGGCAAACCAGCCGGACGATTGCCGAACTGGCCACACTCACCGTCACCAACACGGCGACCAGCCTCGGTACCCCGGCCAATCCGCTAACCTATCTCTTGGTCAACCCGCCGGCCGGAGCGGCGATCAACACCAACGGCGTGATTACCTGGACGCCGACCCAGACCCAAAGTCCGAGCACCAACACCCTAACGACTGCGGCCATCAACAGCGGCCTGCCGTCCTTGAGCGTCACCAACAGTTTCACGGTGGTGGTGCAGGAGGTCAACGTTGCCCCGGTCTTGCCGGTCATTCCCGCCACCCAGACGGTCAACGAACTGGCGCTGTTGACGGTGACCAACACAGCCTTCGAGACGAACATCCACGCGACGCTGGGCTACACCCTGGTCAATCCGCCTGGCGGGGCCGCCATTGATGGCAACGGCCTCATCACCTGGACGCCCAGCCAGACCCAAAGCCCGAGCACCAACACCATTACGACAGTGGTCACCAGTACCGATCTCTACGACCTGGTCAACCCCCACCTGAGCGCCACTAACAGCTTCACCGTCGTGGTCCGGGAAGTGAACGTCGCCCCGGTCTTGCCGGTCATTCCCACCCAGACGATCAACGAACTGACGCTGCTGACGGTGACCAACACCGCCTTCGAAACGAACATCCACGCGACGCTGGGTTACGCGCTGGTGAATCCGCCTGGCGGGGCCGCCATTGATGGCAACGGCGTCATTACCTGGACCCCGAGCCAGGCCCAAAGCCCGAGCACCAACGCCAT
>JBEKJO010000252.1:0-5962 GCA_050011195.1 Verrucomicrobiota bacterium | reverse complement strand
GCCTCACGATGTTGGCTATCGACACGCTGGTTCGCTTCCAACGCTGCTGCGGACAGGAATGTCCGCGCGCCGGGCTTGGCGACATTAACAAGAAGCGCCAACCCTCTTCTTTACTGCTTTACCGCGCCGGGTGCGGCTGGCACAAGGAGCGGGACGATTTTATGCGAACTGCCTTTCACTCGCTGAGCTTTGCCGCGTTGCTGGCCGCCACCGCCTGCGCGCCGACGCGGCCGGCACCCGAGCACCTTGTCGCTCCACCCTCCGCGACCGGCGTCTCTGCCGCGCCATCCCCCTTCCTGCCACCGGGAAGCGCTTCATCCTTGGAACTGCCCGGCCAGAGGCCGGACGGCTCGGTGCTGCTGCCCAATCAGTGGTCGCTGCGACCTGTGGGAAAGCAGGTTGACATGGGCGACTTCCCCATCAACATCGCGGTGCATCCGGGGGGGCGCTTCGCGGCGGTGTTGCACAGCGGTTACGGCGCGCACGAAATCCTCGTGGTGGACATCCCCTCAGCCCAAGTCGTCTCGCGCACCGACGTGCACGAGACCTTCTATGGCCTGGAATTCACTAAAGACGGCCGGCGGCTCTTTTGCAGCGGAGCCGGGGATGAGGTGGTCCACTCGTATGACTTCCAACAGGGAAGCCTGACGAATCACTACGAGATCAAGCTGCGCGACGTCAAACTGCGCGCCATCCCGGGCGGGCTGGCGGTAGATAGGGCCGTGAGGCGATTATACGTTGCGAACGTCTGGGGAAACCGCGTGACGCGCGTCAATCTCCTGCCGCAACTGGAGGTGGTGGACATCCTGCTGGGGACAAATGTTGCGCCGCTTTCGATTCCGCCGGTGACCGATTCGGGCGATTTCGACACGGAGGCGGCGAATAAACGCGAGGATGCATCACTGTATCAAACGGGCCCGGACGACGCGTTCCCTTACGCCTGCCGCCTGGATGAGAAGCGGCAGCGCCTCTACGTCAGCCTGTGGGCGCACGCGGCCATCGCGGTGATTGATTTGCAGTCGGAACAGGTCGTCGCGCACTGGCCGACGCAAGAGCACCCGTGCGAGATGACGCTCACCCGCTCAGGGAAACTGCTGTTCGTGGCCAATTCGAGCCGGAATACGGTAACGGTGTTAGACACGCGGTCGGGCAGAGCCTTGGAGACGGTTTGGGCGGCGCTGTATCCTCAGGCCCCGCCCGGGTCCACGCCCAATAGCCTGGCGCTCTCACCGGACGAAAAGATGCTCTTCGTCGCGAACGCCGATAACAACACCGTGGCGGTCTTTGACATCGAGAAGCCGGGCAAAAGCCGCTCGCTGGGGTTCATCCCGGTTGGCTGGCGTCCTACGTCGGTGCGCGTGACGCCGGACGGCAAACACTTGCTGGTCGCCAACGGCAAGGGACTCCTGCCCAAGGCCAATCCGCTCGGCCCTCAGCCCGGCATCAATCGTTCCACCGATCCGGGGGTGCAATACATCGCCCGGCTGTTCCAGGGCACCTTGAGCATCATTGACCTGCCGCCGCGAAAGGAATTCGAGGCGCAGCTCGCCGGCTACACCGCCCAAGCGTATCGCTGCAGCCCCCTCAAACCCGATGCCAGTGTCACCGCCCCGCACCCGCCGGATAACCCCATCCCGCTCCAGCCCGGCGAGGCCCAAGGCCGCATCGAGCTCCGGAACGGACCGCGAGCCGTCCCGGCTCGCAGCGCGCAGGAAACGGCCAGGGTGATCGGAAAACCAGAATGTGGGGAACCCGCGAGGGCCGCTGCGAGCCGGGACGGCTCGCGGTCCGGTGAGCTTGATGCACCGCTGGGCGCGGCCAGCCCTATCCAGTACTGCATTTACATCATCAAAGAAAACCGCACCTATGATCAGGTGCTCGGCGACCTGCCCCAGGGCAACGGCGACCCCAAGCTTTGCCTGTTCCCCGAGCGCGTCACCCCCAACCTCCACCAGATTGCCCGCCAGTTTGTGCTGCTGGACAACTTTTATGCGGATGCGGAAGTCAGCGCGGGCGGGCACGAGTGGAGCATGGCCGCCTACTCAACCGATTTCGTCGAGAAGATGTGGCGGCTGGATTACGGGCACAACCACTCCAAAAAGTTCCCCTATCCCGCCGAGGGGTTCTTCCCCGTCGCCGCTCCGGCCGGCGGTTACCTGTGGGACCGCGCGCGCGAGGCCGGCGTGAGCTATTGCAGCTACGGCGAGTTCGTGTACTTCTTCACCCCGTCCAACGCGCCCGTCACCACGCACGTCAAGGCCTTGCAAGGACACATTGACCCGTGGTATCGCGGCTGGGATTTGGCCTACCCGGACGTGAAGCGCGCCGCGCGGTTCCTCGCTGAACTCAAACGCATGGAGGCCGAAGGCGACATGCCGCGCCTCCAAATCGTGCGCCTGCCCAGCGACCACACCCACGGCGTGTCGCCCGGCTTCCCCACGCCGAGTGCCTACGTCGCCGATAACGACCTCGCGGTGGGCCAGGTGGTCGAAGCCGTCAGCCACTCGAAGTTCTGGCCCGAGACCGCGATCTTCATCGTGGAAGACGACGCGCAGAGCGGCCCCGACCACGTGGACGCCCACCGCACCACCGCCTACGTCATCAGCCCTTACACGAAACGCGGCGTGGTGGATTCAACCATGTATTCGACCAGCAGCATGTTGCGCACGATGGAACTGATCCTCGGCCTCAAGCCGATGTCCCAATTCGACGCCGCCGCCACGCCGATGTTCAACTCGTTTCAGGCCACGCCCGACTTGCGCCCGTACCAGGCGCTGCCGGCGAATGTGGACTTGGAGGAGCGGAACAGCGCGCACGCCTGGGGCGGCCAAATCAAGATGAACTTCGCCCGGGAAGACGCGGTGGACGACCAGTTGCTCAACGAAGTCGTCTGGCGCTCCGTGCGCGGCCCGGACAGCCCCATGCCCGCCCCCGTCCGCGCCGCCTTCGTTTTTGAGCATCGGGGAGAGAAGGACGAGGACTGAGTTGCTTTCCGTTTTACGAACCTCTGATTCGGCGTTTCGGTTTCAGGCAAATCTGGTATTTCTCGACATCCTCCCTCATTATTCCATACCAGATATTTCCTCCCCGCTGCCTGTTGACGTAGTAGTGTTTCGACACCTTCTTGCTTGGGACGATGAAGTACTCAACCGTATGTTCCCGGTCGCGGATGTCGACAAACAAATACAAGTGCGAATCCGAAGCGATTGCTCCGGCTTTGGAATTAAGGAGCCAATAGTCGCGGCCGCCGGTGATGGTCTTGACCTGAATTGAGTATGCATTCCGACACGAATCATCAGTGATCAATAGGTCCGCTCCGGCAGCACTTCTCGTTGTCGGCGAGACAGTAAAGCCACGTCTTGCAAGCTCTGCTGCAGCCAGATAGACACCTCTCATTCCAGACATCTGTTGCTTTGAAGCCATAACAGTGTTTAGCCTTTCGCCGCATTTTGCTCAAACATGGCGCAGGTGTCAACCCCAGACCTGCGGATAATCCCCGATAAAACACTGGGCCTCTCCTGCAACGCACCCATCGAGTCCTAGTCCGCAAGCCCTAAATTTCGCTCACCGTTGGTCTTACCGGGGTTTTTGTCGCCGGCTGCTAGTGTTTTGCTGAGCCCGAGGTGATCTTGAGCAGGGAGAAAACTCCCCGAAAGGTCTGGGAGCCGTGCGCCCCTGAAGCAGTGCCAGCCCCGGCCCGCGCGGCAGCGGCAGAGCTTGCCCCACGAGGACCCGTTTAGGAACCCTCGTGTTTATTCATCGAGAATTCCAATGTCGCGCGGTCGAACGCGACGAGGCGGCGATCGCCGAACTTATGCGGATGTCAATAAGGGGTGATGAACGCGCGGTAGAAGCGTTGAGTCACGGGTGCCATTACGTTGGTGTCGGTGAACGTCCAGGGGCTGGTGAGGGGGGTATTGGTGGCGATCGTCGTCCAGTTCAGTGGGGAGAGGCCCGGACTGGATTGCAGCGTCACGAGAGAATACGGCGTGGTGCTGAGAACGACGGTCGCGGAGTCGGCGGCCGTTGTGGAGATGTCGGTGAATACGGGGGCCTCCGGCATTGGCAGACTGCCACTATCGCCGTTGTATGTAACCCCGGCAGTGAAAGCCAAAGCTCTGCCGTCCATCGTGCTGCTGGTATTCATCACGATGGCTTGATCAGACATTATGGTTCCCTTGAACACGGCGAATGTTCCAATAGTCGCTGAGGTGCCAACTTGCCAGAAAATGTTTCTGGGCTGCGCGCCGCCAGCCAGGATGACCTGAACCGTGCTGCCCACTTCCAGATCGGCTGCTATCTGGAAGATCCAGACATCATCGGGACCACCCGTGAGGGTGAGGTCCGATCCCGTTATCGAAGCCGTGCTCGTGAATTTGTAAAGGCCGGGGATAAGGTTCAGCCCGCCGATATTCCCGGCTCCGGGATTCAGGAATGGTCCCGAAGGCGTGGGTGTTCGTCCGGCGGCGTCGTTGTATGCCGTGGTCAAATCGCCCTTGGCCGTGAGCAGCATGGCAGGATCTATCACCGAACCTGCAGGCCCACCGGCATCAACCGCATAGATTGTCCCGTTCACCTGAGCTTGGGTCAAGTGTATGGCAGCCCCGGTGATTGGACTCGCCCCGACATCGCCATTAATGACGCCCCCGCCTGTGGTGGAGATTGCTGCCCCCGCAAGAACCGTGAAATGGGCAGCCGATCCTAAGTTGACTGGCGCCGGACCGGCGGCTAGCAACGTCCCGGGCGGAGCCATCAAGAGGGCGGCCAAACACGCCATGAGGGTTACCCCGCTTGACGTTTTGTGCCTGGAACTGCGGTTGCACCCATAGCTCGATGTGTCGGCACGGTTTATCATGTCCATCTGTTTTGAGTTATTCATCATTGCTTTATTTTCCTGTATGTCGTTCGCATGCTGCAGTGAGTCAGCAAGATTCGGGTCAGTGGTTGGTGGTAATCAGCAGGCGCGGGCAGAAATGCAGTGAGTGTGCGAGGGACGATTTCAGGTCCTCCGGTTAACCGGTGAGAAGCCCGGCCCGGCCCGGCCCCATGCGGCAAATTGGTTGATTCTGAAGCACTCGGCACATGTTGTGAAACAGTTGACCCTGTCTGTTCGCTTTTGTTGGTGAGTGTCATCATAATTTACCAGTAATTTGTTCACCATCACGCTTTCGGAGTGCTCTTTTTTGGCGTAAGACGTGCGAGGGGCGCGGCAATATCCCTGGCGCAGAGAATCCACGTTCAAATGCGCGCAACCGAAAACCCCACAAGTGCTGTGCCAGCAACAACATCGGGCGATTCGGGTGAGACGAGGGGAGAACCGTAACGCGCTTGACGCAAGGCTTCTGATACCATTTCACAATGGAACTCGGTAGGAATGAGTGGAAGCCCCCGCCCCTGAACCCCCAAGCAAAGACGGACCCCTCTCCCCAGCCCTCTCCCCTTCGGAATGGGAGAGGGTGGTCGCAGGCCGGGGGAGGGGAACATACCAATTGTTTCAGTGAAATGGTATCAGATGTTGAAGGGAATCTAATTGATGTGCCCGTCAGGCTGTTGTGCCCCGCAGCCGGATTCCTTTAGGCCCCTGGTTTCTCAATAGTGCGAAAATGGGGCAGTGGTGTCCAGAAAGTGGACACGGACAAGGTCTGGTAGCGGATAAACCTAGTGTTGTGACAATTAAATCTCGATACAAACGGCCTCCTCTCCCTAACCCTCTCCTCCCGAGGAGGAGAGGGAATCCAGAAAGCAGCCTGGTAACGAGACTTTGTTGCCGCGATACTAGAAGCCGCAGTTGGACCCGTGATTTCAAGTGCATGGCCAGTCAGAAGTATCGCCATATCAAGCACTTCGCATGGATGCACCGCAACTGCGCCGCAGTTGGAATGGTTCACCTGTCAGGTGAAGACTTCCCGATTTTCGATTGATACCACTTCCAGCTCGACGATGCACTATTTCCTGTAAGGCA
>JBEKJO010000251.1:0-5986 GCA_050011195.1 Verrucomicrobiota bacterium | reverse complement strand
CCTCGTTGAGAGGGAGCAGCAGCATTGCCGAACCGCACGCGAAAGGCTCGGAAGTGTCCACGACAACACATCCCCATTCTCGCGTTCGATTCCGCCGGGGATCTGATCGCTGCGGGGTATTCGACCATCACCCGAGTTGGCGAAATAGGGTGACAATGTCTACGTCAATGAACAGGCGCCGGATGGGATTGGGAGGAGGCTGGTGCCGCCTTTGAACTGGATGGGGAGGCCGGTTTCGGCGAGGTGGCCCGAAAGCTGGAGGGCGACGACGGCCTTCTCAAGCATGACAGGGTTGCAGCACCCGATTTCTGATGCTTTAGCCCGGACCCACTCGTTTACAAAGCATAGACGGGCAATCGTTGGGCTTTGGCGGAACTGACTAAAGCGGAGTTTTTCACAAATTCCGCTTTGATATGTTGGATGAGGTGCAGCCCGGCCGGACGGCGTTCCCGGGCGTAGTCCAGTACCCCGGCTATCGAGACCCGCGAGTGGCCGGCGAGATTGGCGAACATGCGAAAATACTCGCCCTCGTCCGTCAGGTGCAACGTCCGGCGCTCAATGAACAAATCGAGCAGCAGCCCCCCGATCGTCACCAGGTGGCCATAGCGCGGCTGGGTCGTCGGCCTGGGGCGGATGACCACCGTGCGCTCGCGGATGGCGAATTCGCGGGCTGCCGCTCCGCGTGGGTTGAGGTAGATGTCGTAGCCGGCATCTCCCAGCCGGTCAGCCACGCTAGCCATTGCGTCCCGCTCGGTGTGGATGAAAGCCACAAAGCGGGCGAGGAGAAGATGGCCGAAACCGCCAAGACTGGATGCCGCACGTATTACGTCCTCCCATTCCATTGGACATAAAGGAGACAAAGGGACACCCCTACCCAAGGGATCACAAACGGCTCAATCGGCTCAGCGTCCAGGCCATCAACTAACCTAAGCCAGCGTGGCCAGTTTCAGTCCGGTGTCCGCCAGTTTGGCCTAAACCGGAACGATTCAGCTTGAAGGCAGGGCGCACCGTTTGGCGAGCTTGGAGACATGAAACATTCTCAAGCTACTGGGCCTCAGCCAGAGGCGGACCAAACGGTGCGGCTGCAGATTGACACGGCGGCGGGGTGCCCATCCATCCGGATCGGTTTCACCGATCAACGTCTGACCGCTCACGGCGGGATGGTGGTGTGGTCGCATTTTCTGCACCAGAAGCGTTTCCGGCACGAACTGACCCAAGCGCTGCCGCACGATCCGACCAGTCCCAACGCCTATGTGCCGACCGACATCGCCCTGGGCTTTGTGGGGGGTGCCCGCTCAATGCCAGAACCGCCCTCTGTTCACTGACCGTTTCGATCCAGCCATGCGCCTCAAGCGCCTGACAAGCCGCCTGCCCGACAGCGCCCGAAAGCAGATGCTTGGCTGTCGTGGCGAACACCGCCTTCAGATCTTTTGGCTCCCAGACCTCATGCAAGGCCGCTGGCAGCGCGGTGCACTCACCAATTCCCACCAACCTCTCCCCTGTCGTCAAGAGGATCGGCTTTGCCTCAACCGCGCCAAGCATAGCGTCCAGCGCCAGCTTCGTGACACTGGTTGTCAGGTCGGCCGCGTCGGTCACCGGTCCTCGCAAAAGCCGGTACGCGCTGGCCCGGCTCTCCGGTGATAGATGCTCCTTTCCCAGCCAGGCAGCCATGGCCTCGCCCGCCAACTTCCCCGCGCGTTCCAGCAGCCAGCGGTTGCAGGGCGATACCTCCGGCTCCTTGATCTTCTGCCGCGCGGGGTCTTGCAGAAACGGAGCGTTAATCGAAAAGGGCAGGGCCACATCGGTGCCAGCCGGCAATACCACGAACAGACTTTGGTCTCCCTCCAGCCCCAACACCAAATCCACCGAGCAAGGCGGGAGCTGCAAGTCGTCCGCGTTCCGCTCCTGTCGGATTTCGCTCAAAACTTCCTCCGAAAACGCTTCTTCCTCGGATCGAATCAGCAGCAGTTCCTCCGTCCGTGATCCCGTCAACCGGACGCGCTGCGAACCCGTAATCGGCCCCCGCGCTAGGATCTCCCTCCGGACGGTCTGCGATTCAACCG
This sequence comes from Verrucomicrobiota bacterium, assembly GCA_050011195.1. GTDB lineage: Bacteria > Verrucomicrobiota > Verrucomicrobiia > Limisphaerales > UBA8199 > PALSA-1440. The sequence continues at coordinate 3,923 of JBEKJO010000251.1, read as the reverse complement.
TCAGTTCCTGCAGGTTGCAGAAGAAAAGGAGCGAAACGGGATTTGTCGCCCACTCTTCAAAGTTCTTCCGCACTTGCGCCAGCCGCCGCTTGTCTGCGAACTCTACGCTGATCCGTGTTCGCTCTGTCTCCGAGGCATTCTCACTCCACATCGGCAACGTGAACCGCTCGCGATCAAAAACAACATCGAGCGTCGGCGTCTGCACCCGCACCCGGCTTCCCAGGCTGAAGGTGGACTTGAACCCCACACCCCGGAATCCAATCGTGTGCAGGTTGCGCTTGTTCGAGTAGCCAAATCGGCAAAGGGACTCAAACTGTTCTTCGGTGAAGTCCTCGCCGTCATGCTCAAATACGAACTCATTGTTCACCACTCGCACGCTGGCCGACTTCGCCCCGGCGTCATCCGCGTTTTGCAGCAACTCAGACAGAACGTGCCGCGGGCTTTGGACCTGTGCGAAAAGCTGCTTCCACGGCCCGGCGAGCACCGGGTCTTCGAGTTTCGCCCACAGCTCGCCCGCGCTCCGGGCGACACGATTGAAATACTCGGGAGGTTTCATGCGGTTGGTGTTTCGACCCGCGCTACCAAATCCTTGATCTTAAAATTGACACTGGCAGTCGCAAAATCCGGCTCCTGCTCAAACGGCTTCGTAAGATACCGAGGCTTCTCCGCGCCATTTGCGCCCACGAACACCAGTGCCAGGATGTAGTCCTCAGGCTTGTTGAGCGCGGTCAGAATCTCGTTCTTTGTCACCGTCACCGTGGCCGCCCCGGCGACGCGGCCCTTGACTTCAATAAACCGCAATTGACCGGCTTTCGCATGACCCACCGGATACCGTGACTCGACATCGTAACCCCGGTTTTCCTTGCATACGTCCCGCGGTTCGTAGCCCTGCTCCCGCTCATGCGCGATCACGGCCTCCATCGCCAGGCGCTCGACCTCTCCATCCGCCCCGCCGTCTCCCACCGGAGTCTCGCGTAGGATCAACGCCCCGTCCTTCCCCTCCGCCCGGGCAAACCACCCGGCCGGGATCACCAGTGCGCCGCCCAAGACGGTCGGCGGCCGGGCCGTTATTTGTCGCTCCCGGCTCAGTTCGTCCTCGCGCTTTTGAAGTCGCCCGCCGAGTTCGTCCGCACGCTGCCGGGCATTGCTCGAATTCAAACTCCCCTTGTTCCGCCCCGCAGCCTCCTGCGCCCGAAGGAAATTCGCCCGCTCGTCCCAATGCCGAATCTCTGCCAGCAGCCGCGCCTTCACCTGCATCAGGGTCTTGTCAATCAAAGCCTCCCGTCGTGTTTTCACCTCCCGCAGGTGCTCGGGCACGATGGTTCTGATCGCATGAGCGGTCGCCCGCCCTTCCAACCCCTCCCCCAGCCAGTTTTCGTGAATCAGCGATTGCACCGCCGCCTTCTGCTCGGCGGTCAGCGGCGTGTAGTCCAGATAGGGCGCGAAGCCAGCATTTACCAACCCGCCATCCCGCCCCACCTCGACGAATTGCAGCCGCCGCGAAATCACCCGCGGATTCCCGCCGGCATCACGACGTCCGTCGGTAATGCTGTGCTCCAGATAGAACAACACGCGCGGTTCAGTGCCGTTGTCGTTCGTGTCCACCAGCACCGCTCCCTGCCGCAGCAGGTCGCGATGCTGTTCCAGCAGCAGGTCCACCACCGAATCCAGCAACGGGTGCCCAGGCGCAACCAGCGCCGCCGGCGGCTTCCCCTCCAGGCGCATGTACTCCTTGTGGAAGGTTACGCGTTCATACGCCTTCAGCACCGGCGCTCGCAGACCGATCACACGATCCCTATGACGAACTATCGCCGGCACGTTGCGAATCTCATACCGGAAGGGCTCGCGCCGATGCACACTCCCGCCAAACTGCTCGAAGGCCCGCAAGAAGAACGACCCAATGTAGTGCGGCTGCAAACGCCGCGCCTCGGCCCGCTCCATTTCGTCCCGGATGCTCCGCACCCTGTTCGCATCCAGGCGCTCATGCACCAACGACCGGTCTTCAATCAGCGCCCGGAGCTTCTCCACATCCAGCTCGCGGTCCACTATCTGTTCGAGCTTGGCTTTGACCTCCGGTTGCTCCCCGTAGCGGATCGCGCGGATTAGCAGGTCCTTCAACGGTTGGTCTCGGAAGACCTGCCCAAGCACGTCGAAGACCGCGCCCCCCAGCCTTGCGCGTTGAGTCTGGATCTTCAACAGCAACCGATGCCACACCTCGCCCTCGCGGGTTTCATGCGCCACCAAATTCCATAGATGGCAGACCTCGCGCTGGCCAATGCGGTGAATACGCCCAAACCGCTGTTCAATTCGATTCGGATTCCACGGCAAATCGTAATTCAGCATCAGATGCGCTCGACGGTGCAGGTTGATGCCCTCGCCCGCCGCATCCGTCGCCACCAGCACCAGCACCTCCGGATCGTTCTCAAAGGCCTCCTGGATCTGACGCCGCCGCTCGCGGGGAGTCCCACCGTGAATGGTAACCACCGCGTTCGGGTTGCCCAATCGGTCGGCCAGCTTATCCATAAGCACCTCGCCGCCAACCTCGGCGCCGAAGTCCTGCTGGACTTGGAGAACCATCACAACTTCGCCTGGAAGGAACGGCACGTCATCGCCGGTGTCGAAAAGGAAGTCATCGTTCACCGTAAAGGGGCGACCCCTGCCGGCGAGGGGGTACTGGGCATCATTCCCGGTTCGATGGCCTCGCCGGGTTTCGTCGTGAGCGGCAAGGGCAACCCGGAATCGCTGAACTCGGCCTCCCATGGCGCCGGCCGGGTGATGAGCCGAACGCAGGCGGCCAAGACCTTCGAGTGGAAGAAAGTGAATGCGTTCCTGCGGGAGAAGGGCGTAACGCTGATTTCCGCCGGGTTGGACGAAGTGCCGATGGTCTATAAGAACATCCACGAGGTAATGGCGGCCCAGAACGACCTGGTGACCATCCTGGGCCAATTCGACCCGAAGCTGGTCAAGATGGCGCCTCACGGCGAGCGGGCGGAAGACTGATGCGATGATCACCATTGATGGGTCATCCATTTGCTGGAGGATGAAAGCCTCTGCATTGGCGACGTGGTTTTTCTGGGGGCGACGCTGTGGACGGATTTCGCCTTGAACGGGAACCCTGTTGTGGCCGAAGTCGTGGCGCAAACAGGGATGAACGATTTCCGGCGGATCCGGACCCTGCCGCGATACAGCCGATTGAGGCCTTCCGACACGCCGACAAGTGCCTGGTCGCCAGTGTCGGCCGCAAAGCCTGGCCGGAGTTGGCAAACTGGGAATACACCCCGCAGATTCGCGCCGTACAGCAGCTTCCCTGCTTCAAAGCGCTCCCCCCCGGACCATAGCACGCTGCTGTGCTCGCCATGGGTCCAAAGCCCCTCACAGGCGGCCGGAATCGGCCTCAACGCCAGGCACCTGCGCTACCACCATCAATTCTGGAACGATCTCCGCCCCAAAACCCTGCGCGGAGTGCATACCACACTGGTTTGCGTCACCCCGCAGCTCGGCTTCAGCCTCACTCCTCATATCCGGCTGGACAAGGCCTTCAACTATTTCGCGGCCCTCTCGCGCTGGGCCGGGCCGGTGCAGTTGTTCCCGGCGAACTACCTTTACCCGGATGCGGAACTCGGCCCGTCGCAACGTGCCCCGGCATCCATCTTTGCTGAGCTCCTGCCTTACCTAACTGGTTTACCTCGCGGACCTGGTGATGCGGCGGCATGGCGCTCCGCCCGGCGACCCACCTGATCGGAATCGACTCGCGTTCGGCGAGGGTTAGGACCTGGGCCAAATCGCCATGCTCGCGTGACGGGACTGCAATGCTGGACCAATCCGTGACACCGAGTTGGCGGAGACGACGGAGCTCAGCCACGACAGCTTGTGCCTGGCATGTGCCATCGGCAACCTGGACAAGCTGGATCTTGCCATGGCAC
>JBEKJO010000250.1:0-6038 GCA_050011195.1 Verrucomicrobiota bacterium | reverse complement strand
ATGGCCGGCCTGGGCTTGGGCGGGGAGGGTTATCTGAGCTACTCCATCGCGACGCCCACCGGCGAAGGCGTGACCAACCCGCGCACCTTCACCCGCGTCCGCCGCTGCGTCATGGTGGACAATCTGAGGATTTACTGAGCATGAGCACGCTAGAGAAACGGAGTGTTGGAGCGCTGGAGTGTTGGAGTATTGAAACCCATCACTCCATCACTCCATTACTCCATTACTCCATTCCTCCACCACTCCACCACTCCACCACTCCGCTATGTTGCTAGCTCGCGTTGAAGGCAATCTGACGGCGACCCGCAAGCATCCCAGCCTTGAGGGCTGGCGGCTGATTATCTGCCAGCCGATCAGCCAGGCGGGCGAGGCGGAAGGCGTGCCGCAGGTCGCCATCGACGCCCACGGCGCGGCCCTGCATGAACGCGTGATTATTTCCTCCGACGGCATGGCGGCCCGCAAAGCCGTGGGCGACGAGAAAAGTCCCGTCCGCTGGATGATCACCGCCATCGTGGACGAAACCACACCCGCATGAGACTAGGCACTGTCATTGGCCGCGTGACGCTCAACCGAACCGTCCCGGCCCTCATCGGCGCGCGCTGGCTGATTGTCAGCCCATTCACACGGGAGCATTTTCAGCAGGGCGCGGACGCGCCGCGCGGCTTGAGCAAAGACCCCAGCCTGGTGGTGTATGACGATTTGGGCGGCGGTGTAGGCCAGACCATTGGTTTCATCGAAGGCCGCGAAGCCGCCTCGCCGTTCGGCCAACCCACCCCCATTGATGCCATCAACGGCGCGCTGGTGGACCACATCTTTTACAACCCCTACAGCAAATGAAACAAGTCATCAGCGTTAGAGATTTGGAAGAGATGCTGCGCCACGGCCAAGACGTGCGCTCCCTGCCCGCCGACGCTTTGCTCACGCCTTCGGCGCGCGATTTCCTGCGCGAGCTTGAATCTTCCGGCAATCACAGAGGACGGTTCGGCGAAAGTGCCAGGCTCTCCAGCCCGGCCACGCCTGTCACTGCAAAGAGTTCAAAGGCCGACCTCGAAGCCTTCTTCAACTCGCCGCCCATCCACGCGCTCAAGCTGCAAATCTGTGACATTGGCCGCCGCATGTGGCAACGCGCCTACGTGGACGGCAACGGCGGCAACATCGCCATCCGGGTCGGCGAGGACATCGTCCTCTGCACGCCCACGCTGATTTCCAAAGGCTTCATGAAGCCGGAGGACCTGTGCCTGGTGGACCTGGAAGGCAATCAACTGGCGGGCACAAAGAAGCGCACCAGCGAAATCCTGATGCATCTCCAGATTATGAAACGCCAGCCGCGGGCGGTTGCCTCGGTGCACTGTCATCCGCCCTACAGCACGGCGTTCGCGGTCGCAGGCGTCGAGCCGCCCACCTGCATGATCCCGGAGTTCGAGGTCTTCGCCTCCGTGGCGATTGCGCCCTATCGCACCCCGGGCACACCGGAGATGGGCCAGCTTGTCGGCGACCTCGTGGATAAGCACAACACTATCCTCATGGCCAACCACGGCGTGGTCGCCTGGAGCCACAACAATGTCGAAGACGCCTATTTCAAGATGGAGATTCTTGAGGCCTATTGCCGCACCGTGCTTGTGGCCTCGCAACTGGGCAAACCGGTCAAGACCATGACGCCGACGCAACTGCAGGACCTGCTCAAGATCAAGCAGAACCTGGGCATCCCCGACCCGCGCTTCGGCCTCAAGGAATGCGAGCTGTGCGACAATGCCGAGTGGCGTCCGGGCGTGACCTGCGCCGTGCCGGACGGCTCTGCCGGGGACGGCAGCGCCTCCGCCGCGCCTGACGCCGAGGCCGAGGCATTGGTTCAGGCCATAACGGACCAGATCATGAGCGGGGCCAAATGAAATCACTCGACACCAAGCTGGCGGAAGTCAAAGCCAATCCTGCCTCCCGCGCCTTCATCATTGCGGATGCAAAGGACGCCGACATGGCCTTTGGCGTGCGGGCGCCGGGTCCGCGCTCCTATCTCTCGCTGCGCGGCGAACGGCCCGCGCGGTTCTCGCCCGAAGTCTGGACACGCGAGGAGTATGGCTACCGCAATCTGCCCGAGTTCCTCGACATCATCCGCGAAGTCGTTCACCAGGGGCTGGTGGACATCATGCTGATGTCCGCCTACGTGAACGAGCAGCTCACAATCAAGGAAGGGTTGTTCCGCAACTCCCACGTCACCCCCGCCGCGCGCGCCAACGACACCACCGATGTCTGGGCCGTGCGCCACGGCTGCTACACCCGGGAGCCGGCCCAGCCGTTCCGCACCGCGACCATTGACCAAATCCAGTGCGGCAAGATCGAGTGCGACCGCACCACCGACGACTTCCCCGGCGCCAACCTCGGGCTTTACTCCGTCACCTTCGTCAACGACCTCGACCAGGACCGCGAGACGCTGCTCGCCTTCAAGAAGTTCCGCGAGGAAGCCGAGCGCAAGAAGTTCCGTTACTTCCTCGAAGTCTTCGACCCCAACGTCAACAGCGGCATCCCGCCCGAGAAGCTGGGCGAGTTCATCAACGACAACATCGTCCGGGCGCTCGCCGGCGTGCCGCAATCCGGCCGCCCGCTCTTCCTGAAGATCGTGTATCACGGCCCGCGGGCGATGGAGGAGCTGGCGCAGTTTGACCCGAACCTCGTTGTGGGCATTCTCGGCGGCAGCGCCGGCACCACCTGCGACGCCTTCCGCTTGATTCACGATGCGCAGAAATACGGCGCGCGTGTCGCCCTCTTTGGCCGCAAGATCAACCACGCCGAGCATCAACTGGCATTCATCGAAATGCTCCGCCTGATCACCGACGGCAAGCTTTCACCCGAGGAGGCCGTCCGCGCCTACCACGGCGTCCTCCAGGCAAAGAACATCAAGCCCAAGCTGCCGCTGGAGAAGGACCTCGAGCTGACGGACCAGGCGATGAGTTACGACGGCACCGCCGCCTCCCGCCCTGCGCCTCCATCCTCCATCCTCCATCCTCCATCCTCCTCTCCTCGCCCCTCGCCCCTCGCCCCTCGCCCCTCGCCCGTCCCTCGCCCCTCGCCCCTCGCCCCTCAACCCTCCACGTGGCCTGTTCTGGCAAACGGCGCTCCCAACTTCGAGAAGATGGACGCCGCCCAAACCCGCGCCTACCATCTCCACCGCCTGACCAAGAAATACGGCTGAGCAGGCAGGTGTCAGTAGTGAGAAGTGACACTTGTTTGGCCCGGGAGGGCGAGCGTCCCCGCGAGCCGTGTCTTGTCCGGTAGGGCGAGCGTCCCCGCGAGCCGTGCCTGATTTGGTAGGGCGTGCAGTCCCCTGCACGCCGTCTAAAATAGTCACCCCCTGCTAACCCTGTGCGCCAGGCACCCCAACAAGGGGTACGCCAGCGGAATGACCCACCGGCCAAAGGGTGCTCGAAGGCACTACGCGTAATGACGGGCGTGTCCGCTGTCCGCATCGTGCGACCGAACGGGGCAACTGGGGCTGCGAACGGGCGTAGAGTGACGTAGAGCAACGTATAGCACTCTCGCTTTCTTGGCAAAAGGGAACCGTTTATTGCAGGGGGAAGGGAGAAGAAAGGGGCGGGGTTTGGGGGGCGGACTAGGCCCGCGAGTGTGAGCAGGAGTCGGGAAACGCTCAGAACCCCGCTCGTGCCAAAGACCGCAGCGAGGCACAGGGGGGCGGGGCTTAACGCACCAGTCCGCTCCATCTCATCGGGCTGTAGGGTCTGAACCAATCACGGCCCGCAAGCTCTCGATGCTCACTTGGGCATCCCGTCCTGCACCCGTGTGTGAATATCGCTCGGCGATGCGCTGATACGCAGCAAGGGCCTCGTGAACTCGTCCCTGAGCCTCCAACTTCGTAGCGGCATCCAGAAGTCTATACGCGTCTTCTTCTGGCGGCCGAGTGTATGGAACACCAACAAATTCTTGCCAACGGTTTTTCGCATAGATGCCGCATATAATCCATTGCACTATGTTAAAAGTTGCAGCAGTGCCAACGACCCAAGCCCACCTGCAGCGCTGGATGATGAACCATCCGCAAACTGCCTGAATCGCAAAATAGCTCATGAGAAAAAGAAACAGTACACACTGCGGCCACTGACCTTTCGCGACAGAAACCAATACGCCGAGCGCAAGTATAAGCACAAAGGGTGTCAAAGCTACTCCCGAGCAACCGACATAAAATCCCCACCGATATGGCCGGGTAGCTGGATTCCGTGCTTTGAGTTTCCTTTCCAACGCTAACGCGACGAAGAGACTCACAACACCCGCAACAAGACTGTAAAGAAGAAACAGCGAAGTGATGACGTTGGCGTTCATAGCGTGTGTGCGCCCAGAGCGGCGCAACGCCCGGAGCGAGCGGCCGCCAGCGACAAAGACGGCAGAGCGCACGAGGCGCTCTCGAGCTGCCGCCTGGCGTTGAACGGAAGAGCTATGTCCATGGACCGATCTTCATTCAGCGATCGCAAGTTCCCGAAACCAATCTCCCCAGTAAAGGACGTGCGGCCTCGGGTCCTCGGGCTGGCCGATGGTGTAGGACGGGTCCATGCGGAGCTTGAATTGGGGTGACCAGAGGTAACAGCGTCGAACTTTAACGCAGCCTTCTCGGCAGCCTTTTGCGATGGTCAGAAACGAATTCAGTCCCTCGGTGGTCAAATCCCAGTTATTGAAGGGGCCTGGGTGGATCAAACCATGTTTTACGGCGTCCTTGCGTGCCCAAGCGATAACCGTCATCCATCGAGGTTCCCTCGTCGTATACTCCTGGGATGGATATGGCTCCCAGTCCTCGGGCTGGAACTCAAACCATCGTCGCTCCCGGATTTTGGCGACGGCTTCGGCCTTAGTAAGTCCGCCGCGGCCCTCACTGAGCACGGCAAAGAGCATCACGATGCACTGCCAACGTGCGGAAAATCTCCGATTGTCTCCTATATCATACACACGCAGACTCAATGAAGGCGGCCTTGACGCTCCAGTTTCCTCGATCTGGTCAGGCATGCCGCTTCGGCACACGGTCGTCGTCTGCAAGTTTGGCCTGGCCTTGACGGCGAACTCTCTGTAAAGACTTGATAAGCCGATCAATCAGTTCGTCCCAGTCCTCAGCCGTCGCGCAGTCGTGGCCCATGACTTTCCTATCGGTCCAACTTAACGGTCCAGTTGGACAAGGCTCGACCGCGACAACGTAAGACCGGCGCGTCGGATCGATTGATTTATTACCATGGAGGAGTCTAAAATCGCTCATACGGAATGATCAAATTTGAGCATTTCCCATGCCATTTTTCTAGCAGAGTATAAAGTCACTCATACGGAATCGAAAGTGTTGCGGGCTTCGGCCACAAGTCAAGTGAAATCGCATTTTTTCTACCTCTCCTTTCTGCCTTTCCCGGGCGCTGCTCCGGGGAATGAGCGGGGGCGTTATGAATCAAGGGCAGTTTTTGGGTGGGCAATGTACACGGCTGGTGCGCGATTGTGCTGCGGTTCTTGAGGTGCAACTAAACCCGTTCGGTCCAACAGCGTGCAAGCCACCCATGCCATTCCCCGAGTGACCGGGGAAAAACGATTCTGCCCTGCGTGCTCAAATCTGCTCGTAATTGTAGCAGGACAGCGCTTGACGCCGCCCCACCCCCATTGACATCATCAGCTTCACTAGGACCTATGACGACACTTCGGCGCCAATACCGCGCTTCTTATGACGGCGCTGCGGCTCGGCCACCGGTAGCCGCTGCCGCCCCGCGCCCTTTCTTCGGCCCCCTATGAATTTCACCCTCTCCTTTGAACTCCCGCCCGAACCGTTCTCTGTGGGCATAACCGTCGCCATACCCTTCGGCCCCACCTTCACCCCGCGGCACGGCCACGCCCAACAACAGCCCCCGCCACGCCACCCGCCTCCGGGCCGGCCTCCTGGTTAATGCGCGTCTTTATCCCCGACCGCAAGCGCCGTACCCTGCGCTCCGCTTATGCCAACTTCTGCCGCGCGCTCAAGTTTGCCCGCTTGCCCATCCCCCCCTACGCCTGCTTCTGCTGCAAATGCCTCA
>JBEKJO010000249.1:0-6136 GCA_050011195.1 Verrucomicrobiota bacterium | reverse complement strand
ACCGTGTTCAAGTCCGCGAATCCTGAGTCAAGGTGGACGGTTTGGAAACTGGTGCCAATACCGGTAAAATCATTCGTAACAGTTGTGCCATTTTGTAGGAACCCGACCACCTGAAGCGTCGGGGGGGTGAATAGGCCTGCGAACCCGGCCACATCGAATGAAGTTATGCTGAACGGCACGCCGGAGAGGGAGTTGACTTCAAGCGTGGTATTCACCAGGGTCCCCAGATAGGCGGTCCCATCATCCGGGTCTCCGGGCACGCCGCTGCCCACAAGCAGCAGGCCGGACATGGTGTGAGGTGCTGTGAACAACATGCCTGATTCGGAATACTGCGAGATGATAGAGTACGTTCCCGGTGGCTGGGGAGGGGGCCCCTCAAACCCGATGGTCACAGTCCCCTGGCCTAAGCAGTGGCCAACGAGGCAGAAGAGAGCGAAAGCCGCAGGCGCGACAAGACTCCCACCCCAGGGGGTGATCGGCAAAGCTCGATTCATATTCCGTTTTGTTGCGTTCATAACAGTGGTTGCGTTTGTTCTGTACCTGACGTTCACGGCATAGGCGTCACGATCACATCGTCCACCGACATGTTGTAGCTTGGTCCCCACATGGGAGTCACGAGGCTGACGTCGTTATACATCTCTAGGCTCACGGCACCGTTCAGGTATGGCGAGTTGGTATCCGATAGGCTGATATTCGGGTTAACAGGATCGTCGAAATAGACATCTATATGATTGGTGTTGAAGGACAGTTTTAGGATATGCCAACTGGTACCCACCTCGTATGGCAATTGTTGCGAGTCCACCAGCACGCTGAAGTTACCGTCCCAAGAAGGGAATTTAACCAGTTTTAGGACGCTGTAGCTGTAGGGTCCACCTTCCGTCGGTGACCCGGCTGGATAGATCCAGGCCGCGTAACGAGCACCGCTGCTTGGATCCAAGCACCCGCCCACGCCCCCTCCAAAGGCGCCGGGTGGAAAGCTGATCCGTGCCTCTACCGAATAATTGGTCCAAGTTGCGTTAGTGTTGTAGGCGATGGCGTACGTGTTCCAATCACCCGCTCCCATCAAGATGCCGTTGGCGATTGTCCAACCGCCAAGGTACCCCTCGCCCCCAGCCCTCACCCCATACAACTCTTCCATTGCATCAACCCAAGGCGCCAACAGATCAGCATTAGTAGGGGCGCGCGTGAAATCGTCGTACCAGCCGTTCGTCGCCGCTACTAGAACGTTCACCGTGGCCGGAGGAGAATAGTTGCCTTGCGTGTCCTCCGCCTCGTAGGTAAACGTGAACAGGCCCGTCCCTGTACAAGAGAACCCGCCATTGTTGCTCAGGGTCACGGTCACGCCGGGCGTATTGGTCAAGAACACCGCCGTCAACGCGCCGCCGCTGGGCGACGACGCGTTGCTCAGCACGCCGGGGGCCGGCACACTGGCCTGGTTCGCCCATAGCGCGTACGTGCCGTTCTGGGCCATCGGACCCTGCGTGTACGTCACCTGGACGTTGTTGACGGAAGTGCCCACCTGCACCTTGATACGCTGGCCATTGGTGCGCCAACTCTCCCCGCCCGCGGAGTGGCCGTTGGTGTACACCTGCAGGTTGTAATAGGAGGCCGTGGCTGGAACATCAACCTCCACGGCTGTATTCGTGTCTTGCGCTCCGGCAATCGTGATCGTGACCGTCGCTTGGCTGCCGTTGGTGGCATAGGCGGCTGTGACCTGCGCCGCCGACCGGTTCAGCCACCACTGATAAACGCCCCGCGCATTGGTAGCCCACAACCAGGGGTGGATTTGGGCGTTGGTGCAGTACATAATGTAGTCCGGCACCAAACAACCGGCGTCGCCCTCGCCGGAGTTCTTGATTCCGGTGGAGACGCTGTGCGAATAGACGTTGATGAGCGCGCCCAAGCCATAATAAAAATCCACGGCGTTGTGCATCGTGGCGAAAGTATGAACCCCGGGCGGGTGCCAATCCTCCAGTGACTGCGCCACCAGGGCAGGCTGACCGTTGGTCTGTCGCACGAACCAATCGCTCACCGGCTCGCTCAGGAACGAATAGCGCAGACCATCCGCCTCCGTCGAAAGCGTCCAGGACGGGAACGGAGTCAGCTTTTGGTCGCCGGAAATTTTCACGTTCAGAGCTGCTTCAATCCCATAGCTCTCCTCGCGCGTCGCATTGAAATAAGGCGCCTCCCACACCCGCGGGCTGGCGGCCTTCATTCTGTCCGCTTGCCTCTCATCCACGCACGGCCCAGTCCACAGAGCGTTGCCAAAACAACGAGCGCGCCGCAGGACGGCTCGGGCACGCCGCTGATTACCATGTTGTCGAGTGAAAAGGGAGCATTCAGAATCTCCACCTCATAGACGTTCTGGAAACCCGAGCTGAGGTAGAACGTCTGGAAGTTGTCGCTGGTGACGGTAATATAGTTTGTAACCATGAGCGTTGGTGCCATAATCTGAAGTTCATAGCCGACAACTTCGACTGTCGGGCGCGCACCATTCACAATCCCTGCCAGGTCAAAAGAAATCAGGTTGAACGATGCTACCGGATTCAGGCTGAATTCGAGTCCGCCCCCGCCCACGAAGACGTCCGGGGCCTCCAGGTAACCCGTCCCGTCTTGTGGATACCCAGGGACGCCAGGCCCCACAAGGAACAAGCCCCCCTCCGGAAGAACGTTGAACTGCATCGCTGATTCGACGTAGTACGCCATCCCCCCCGAGATTGTTCCGGGCGCTTGGCCTTCAAATGTGAAGGTCGTCGTGCCCTGGCTCTGGCACTGGTGCAAGATACAAAACAGAGCAAACCCGATTGGCACGATAAGGTTCGTCCCCGGATGCAGGGAGCTGTTCCGTATATTGAGAAGCTTCGTCGTTTTCATAAGAGTGCTTTCTCTGCATTGTGGATATGACTTAGGGCGAGGGCACGATCAGTTTCTCTACGGACATGGTGTAGGAGTTTGTGTACGTCCACATGTCCAGGCACACCCCGCCGCTTGAATATGCGGTGTCCGAGGTGCTGACTTTCGGCGTGGCAAGGTCATCATAATAGACGCTGATGTTATTTCCGCTGAGAGTCAGCTTCAGGGTGTGGTTGGTGGTGCCAACGCTCGCCAAGCTCGCTTGCGCCAGAAAGCGGGAATTGGTCGCGGTAGGGTCATTCCCCCAGGCGGTCCAGGTGGAGAATTTGATGATGGCCAGAATGTTGGAGCCGCCCGCGGATCCCTCCGGGTAAACCCAGGCGGCATAGTGCGCTCCGGTGGCTGGGTTCAGGTAGCCGCCCAAGCCGCCGCCGAACGCCCCTGCTGGAAACTGAATGTCTGCTTGCACTGAATAATCTGTCCAGCTATTGGTAAGGTACGAATAGCCATAGGTTCCCAGCGAGCTGCTACCTTGCATTACTCCGCTGCCGAGTCCCCACTGGCCTTGCACACCAGCACCTTGATACACCTGCCAGGGGCTGAGCGCGGTTCCGGTACACCTGTTGAAATCGTCACTAAACAAGGCGGTCGTCTGACCATTTGTTGCCGCCACCGAGACCGTCACTGTGGCGGTGCCAAAGTTGTTCTCGCCGTCGGTGGCTTCGTAGGCAAAGCAGTCGGTGCCCCAGAAGCCGTTGTTGGGGGTGTAGGTGAACCCTCCGTCGTTGTTCGGGTCCCATGCCAGAGTTCCGTGGGCGGGGCTGCTGTTGGTGAGAGCAACCAGTCCCGCCCACGTGCCGGAAAAGTCGTTGCTGAGCACGCCGTCTGCCGCGCTCACCGTCAGAGCTTGGCCTTGCGTCGCGGTGTAAGAGTCGTCTCGGGCAAAAGGACCCGGCAAGTAATCGACCTGAACGTTGGTTACAGTAGTTCCCACAAGCACCTTGATCAGCTCGCCGCTGGTTCGGTAGGTGTTGTTCGTTTCGCCGTTGGTCCACAACTGAGCAACGGCGGCCGAACCAAAGCCGCTGGCGAGAATGTCAACGGCGGTATTGGTGTCCTGTGCCCCCGTGATCGAGACTGCCACCACTGAATGGCCACCATTAGTGGGATAGGAATTGGCGGTGACCTGCGCGGTGGAACGGTTGGTCCACCACTGATAAATGGTGCGGGCGTTGGCTGGCCAGATTCTGGGAAAGGCGGCGCAATTCGTGACGTACTCGGCCATCAGCCCCGTAGCGCCGCCCTGATCGCCGTCGGTGACGTAGGTTAGCGAGTGGGCATAGAAGTTGAGCAGGAAGCCGTTGGTGTAATAAGCGTTGACGGCCTCCTGCAATGTCTGAGAGGTGTGAACGCCGGCACCAGAGTCGTGACCCTGCCAAGGTCCAACGACTTGCGCCACCTCGGCAACGTCGTCTCCAGCCACAAACCAATCGCTGACCGGCTCGCTCAGAAACGGATACCGCAGCCCGTCGGTCCGGGTGGACAAGGTCCAACTGGGGAAGGGACAGAGCTTTTGCTCGCCGGTGATCTTGACGTTGAGTTGCTGCTGGATTTGGTAAGAGTCCTCGCGGGTCCCGTTGAAATAGGGAACTACCCAAGTGCGCGGGTCTGGGGTCTGGTAGTTGGTGAGCCAAGCGTCTATCTGGGCAAAGGAGATGGCCACTGAGTTGGAAGCGTAGTCGTAACCTCCCGGCAGGTCCAGAGGCTCATCCGGCCCCCAGTGAAAATATTGGTAATAAGTAGGAAGCTCGTAACACCAGGAATTGGGGTCGGAGCTAATGAACGGATTGGGAAGGCCGCCGTTATGGGAGCCGATGGTTGCGCCGTAACTCACCGCCTGCTGCAAGCCGGCCACGATGTCGCTGAAACTATAGCCGTTACCCTCGTTAGTGATCGCCCCCGTGCAGAAGTAGTAATCTCCTTTGGCCCCGTAGTTCGTTTCGTACTGGGCCGACTGCCAGACGTTCGCAATCTCGCCTACGTAATTCTCAAGATCATGGCGGACCATGTAAGCCGCGTCATACCGATACGGCCAGGGGCTTAACCGCACGACCGGCTGCTGCGCGGATTGGAAGGCCCACTCGATGGCGCGCCGGAAGATCAGGTAGGAATACATGCCTGGCCCGTTGCCGCCGTGGCAGACCAATGGCTGCATGGCGGCGTCGTAGATGAACCAGCCGCTGCCACACGGATTCACGGTGATGTATGGGCAGGAAGGATTCGGGCAGGCGTAATCGCCCCGCGCCAGGGTGGTAGCGGTGGTGGCTGAAACCTCCCAAATGGGATGCGGGCCATAGTTTGTCCGGCCGTTCGCGCAGGTGCCCCAGTTAATCTCATCCGCATACGTCGGCATCCGCCAAACCAGCGAGACGTTGTCCGGCAGATGGTCCACGAGCATGTGGTTGGTCAGCTTGAGCAGCCAGGTGTTGGTGTACCAATTGGCTGCCGAGGGAGGGCTGTCGTTGAGGCTGCAGCTCAGGCCCATCTGGCTGGCCAGGGCGAAGTCGCTGCGAAATCCGCCATTGGTCCCGCGGGTGAAGGAGGAGGAGCCGGCGAGCACGAAGCCGCCGTTGGAGACGTAGTTGGCCAGCGGCGCAATCTCCTCATCCCGAATCGCCTCGGCGGCCAGGCTGATGAGGATGGGGTATTTGGGGGAGCCGTTGGCGTTGGTCAGCACGCCGTTGGCGATGTCCAGATCACTCAGCACGACATAGGGCGTGCCGTCCGAACGCAGCGCCTCCTTGACTGATTCCGGCATCACGAAGTAGTTCCAGTTCGTGCTCGAGAGCTTGTTGGTCTTTGTCCACCCGGAGTCGTGTATCGCCACCGCCATGCCAGCGGGCCGGGGCGGGTAAATCTTCATCGTGGCGCTGGCAGAACTGGGGTTCACCAGATACCCGTTCCCGAGCACCAGCGTGAGAATGACCGTTGCGTCCGGCAGCGCGCCGGCGGCATACAAAGGCTGGACGGGGATTTCAATTATGCCGCTGCTGGGAACATTGGTCGTTCCGCTTAGGGTGGTGTAATGCAGCCCGTTGCTGGCCGAACCGCTGACCTGATACGTCACCGGCTGGCCGGAGGTGGCATTCGTGATCGAAACAACGAATTTGCCGCTCTGACCCGAATTGGTGGCGGAAGCTGGCGCCACCGCCAGATTGTAATCCGGGTCCAGTCCAATGGAAGCAATGGTATTGCCGCCCGCCGCCCGGAAGAAACTTTGGAA
>JBEKJO010000248.1:0-6285 GCA_050011195.1 Verrucomicrobiota bacterium | reverse complement strand
GAAGGGAGTCCGGGGAAAGCGGCGCGGCTGGGGGCGTGAGGCGCATACGAGACATCTTTCCCACGCATGGGGCGAGCATAGAGGGACGCCCCGCCAGCGTCAATTTAGCATTGGAAACCCGCTCGATTTGGGGTAAGCCACAGGTCATGCGTGACCGATTTTACTCGATCTACTCGCACGGGATCATTCGGGCGGCGGTGTGCCTCCCGTCGCTGCGCGTGGCGGACCCGGACTTCAACCTGGAACGCACGCTCGCCCTGGCCCGGCAGGCGTCCAAGGCCGGCGTCGCAGTGGCGCTGTTCCCGGAGCTGGGCCTCTCGGCCTACACCAACGATGATTTGTTCCATCAGGACGCGCTGCTGGACGCCAGCAAAGCCGCGGTCGCGAGCCTGGTCAAGGCAAGCGCAGGGCTGACGCCGGTGCTGGTGGTGGGCGCGCCCTTGCGGTTCGAGGCCAAGCTGTTCAATTGCGCGGTGGTGGTCTATCACGGGCGGGTGCTGGGGCTGGCGCCCAAGACGTATCTGCCCAATTACCGCGAGTATTACGAGAAGCGGCAGTTCGCCTCGAGCCGCGAGGCCGTCAGCCGCGAGGCGCTTTTCCTGGGCGAGCACGTGCCGTTCGGGAACGACTTGATCTTCGAGGCGGGCAACGTCGAGGGCTTCAAGCTGCACGCCGAGATTTGCGAGGACTTGTGGACGCCGATCCCGCCGAGCACCTACGCCGCGCTGGCGGGGGCGACGGTGCTGGTCAACCTTTCGGCGAGCAACATCACCATCGGCAAGGCCGAATACCGGCGCAACCTCTGCGCGTCGCAGTCGGGCAAGTGCGTCGCCGCGTATCTGTTCTCGTGCGCCGGCCCGGGCGAATCCACCACCGACCTCGCATGGGACGGACATGCGCTGATTTACGAGAATGCGGACCTGCTGGCCGAGTCGGAGCGGTTTGCGGACCGCGAGCAGATGATCACGGCGGACATTGACCTGGAACGGCTGGTGCAGGACCGGATGCGCATGACCAGCTTCAGCGACTCGGTCGGCGACTGCCGTGAGCGGCTGGAGGCGATGCGGCGCATTCCCTTCGAGTTCCGCGCGCCGCAGGGGAAGGTGGCGTTGCAGCGGCAGATTGCGCGGTTCCCTTACGTGCCGAGCGACCCGAGCGTGCGGGACCAGCGTTGCTTCGAGGCTTACAACATCCAGGTGCACAGCCTGCTTAAGCGGCTGGCGAGCACGGGGACGAAGCGGGTGGTCATCGGCATTTCCGGCGGGCTGGACTCGACGCACGCGCTCATCGTCGCCGCCAAGACAATGGACCGGATGGGTTTGCCCCGGAAGAACATCCTGGCCTATACGATGCCGGGCTTTGCCACCAGCAAACTTACGCTCAGCAATGCGCACAAGCTGATGAAGGCGCTGGGGGTCACGGCGCGCGAGATTGATATCCGGCCCGCCTGCAAGCAGATGCTCCGCGACATCGGCCATCCGTTTGCCGAGGGGAAGCCAGTGTACGATGTGACCTTCGAAAACGTGCAGGCGGGCGAGCGGACGTCGCATCTGTTTCGCCTGGCCAACCTGCACCAGGGGCTGGTGCTGGGCACCGGCGATTTAAGCGAACTGGCGCTCGGCTGGATGACCTACGGCGTCGGCGACCAGATGTCGCATTACAACGTGAACTGCTCGGTGAGCAAGACGCTCATCCAGCATCTAATTCGCTGGGTGGTGTCGTCAAGACAATTCGACCCGGCGACCAACGCAACGCTGGAAGGTATTCTGGCAACGGAGATTTCGCCGGAACTGGTGCCCCCTGCGGACGCCGACCCGGCCAGGCCCGCGCAGAAGACTGCGGCTGTGGTTGGGCCTTATGAACTGCAGGATTTCAACCTTTACTTCATCACCCGGCACGGGTTCCGCCCGAGCAAAGTCGCCTTCCTGGCCTGTCATGCGTGGGGCGACAAGAATCGGGGCGCCTGGCCGGACTTGCTGCCGGCGGAAAAGCGCAACGAGTACGATCTGCGCGCCATCAAGAAGTGGCTCGAAGTGTTCCTGTATCGCTTCTTTAAGATCAGCCAGTTCAAGCGCTCAGCCCTCCCCAACGGCCCGAAGGTCGGCTCCGGCGGCTCGCTCTCGCCGCGCGGCGACTGGCGCGCCCCCAGCGATTCCGAGGCCGAAGTGTGGCTCAAGGAGTTGCGGGAGAACGTGCCGGGGTGAGGCGTGAAGCGTGAAACGTGAAACGTGAAAGACGGTGTCCCGCGCGAAGTCACGCGGGGCGCTCGAAATCCGTTTCCTTGATTTCGGGAAAAGTCTCAGGGTTTCGACGATACTCGGCATCCACCGAATCCACCAGGGCTGAGAGGGCCGGGCTGGGCGTGGGGTCCCGGAGGATTCTGGCCCAAGCCAGGTCTCCTTCCCATTCCGGCAGGAGCGAGGGCAAGTCCTGGACTAGCTTGGCGCGGTCCTCGGGCGGAAGGTTGCCAATGGCTGACTCGATTTCCTCAAGCGAACTCATAGGCATAGTTTAACAGCCTGGCGGCCCCGAGTAAAACAGATTCTTGTGTGAAGCAGCAGGTCACAGTGACGGCGGGCGGCGACCTTCTGGTGGAGCAATTGCAAGCTGGTGAAGACGGCGCTCCTTGTCGCGACTTTCACTCAAAAGCCGGCTCATTTCGCTCCGCCGATCAACCTCCCTTGAGGCGGTGCGAGCGCCACAGGTAGAAGATCGCTGGATACACAGCCAGCTCCATGACGGTGGAGGTGACGACGCCGCCGATCATGGGGGTGGCGATGCGTTTCATCACATCAGCCCCGGCGCCGTGGCTCCAGAGAATGGGGAGGAGGCCGGCAATGATCACGGCGGCGGTCATGGCTTTGGGACGAACACGCTTTACGGCGCCGTGATAAACCGCGTCGCGCAGGTCCGTGAGGCCCCTCATCCGCCCTTCCTGCTGCCATTGGGCATAGGCCAGGTCGAGGTAGAGCAGCATGACGACGCCGGTTTCGGCGTCCAAACCGGCGAGCGCAATCAGGCCAACCCAGACGGCGACGCTGAGATTGTAATTGAGCAGGTAAAGAATCCAGATGGCGCCGACCAGGGAGAAGGGGACGGCAAGCAACACGATGGCGGTTTTGATCACCGACTGGGTGTTGAGGTAGAGGATTAACAGAATGATCAGCAGCGTGAGCGGGACCACGATCATCAACCGCTGTTGGGCGCGCATCATGTATTCGTACTGGCCGCTCCAAAACAGGCTGTAACCGCTGGGCAGGCGGATGGCCCCGCGGGCGACGGCCTCGTTGACGGCACGCTGCGCCATTCGGACATAGGTGCCGACATCGATGTTCTTCACATCCACATAGACCCAGGCGTTGGGCACTGCTCCCTCGCTCTTAATGCCCATCGGGGCGCGCACGAC
The DNA here is from genome assembly GCA_050011195.1 of Verrucomicrobiota bacterium. GTDB lineage: Bacteria > Verrucomicrobiota > Verrucomicrobiia > Limisphaerales > UBA8199 > PALSA-1440. The sequence goes on along the minus strand of JBEKJO010000248.1, from coordinate 2,879 downwards.
GTCGAGGCGGGCGAGCTGGCCGAGCGGGACCTGCGCCCCCGAAGGCGTCGGCACGATAATTTCGCGCAGGGCTTCGAGGTTCTCCCGGAAGTCGCGGGCGTAGCGGAGGTTGACGGTGTAACGTTCCAAGCCCTCAACCGTCGTCGTTAGCGGCAGGCCGCCCAAGGCGACTTCGAGGACATCCTGGACGGCACCGACTGAAAGGCCGTAGCGGGCGATCTCGTCGCGATTGATGTTGAACTCGATGTAGTTACCGCCCATGACACGCTCGGCGTAGGCGCTGGCGGTGCCGGGGACTTGCCGGATGACGGGCTCAACTTCGGCGGCGATGCGCTCCAGTTCGGCGAGGTTCGGGCCGGCCACTTTGATGCCGACGGGGGTCTTGATGCCGGTGGCGAGCATGTCAATGCGGGTCCTGATGGGCATGGTCCAGACGTTAACGAGCCCAGGGAACTGCACCGCGGCATTCATCGCATTTGCCAGTTCATCCGGGGTGCGCCGGCAATGCGCGAGGGTCTTGCCGCCGGCGTCCCGGAAGTCCACTTCGGGCCAATCCTTTTCGTCCCGCAGTTGGATAGTGGTCTCGATCATGTCCATTGGGGCGGGGTCGGTCGCGGTCTCGGCGCGGCCAATCTTGCCGAATACGCTGCGCACCTCGGGGAAGGTCCGTAGGATCTTGTCGGTCTGCTGCAGGATCTGCCGCGCCTGGGTGGGGCCGATACCGGGGAAGGTGGAGGGCATGTAGAGCAAGTCGCCTTCATAAAGTGGCGGCATGAATTCCGAGCCGAGGTTTTGATAAGGGAAAAGTCTCCCGATCTTCCCGGCGACCGTTCTGGCGTTGCCTTCCGGCAAGCGATTCGTGACCAGCCGGTTCCAAGGGAAGAAAACCCATACGACCATCGCCGCCGCGCTGAGGATGACCGTCCAGCGGCGGCGAATCACAAAATCAATGACCGGATGATAAACCCAGATCAGGAGGCGATTGAGCGGGTTCTTCTCTTCGGGGAGCATTCTACCGCGAATGAAATAGCCCATCAGGATGGGGGCGAGCGTGATCGAAAGCAGGGCGGCCGCGGCCATGGAATAGGTTTTCGTAAATGCCAGCGGTTTGAACAGCCGGCCTTCCTGCGCCTGCAAGGTGAACACCGGAATAAAGGAAACGGTGATGACCAGCAGCGAGTAGAACAGCGTCGGCCCGACCTCGACTGAGGCGTCTCGGATAATTTGCCAGTGGGGTTTCTTTCCGCCGTCGCGCTCGAGGTGCTTATGGGCGTTCTCGATCATAATGATGACGGCATCGACCATCGCGCCGATGGCGATGGCAATGCCGCCCAGCGACATGATGTTCGAGCTGATGCCCTGCGCGTACATGATGACGAACGAAATCAGCACCGCGACCGGCAGGATCAGGATGGCCACCAGGGCGCTGCGGAAGTGGAGCAAAAACAAAAGGCAGACCAGCGCCACGACCAGGCTTTCCTCAAAGAGTTTTTCCTCCAGCGTCCGAACCGCGCGCTGGATCAGGGCGCTGCGGTCGTAGGCGATGGAATACGTCACGTCGGGCGGCAGCCCTTTCATGGCCTGGTCCAGGCGTCGCTTGACATCCTGGATGACCTGGCGCGCGTTGGCGCCGTAGCGCACGACGACAATGCCCCCGACCGTTTCGCCTTCGCCATTCCACTCGGCGATGCCCCGGCGCATATCGGGGCCGAGTTGCACGCTGGCCACGTCGCCCAGCAGAATCGGCACGCCATTGGCGCCGACGTTGACGGCGACCTTCTTCAAATCATCCAGGCCCTGGATATAGCCGCGGACGCGCAGGATGAATTCCTTCTCGCCCATTTCGATGGATCGGCCCCCCACTTCGCCGTTGCTGCGCTGAACGGCCAGACTGACCTCGGCGAGGGAGAGGTTGTAAGCGCGCAATTTGGCGGGATCGACCGTCACCTGATATTGCTTCACGAAGCCGCCGACGGACGCGACTTCGGACACGCCCTCGACGGCCGTGAGTTGGTATTTGAGATACCAGTCCTGCATGGAGCGCAATTCGGCCAGGCTGCGGTTGGTGGAATTGATCGAGTACATGAAGGCCCAGCCGACCCCGGTGGCATCCGGGCCGAGCACAGGCGTAACGTTCTTCGGCAACTGTGAACTGAGGCTGCTGACGTATTCGAGCGCTCGGCTCCGCGCCCAATAGGGATCAGTGCCGTCCTCGAAGATCACATAGACGAATGAAAAGCCGTAGAAGGAGTAACCGCGGACGACTTTGGCGCGGGGCACCGATAGCATCCGGGTCGTGATGGGATAGGTGACCTGGTCCTGGACGATCTGCGGCGCCTGACCCGGCCACTCGGTGTAGATGATCACTTGCGTGTCCGAGAGATCTGGAATGGCGTCCAGCGGAATGTTGCGCAGCGCGTAAAGGCCGCCGAGCACCAGGCCCGCCGTGGCCAGCAGAACCACGAACTTGTTCCTCAGCGAGAAGTCGATGACGCATTGCAGCATAGAACGGGAAAGGTTCTCAGGCGCTCGATGTCACTGCCGGCGGGCAGAATTGGGCTGGACCATTACGGGAATGAGCGTCATGCCGCACTTGGGGCACTTGCCGGGCTTGTCCGCGCGCACGTCGCTGTGTTCGGGCATCGGACAGGTGTAATACTCGACGCGCCCGCCCGGCTGAATCTTCGAGAGCGTCTCGCGGGTCACCGGCACGAGCGTCATGCCGCACAGCGGACATTTGCCCGGGTGATCGTATTCCAGGGCAACGTGCTCGGGCATGGGGCAGAGGTATATCACTGAGGTTGGGAGGGCGAGCGTCCCCGCGAGCCCTGATTGTTGTCGTGGGTCTGAGGAGTTTGGGCTCGCGGGGACGCTCGCCC